>JAYUCP010000438.1:0-24317 GCA_043740245.1 Acidobacteriota bacterium | reverse complement strand
GCCTACTGTTTCCTGAACCTGGCGGCGCAGGTCTTCAGTTGGACCCACCAGGCGGTAGAACAAGTCGGCTTTCGCGCTGTCGGAGATTACGTTGGGTGCGCGGCCGCCCTGGATTGATCCTACGTTTTTTGTGCAGGGGCCTACGTCGGGATCTTCGGGCAACTTCATCGCGTGCAGGCGATGCAGCGCTTCCACCAGTTTGTCGATGGCCGATTCGCCCAGTTCCGGATAGGCCGAGTGCGCCATCTTTCCGCGGGCTGTCAGTTCTACGTGCAGAGCGCCTTTGGTGGCGATGGCCAATTTGTTTTCGGTGGGCTCCCCGTTGATCATGAAGCGCGATCCGATGGGACACTGATTGGCAACTTTTGCTCCGATCGAGTCGCGCTCCTCGCCGACGAGAAAAAGAAGTCCGACGTGGATGTTTTCGGCGCGCAGTTTTTCGGCCGCCACGATCTGGGCGGCGATGATGCCTTTTGCGTCGCAGGCGCCGCGTCCGTAAATTTTCGTTTCGTCTTCGGACGACGCGATGAAGGGCGGCACCGTGTCCATGTGCGTCGAGAGCGTCACCAGCGGGTCGCCCGCTTTGGCGTAGACGTTAAAGCGCCCTTCACTGACCGGTTGGGTCATCACGGCGAACCCGGCGGCGCTCAGGTAATCGCGCAAATAGCGCCCGACCGCGCCTTCGTTCCACGTCACCGATTCGATCTCGATCAGTTCGCGCGTGAGTTGACAGACATTCATAGCTTCGTTGGATGCGGGTAACTGCGATTGCGTGCGAGGGGGCTGATTATAGCGGCGAGGTAAGCAAACGCAACTCAAGCGAGCCGCTCGTTGATTGGGTCTGTTGAAAAGGAAAAGGTAAAAATCGAAAGCAAAGATGCGCGTGCCGCCGCCAAAACAAAGCCGCAGATCAACGCGGGGTTACGCAGATAAAAAAACGATCTGCGTAACCCTGCGTCAATCTGCGGCAGAGATTTTTTGGTTGTTACTTCGTTGCGCCCAGGTTGTTGCGCAACTCCGCCAGGTTGCGGCCCTGGCTGCTGAAATGCTTGACCAGATTGCGCGCGAGCAACGAGCCTTCCGCCGCGCCTGCCGCAGCCTTTTGCAGATGCGCGCGTTGCGCCGCCTTGTCCTGCGTCGCCAACGCGGCGGCAAATTGCATCGTGGCGTCGCCGCTCATTTCCGCCGCCTGCCGCACCTGCGCATAAGCGTCAACGGTCGGCTGCGAGCCAGCTTGCCAGCCGGATTGTTGGTAACTGGAGAGCAGATAACCCGCGTCGAACAGCGCCAGCGCGTCTTTCGGATTCTGCTTGGCGCGCGCCTGCAAACGCGCCAGCAATTCGCTGGCGACCTGCTTGTCCTTGGCCGCGTAGCCGACCTTTTGATCTAGCCCCGCCCAGACGGCGTAAATCGTCGCGCGGCGCATGGTCTCCATCCGCACGATGACGGGCGTGGCGGGCGCGAGCAGCGCCAGCGTATCGTTCACCAGCCGCTGCAAATCGTAATCGCTTTTGACCGCGCGCCAGTTCGTGGCGTTGTTCGACCACGGCAACGATTGCGCGCCAGCAATTTCATAGGGATGGCAAATCAACGGCGGCCCCGCCAGTGCGGTCAACTGCACCAGCATCAGACAGCTCAACAAAACACACGCGTAGCGAACAGAGTCAATGGTTCTGCGAAACATAAAGTCCTCCTTGCCCGGTTTAGGGTTGGTTAGGGATCGAGTTGTGGTTGGCAAGCAGCCGTTACTTTGTGGACGGCAGTGGAGCTTTCCACTGCCGCCAAAAACTCGGACTGCCCAATTCGAGTTTTTCCCACCACGCATCCAGCATGGCGCGTTCGCCGCGCTGAATGCCTGCCAGCGTTACTTCCGCTGGTGGCGGGATCAAGGTTGCGAAACGGTCAAAGACCAATTTGCGTTCGTCCGCATTGGTGCGCGCCAGCAAATGCCAGAGCGTCAACCCATCGCGTTGCCGCGCTTCGTTCAAAACTTCGGCCAGCGCCGTTCCGCGCGCGGCCTCGCCCGGTTGCGCCACATCGAAGCGCGCCAACGCCGCTTGCAACGCTGCGGACGCATCCGCGAAATGCGGCGTGCCGGGGCCGAGCTTGGGCCGCGTGATGCACAGCGCGTCTTCGGGCACGAAGGATTCGATGCCGCGCTCCTCAAACGCCACCCAGCCGACGATCACACGCAAGGTGCCTTGCCCGCTCTCGTCCACTTCCAGCGTGTAGGCGCAGCCCAAATCCACCGCCGTCGCCGAGGGTGTGTTGATGAAAAAGAAACGCGGCGGCGCGGTGATGACGGCGGTCAGTTTGCCGCGTTGCAGTGCCAGCCGGTGTTCGGTCGCGCGCGCGGTCACGAGTTGCACTTGCGAGTTCGGCTCGATCTCGACTTGCCCGATGGCGCCCACCCCAGAGCCTACGAAGAGGCGCGCGCTGGATGAGGGATCGGTCGTCAGCCATTCGCCCACGCGCAAGCGCCCGGCTTTGTTGATGAGTTGTGTGCCGATGCGCGGCAAACCGGCTAGCGTTTCGACTTCCCAAGCGGGCGCGGTGGCGCGGCGATAAAACTGCCAGCTCAACACACTGACCACCAGCACGGCCATTGCACCAACGGCGAGGGCGAACTTGAAACGCGGCGTGAACGGTCCGTTCGGTCGTGTTTGCGCAAACTCTCGCTCTTCCTGCGAGGCAAGTCGCTCAGCCAAATCATCCCAAAGCTGCGCGTGCGCAGGCGTACCTTTGTACTGCGCCGCCAATTGCGCGGCCAATTGCGCGCCGAATGCAATCTGTTCGTATCCGGCGCGGCACTGCGCGCACTGCGCCAAATGCGCCGCGACACGCTGCCGTTCACCTGCGGCGAGTTCGCCGTGATGATAGGCCGAAAGCTGGTTGTGAAGGTGACGACGAAACATAGTTAGCGATAATTCGGAATGTTCTGGCCCAACACGATGTCGCGTTGCCCGACCCAGATGCCTGTGCTGTTCTTGGTTAGTTTGATGATGCCGGAACCACCGCGTTTCTCTGCGCGGGCGCGTTCTTGCGCCGTTAATAGCGGATCATCGTCGAAGCGGTATTCGTCAATGTAGTATTCGTTTTTGTCCGGCTCCTTGACGGTCGGATGAATGTGCGCCGGGTCTTTGCGGCCCGGATACGCCGCCGGTTTGATCGTGTGGAATTTGTATTGCCCGCGCGCGTCCGTCTTCATCCAGCCGCGCAAATGGCCGTGCCGTTTTACCCAGCCAGTCGCGCCCGGCGCGGGTTCGTAAATGCCGCGCGCGTCGGTGTGATAAACGTACAGGATCACGCCCGCCGCGGGCGTTTTGCCATCGGCCTTGAAAATCGTGCCGCTGATTTCGAGCGGTTCGCCCGGTTCGCCCGGTTTGTGGATCGTTGTTTCCCAACTCAATTGCTTGGGCATCTCTTCAAACAGCCCTTCGCAGCCATCGCAACCACCGCCCACCAGATTGCGGTTTTGCTGCGCCGTGGCTGCGCAACCGAGCAATGCCAGGAACGCGCTCAAGGCGATCAGTTTTTTCATTTGCTCCCTCTTTCTGTCTATTGCCGCAAATGCGCCAGCCGCGCGGCCAACGCCTTGTGCCCCCGATTCAAGCGCGACGCCACCGTGCCCGGCGAACAAGCCAGCACGCGCGCCATCTCTTCGTATGACATGTCCTCGAAATACTTCAGCAAAATTGCGATGCGCAGCGGCGGACTCAACTCCTTGACCGCCGCCTTGACCGCCGCCGCCATCTCCGTTTGCGTGAAGCGCTGCTCTTGCAACCCATCCTGAAACTGCCGCGCCTGTTGCCAATCGGCCGGGCTCATCTCTTCGTCATCCTCATCGCGCCGCCAAAAATCAAACGACAAAAAGCGCCGTTGCTTGCGCTGTTCGTCCAGGCAAACGTTGGCGACCAGCCGGTAGAGCCACGTCGCAAAATTGGCTTCGTGACGGAACTGTTTGATCGAAGCGAAGAGTTTCAAAAAGACCTGCTGCGTGATGTCGCGCGCGGCCTGCTCTTCGCCGGCGTAGTGAATGGCGATGGCCCAGACGCGCTCCTGATAAGCCTCGAACAATTGGCGGAACGCTTCGCGGTCGCCTGTCTGGCAGGCGGCGATCAGGCGTTGCTCGCTTGTGTGTTCACTCATCGCGGCGCGTCTCTCCATGCTCAATTGTTCAACGACTAGCTCCACGCAATTCTGTACTCACTCCGCTGTTTTGACGAGGCGTTTTGTCTGCCCTCCTGCAACTGCTTACAAACCCTTAGACGGCGCAGTCGGGCGCTTTCTTCCCTGCGCCAGAAAAAATCTTTCAGCAATCTTTGGCGACAACCTTTGGCCGCAACCTTTGGATTGCATTCCCGACCGGCTACAATCGTGCCCATCATCGTCAACTCAACACATCCACGGAGAACCGCAATGAGAATCACGGCCCTGTTTTTGCTCATCACGCTGACGGCGTTTGCCGCCTTCACGCACAGCACGGCGCAACAGCAACCAGACAAGTCGGCCAAGCCTGAACCCGCCGACCTTGTGCTCAAAAACGGCGTCGTTTACACCGTCAATGACGCCCAGCCTAAAGCCGAAGCCGTCGCCATACGCTACGGCCACATCGTCTTCATCGGCTCGACCGCTGACGTGAAGAAGTTCGAGGCCAAGACCACGCGAGTGGTTGATCTGAAAGGCAAGGCCGTTTATCCCGGCTTCGCCGACGCGCATTATCATTTCAGCGGCGTTGGCTTCCGCGAAATGAATCTGAATCTGGAAGGCACGACCAGCCTAAGCGACTTTCTCGCCAAGGTGAAAGCGCGTGTGGATAAGGCCAAGCCCGGCGAATGGGTGACGGGGCGCGGCTGGATTGAAACCTTCTGGCAACCGCAAGCCTTCCCGACGCGCCAAGACCTCGACAAGATCGCGCCGAACAATCCGGTTTATCTCACACGCGCCGATGGGCACGGCGCGGTGGTGAATAGCGCGGCCTGCAAACTCGCCAGCCTTGATAAAAACACGGCCAGCCCTTTCGGCGGCGAGATCATGAAAGACAAACAAAGCGGCGAACCCAACGGCATGCTGCTCGACCGCGCGCAGGGGTTGGTGCAACGTCTGATTCCGGGGCCGACCAAAGACGACAACGAACGCGCACTCATCCTGGCCGATCAGCGCAGCCTCGCGCTCGGGTGGACGCAGGTGCAGGACGCGGGCGTCGGCTACGATCAGATCGAAATGGTCAAGCGGCTTTACGGTGAAGGCAAGCTGAAGATTCGCCTCTACGAAGCGGTGCGCGGGCCGGGCCCCGATGCGCAGCGCTTGCTGAAAGAAGGGCCGCAGATTGGTTTGTATGACGGGCGGCTGACGGTGCGCGACATCAAGATCGTGATTGATGGCGCGCTCGGTTCCAAAGGCGCGGCGCTGCTCGAAAATTATGCCGATCACGACACGAATGGTTTTTTGACACAGAAAGAAGAGCAAGTGATGCCGTTGTTGCGCGAGGCGTTGAAGAAAGGCATTCAAGTCGAAACGCACGCCATCGGTGACCGCGCCAACCGCACGATTCTGGATTGGTATGAACGCGCCTTCAACGAAGTCGCGCCCATCGAACGCATGACGCGCGACGATCCGCGCTGGCGCATCGAACACGCGCAGATCGTCCATCCCGACGACATCCCGCGTTTCGCCAAATTGAAAATCATCCCTTCGATGCAGCCCTCGCACGCCATCGGCGATTTGCATTTCGCGCAGTCGCGGCTGGGCCTGCAACGATTGAAAGGCGCGTATGCCTGGCAGACGTTTATCAAACAGGGCAACGTGATTGCGGGCGGTTCGGACGCGCCGGTCGAACGGGGTGAACCGATGATCGAGTTTTACGCGGCGGTCGCGCGCAAGGACGCCAAGGGCTTTTCCGGCGAAGGCTGGCACCCGGAAGAAAAAGTCACGCGCGAACAGGCATTGAAGATGTTCACGCTTTGGGCGGCCTTTGCGGCGTTTGAAGAGAAGTCGCGCGGCTCAATCGAAGTGGGCAAGCTGGCCGATCTGACGGTGCTGTCAGCGGACATCATGACGATTCCCGAAGCCGAGATTTTGAAGACGCGTTGTGCGCTGACGGTGGTGAATGGCGAAGTCGTATTTGAAGAAGGCGCGAAGCCCAAGAAATAAGGCGAACTGGGAGCGCGGACGTCCCGTCCGCTGGGTAAAGAAGCCGCGCAGCATCCACTTCCTTGGGTTGGGAAAGGATGCTGCGCGGCTTTTATCTTTTGCGGACGAGCCGCCCGCGCGCCCAGTTGGCAGGCAGCTCGACTCATCATTCATCCTTGCGCAGCGGCGCATAAACAGCCTCGCGCCGCTCTGACAAATGGGCGGTGGTGTGTTCGACGACGCTGGCATTTGTGCGCGGCGCTTCGAGTTGATTGGTCGTGTGGTCAGGCAACGGTGTAGGAGTCGGGGGCAGGACTGGTTTGACCCGATGCCTGCTCAAGAAGATGCCATTGAAGAGCAGGCCGATGCCGATAAGGAACGGCACGACGCCCAGCAGCCAGACACGGTGGAGGATTTCGGCATCTTTGACCGATTCGTTGTTCGCCACTGCGCCCAAAAGGAAGTACAAGAAGATCATCGAACCGATGCCGGCTAGCGTCGTGATGACCCCGGCGCGGATTTCATTCAGGCGCTTTTGGTCGGGCGTCACGCCGCGCCGCCGCTCCCGCTCTTCTTCGGTCATGAACATCTCGGCGACCCAGGTTTTCGACCAGTCGAATTGCTCGCTGCGCCCCGTCAGCGCTTCGCGGACGCCGCGCAGGTTCGCGCCGCAGCTTTTGCAGAATTTCGTATCGTCGGTAACTGGAATGGCGCAGCCGGGACAGAACATAAGCTTCTCCTTTGGTGGTGAGTGAACGTTCGTTGATGCGACTCAGGATACGAAGGTCACGGATGGGTTGTTGCGGCAATTTGTGCCCGCTGCTAACGCGCCAGTTCCGCCCCAACCCGCCGCATTGTTGCCACCAATTCCACCAACCGTTGATCGCTAATCCGGTCGCCTTGCAACACGTATTCGCTCTCGCGCAACGCCAGTTCCAACTCATTGGCCACGGCGGCGAATTGCGGACGCTCGCGCATGGCGGCGGCAATTTCGGTGGGCCCGGCTTTGCCCGGCAAACCCAGGCGGCGGCACAGGCGCGTTTTGAAGCGCGGATAAATGTTTTCAATCGCCAGGTCGCGCGCCTGCGCGGTCTGTTGCAAATTGGCCATCGAGCCGACGAACTCCAGCGGCGAGTGCCGATCCACTTGCGGCAACGGCAGCGGGCGCGCGAAGCGTTTGCCGTAGCTGTAAACCAACAGCAAGCCCAGCAGCAACAACTGCCCCAGCACCCACCAGAACGGCGTGCCGCTAAAGTAACGCACCAGCGCATTCTCTTCGCTGTGATAGCCGTGGTGGTATTCGTCAAACAAGATCGGCTTGCCTTCGCGGCGCAGTGCGTTGACCAGATTGAGCGCCAGTTGCAGATTCGCGCCGCGCGCCAGCCCGTGGTTGGCAATGACGAAGGGATCGGACAGAAACACGACGCGCCCCGCGCCGTAATTGAAATCGGCCAGCCTTGCGCCGTCTTTATCGCCCAAGTGGATGACGGGCGCGCGCAGCTTGTCGCTGAAATGCAGCGCCTCTATCTCGGCCTTACGCTTTTCCGCAATCTTTTCGTCTTCACTTTCAGCCTCGTTTTTGGCGGTCGGTGCGGGCGATTTAACTGGCGCGGGTGGCGGTGGCGTGTCTTTCTGAGCAGTAACCGATAGCTTTTCTTCCCTCACCAACGCGTGGAATTTCAGCCGAGCCGCGAACTCTGACAACGCCAAGCCTTGCAAGTCGCGCGTCAACTCGGTCGGTTGCGCGATCAATTCATCGCTCTTGGCATTGACGATCTGCTCGGGCGGCGCGGTGGCGGCGGGCAGTTTGTCCGGCATCTGCGCGCTGATGGTGTAATCGCCGAACTGCTCCGCCGGTTCGCGGCTGATGACCAGCGCACGTCCGCCCGCGTTTAACCATTCCTGCAAGGCCTGCACTTCGGCTTCTTCCAATTCATCAGCCGCCGCGAATGGCCCGACCAGGATCAAGAGTGCGCCATCGGCCTTGCGCTTCAATTCGCCAAATCGTTCGCGCCAACGCGCCACCGGGTAGCCTGTTTCTTCCAGCAACTGATACAGCGCGCGCGTCCCCGTCGGGCCGGGGTTGTAACTGGAGCGCACCGGCGCCAACTCGTTCTCGTCCTTGCGGTCGAATTCCAGACTGCCCGCCGCGCTCAACCCGATGAGCACCAGCAGCACCAATCCGAACGTGAGAATCAAGCTTAGATAACGACGCATAAGATTGCGGATTGCAGATTGCAGATTGACTCGGATGCGGCGATACAAAAGAGGATTCAAGGGGTCAGTCCAAATCCGCAATCCGCAATCTGCAATCTACAATCTTCCCATCGCTTCCCGATAACCCGTCAGGAAGCCTTCAAAATCGAATTCGGTGGCGTGAGCGTGGCCGTACCAGATGCGCTCGAACATGCGTGTGAGCGCGACGAAGGACGGATAGAGCGACGCTTCGTCGCGCAACGCTTCGAGATAGTCGCGATTGGTTTTGGCCCGGTGCAATCGCAGCTTGCCGCGCTGTTCCAATTCAAAGAGCAGCGCGATGTAAGCGCGCCGGATGGCGCCGCGATAATCGCCTTGCGCGGCCAGCGCGCGCGCGGCGGCCAGTAAATCTTCGGTGGTCGCGCTTTCGCTGATGACCTCGCCCAAGATTTCGCGCGGGCCGCTCTCGGTTTCGGCACGCCGCTGGCGCGTACCGAACCAGCGGAAGAATTTGTACAGGGCGTAAAGCAGCGCCAACAGCAAGACGCCGCCAATCAACAGCCGCGTCAGATTGAGTGTGAACTGGCTCGGTTGCGCTTTGGGGCTGGCGCTGAAGAGCTTGCGGAACCAGGCTTGCACCTCGCGCAATATCTTAGTGATCCATTGTTTGATCGCCGATTCCTGCTGCTGTGCTTGCTGATATTCCGGCTGCGCCAAAATGCGTGTGAGCCGGTCGTGCGCTGGTTGGGCAGAAAGGTTGCCGCCTGCATTGGGATCGGTCAGCCGCTGTTGCAAGGCGGCCAGCCGGTCAGCCAGTTCGGCCAGTTGCGCGGCCTGTGCCGCTGGTTCAGTGCGCAGCGTGTTCAGCGTCTCGTGCACCCAGGCGTTGTTTACGCGCACGAATTGGCCGGGCGCTTCGATCTCTTCCCGCGCGGGCAGCAATTGCTTGAGCGTTTGCAACTGCGCAAGCTGTTCGTCGGTGGCGGGCGAATGCTTGGCAATTGTATGCGCGAGTTCGGCGGCGCGCGCGATGCGCTTGCGGTAGTCGGCCAGCGGCGTGGCGGCGCGCGCAAGCAGCGCAAGCGCGCAGAGCCAAACCAGCAAAGTCATGATCGGCAGCGGTTTTGGTTTCAATGATTGCATCGCTTCAAAAACGCATTCCGCAACTTGAACAGAATATCCTTTGCGGCTCGGCTGGGGTGCCGCAGGCCGAACAGAAACGCAGTCCAATCGGTTGCTCCGTTGACAGCGGCATGGCTTGCACCGCCGGTAACGGCACGACTTCGGCAAACTCGCCAAGTGGTTGAATGGGGACAAAGGCGGCTTCAACAACGGACTGCTGTTCAGCCGCCACTGGCGCAGGCGCTTCGGCCCAAGAGATTTGGCGGGCGTTGTATTCAGCCACGGGCGCGGGCTGCGGCGCGTATTCCGCCGTCGGCAGCACACGGTTGGCGAGCAATTCAACATCGAAGCCTTCCTTGCGCACGCGTGTGTCCAGATAGAGCAACGTGAAGCCCAGCAGGACAATCGGCGCGATCAGGATTTCGCCCACTTGCGCCAGCGTCTGTTGCGCGATGCTGAACCAGAGCGGCGCGTGCGTGTTGAAGAGGCTGATTTCGACGCCGTGCCAATAGCCATACCAGCCCAGCGGAATCATCAACAGCCAGTATAGCGAAGCCGCCACGCAAAACTGAAACAGCACCAGCGCGGCGATGCGTTTGGTTTCGCCGCCCGCCAGTTGAAAGCTGCGCGTGATCGCGGCGAAAACGTTTTTGCCTTCGACCATCATCGCTTGCGGCACGCACACCACGCGCGCGTAAGTCAGCAACAGCATGAACACGCCGCCCGCGACGATCAACGCGCCGAACAGAAAGTGCACGACGCCTTGCACCCATTGCGGCAAACCGCTGAGCAGCCACAGCGCGAAGATGATGTAAAAGAACAACGCGAACGAACCTACCGTGTAAACCAGCATCAGCACCGTCAGCAGCAATACCGCCACGAGCACCGTCGCGCCCAACAGGCTCCAACGGCGTTCGCGCACGGCTTGGAAAGCGGCGCGCGCGCTGAGCGGCGTGCCGTCAAAAAAGTGCCAGACCAGCGCACGCGACGCCCCGCCCAGCAACATCAGGAACAGCGCCTTGCCGATCAGCCACAGCACCCCGCCGCCGCCCAGCAGCGCCAGCGATAGCAGAATGCGCTGGTCGCCGCGTTCAAACGAAAAGTTGCGCAGGCCGATGGCCCACAGAATGCCGCCCGCATAGGCGATCAGGCTCGGCGCCAGCACGATGCGCAGGAAGACCAGAAAATGTTGCCGGTACAACCGCACCGCGCGATCAATGATGTCGCCGGCGCTCATGGGCACGAGCGTGAATTGCGCAAAGGCGTTCATCCGGTCTGTAGAGATGGTGTGCACCGCTGGTTCTTGCTTGAAGTGTTGTGCTTTGGATGTGAATAACACCGTTCACCAATTACTTGAAGCCTGGCGTAAAAGAAATGCCAACAAAGTAGAGGAAATAGATACGCGGATGACGCGGATGCAGCGGATCAGCGCGGATCAACCGGAAAAAGAATCTGCGGAAATCCGCTACATCTGCGTCATCCGCGTATCTATTCGCTTGTCGATTTACGGACACCCTTCAATTACTGTGCCGTTGTGGGTGAGCCGAAATGCTCGCGCGTATCTTAGCCAACTTGGCATTGATCTGCTACCGCCGTTGGCGATGCTTGAAAATCCCCCAGGCGCAAGGTAGAAAGGGCGCGCTCCCTGGCGTTGGCTGTACCGTTACGCAAGGCCTTCAATGCCTTGCAGGAGGACTTATGCAATTCGGCCGCATCGTTTGTTTGTTCGTAATTTTGCTTGGCACGTCGCTCAGCGCCGTTACGGCTTTGGCTCAAGTCTCGACGTATGAGGAGCGCGAACGCGCGCGGAAGGCCGCCACGGCGTTTCAGGAAATCATGTCCGCGCCCGATCAAAGCGTCCCGTCTGAAATTCTCGCACGCGCCAAATGCGTGGCCGTTTTCCCGTCGGTCAAAAAAGCCGGCTTTGTCATTGGCGGCCAGTACGGCAAAGGGCTGATTAGTTGCCGGCGCGAGGATGGCGGTTCGTGGGGCGCGCCCGCGTTTTTCACCATCGGCGGGGGCAGCTTCGGTTTGCAGATCGGCGGGCAGGCGGTGGATTTGGTGCTGGTCATCATGAACCAGGGCGGTGTCGAAGGCCTGCTCAAAGACAAGTTCGAAATCGGCGCGGGCGCGGCGGCTTCGGCGGGGCCGGTGGGGCGCAACGCCTCGGCTTCGACCGATGTGTTGTTGCGGGCGCAGATTCTTTCGTATTCGCGCAGCCGCGGCCTGTTTGCCGGGCTGGAGCTGAAAGGCGCGGTCATTGCGCCCGACCAGCAGGCGAACCAGGACATTTATGGCAAGCAAGTGAGCACGCGCGAAGTGTTGCTCGAAGGCAAGGCGCGCACGCCGAAAGGCATTCAGATTTTTCCGCAGATGTTGCAGAAGTTTTCGACCAAGTGAGGTAGTCAAGATGACATACACAATGAGTTTGAACGATGCGTTGAGCCAGTTACACAAGCTGCTTGCGCTGACGTTGGCGGGCAAGGAAATCATCATCGTCGAAGACAATCAGCCGATTGCCAAGCTGGTTCCGTTGGCGGCCCCAGCGGAAGCTGCGGCGCTCATGCCCGGCGTGGAAGCCTCCCGAAACGAAGGCGGAAAGAAACGCATTTTCGGCTTAAATCGTGGACAGATTTGGGTGAGCGAGGACTTTGACGATCCCTTGCCGGATAAATTCTGGCTGGGTGAGGAATGAGATGAAACTCTTACTCGATACGCATATCTTTCTCTGGATTGCCGACGAGCCGGAGCACATTCCCAAACATCTCATGCCTGCGTTGGCGGATGAGTCAAACGAGCTTTGGCTGAGCGTGGTCAGCATTTGGGAAATGCAAATCAAACGGCAAATCGGCAAGTTGAAAGCACAAATGCCCTTGGCGGATTTGATCGCCCAACAACAGCAATCCAACGACATCCGATTATTGCCTGTGACCGCCGAACACATCTACGAATTGGACAAACTGCCGTTCCACCATAAAGACCCCTTCGACCGCTTGCTGATCGCCCAGGCCAACCACGAAGACCTGACGCTGGTCAGCGTAGACCCGCTAATGACCGTGTACCCGGTCAAGCTGCTGAACTAACCAACCGATGAGCCTGCTCGAAGTCCGCCAACTCCAAACCAGCTTCGCCACCAAACGCGGCGAAGCGCGCGCCGTTGACGACGTGAGCTTCAGCCTGCACGCGGGCGAAGTCTTGAGCCTGGTTGGCGAATCGGGTTGCGGGAAATCGGTGACGGCGCTTTCGATTCTGCGGCTGGTCGCGCCGCCGGGGCGCATCGCCGGAGGCGAGATTCTGTTTGAAGGACGCGACTTGTTGAAGCTCGGCGAAGCCGAAATGCGCGCAATTCGCGGTGACGACATTGCGATGATTTTCCAAGACCCGATGACTTCGCTCAACCCTGTCTTCACTGTCGGCGAGCAGATTGCCGAAGCCATCCGCCTGCATCGCGGCGTCTCGAAACGCGAGGCCTGGAACCAGGCCGTCGAAGGCATGCGCGATGTCGCCATCCCCGCGCCCGAAATGCGCGCCAAAACTTATCCGCACGAAATGTCCGGCGGCATGCGGCAACGCGTGATGATCGCGATGGCGTTGGCTTGCGATCCGAAGCTGCTGATCGCCGATGAACCGACCACGGCGCTGGACGTGACGATTCAGGCGCAGATTCTGGATTTGCTGAACGAACTGCGCGAACGCCGCCAGTTGGCGCTGTTGCTCATCACGCACGACCTTGGTGTGGTGGCGAATACAGCGGATCGCGTGGCCGTGATGTACGCGGGCAAAATTGTCGAAGAAGCGCCCGTGCGCGAACTCTTCGCCAATCCGCGCCATCCTTACACTGAGGGTTTGTTGCGCGCGGTGCCAAAACTCGGCAGCAAGCGCGCCGGTCGCGCACGCTTGCAAACCATCGAAGGCGTTGTGCCCAACCCGTTGGAATTGCCGCCGGGTTGCCGTTTCGCGCCGCGTTGCGTGCAGCGGCAAGCGCAATGCAGCGTGGGCGAGATCGCGTTGCAAGCGGTGGGCACAAACCATGCGTCGCGCTGTGTGCGAGTGAACGAGCTTTACTCCTGACCGCAAAAGCTCAATTGCGTTGACTGCTATGCCTAATCAAACACTCGTCGAAATCACCGGTCTCAAAAAACACTTCCCAGCCGCTGGCAAACAGTTCGTGCGCGCGGTGGACGGCGTCACGTTCACCATCGAACGCGGCGAAACGCTCGGTCTGGTGGGCGAATCGGGCTGCGGCAAAACGACGGTGGGGCGCTGCCTGTTGCGCTTGCTCGAACCGACGGAAGGTTCGGTCAAATTCGACGGGCAGGAATTGACCGAACTCGGCAAGCGCGCATTGCGCGCGTTGCGGCGGCGCATGCAGATCATCTTTCAAGACCCCTATTCCTCGCTCAACCCGCGCTTGACGGTCGGCGACATCATCGGCGAACCGCTCGAAATCCATGGCCTCGGCACGCAGCCGGAACGGCACGCGCGTGTGGCCGAATTGCTGCGCGTGGTCGGTCTCGATCCTGATTACGCCAACCGCTATCCGCATCAATTCAGCGGCGGCCAGCGCCAGCGCATCGGCATTGCGCGCGCGTTGGCGCTCAACCCGGATTTCATCGTCGCCGATGAACCGGTCTCGGCGCTGGATGTTTCGGTGCAGGCGCAGGTCGTCAATCTGTTGCAGGATTTGCAGGAGCAGTTCGGGCTGACTTATTTGTTCATCTCGCATGGCCTGGCCGTGGTCGAACACATCTCGACGCGCGTCGGCGTGATGTATCTGGGCAAGCTGGTCGAACTCGCGCCCGCCGCAGAGATTTACGCGAAGCCCTTGCACCCTTACACGCAGGCGCTGCTCGCCGCCATTCCGCAACCTGATCCTGAAGCACGCTCAACCACTGCGCCGCGTTTGACCGGCGACGTGCCCACGCCGCTCGCGCCGCCGCCGGGTTGCCGCTTTCACACGCGCTGTCCGCAAGTGATGGAGCGCTGCAAAACGGATGAGCCGCCCTTTGTCCAAATTGAACGCGGCCACTGGACGGCTTGCTTTCTCAACGAACCCGGCCAAGACTTACGACGTACCTGAAGCAGTTCGCAAACAATTCGAGTCCGCTTTACGCGCGCGCGAAGTTGGGCGCGTGCGCGAAGCCTCTGAACCAACCCCTTTTTCTTGCCCTTTCAAGGAGGATTTATGGAAGACGGACAGAACCTCGCTTCACCCGCTGTGCCTGCCGCCGAACCCGCGCCGCAGAACTTCTTTGCGCGCTTGAGCGGCGTGCTCTTTTTGCCCGGCGAAACCTTTGCCGAGATTGGCCGCGCGCCGCGTGTGTTGATTCCGCTGATTTGCCTGGCAATTTTAGGTGGGCTGACCCAGTATTCGGTCACCAACCGTTACGGCTATGAAAACATCGTCCGCAAACAAATCGAGATGCAAGGCGAGGTGATGCAAAAGATGAATGTGCCGGAAGACCGGATTGCGGAAACCAAGAAAAAAGCCGAAGAACAGCTCAAGCCGGAAAATATGACGCGCGGTAAAGTGTTTGGCGCATGCAGCGCGGCCTTCGGTTTTCTGGTGATAGTTTTGATCGTGGCCGGCGTCTTCAAACTCTTCACGGCCATTATGGGCGCGAGCAATACGTTCAAAGGCGTGCTCTCCGCCGTATGCTTTGCCTATCTGGCAGTGGGCCTCGTTCATCTGGTGGTCACCTTGATTTCGATTTACCTGAAGAATCCCGAAGACATTGATGTGATGAATCCGGTCGCCTCGAACCTGGGCGCGATTTTGACGATGGTCGGCACGGGCTTGCCGAAATTCGTCACCGGGCTGGCGTCGTTCATTGACGTATTCAGCATCTGGCGCATCGTGTTGCTGGCAATTGGCTGCGCGGCGGTGACGGTCAAAATGAAAGCCGGGACGGCCGCGATTCCGCACGTGTTGTTATATGCGTTGGCCGCGCTGGTGGGTTCGTTCTTCGCCAGTATGATGGGGTGACCGACAGTTCCGCGATGACCAATGCCGAGATTGCTAATGTCTTCCGCCGTCTGGCCGACTTGCTGGAATTGCGCGGCGACAACGAATTCAAGCTGCGTTCTTATCGCAACGCGGCGGAATTGATTGAAGACTTGCCGACGCCGCTCGCTGATTTGAATGCAGCGGGTGGCGCCGCCCGGTTGCGCGAATTGCCCGGCATCGGCGAAGCCATCAGCAAGAAGATCGTTGACCTGCTCACGACAGGCACGTTCAAGGCTTACGAAGAGGTCAAGCGCGAGATTCCCGAAAGCGTGCTTGATTTGCTGCGCGTGGACGGCGTCGGGAGCAAGACGCTGCAAATTTTCTATCACCAATTTCAACTGACCAATCTCGATGACTTCGCCAAATTCGTGGCGGGCGGCGGTCTCGACAGCGTGCCGCGCCTGGGCGAGAAGACGCAGCAACGCATTCGTGAATCATTGCAAACGCTGCTTGGTTGAAGCAGTCTTTTTCTCCACGAAGGCTCACGAAGAAGACACGAAGTAGAACCCGCGTGGTTTATCTGCTGCGTGCTGCTTCGTGTGGCTTCGTGGAAAATCTTTCTTGGGATAAAAGGAGCAACACAATGCAATACCGCAAACTGGGCCGGACGGGGATCGAGGTTTCCGAAATCGGCTACGGCGCCTGGGGCATCGGCGGCGGGCTCTGGCAGGGCGGCGATGACGACGAAGCCAAACGCGCGTTGAACCTGGCGCTCGATCAAGGCTTGAACTTCATTGACACGGCGCTGGCTTACGGCGACGGGCACAGCGAAAAGCTGGTCGGCGAAGTTGCCCGCGCGCGCAAAGAGCGCATTTACCTCGCCACCAAAATCCCGCCAAAAAACCGCGAATGGCCGGCGCGCGCGCTGCCGCTGCATGACGTGTTCAGCTACGATTACATCATCGAATGCACCGAACAGAGCCTGCGCAACCTGGGCGTGGATTGTTTGGACATTCAGCAACTGCACGTCTGGCACGACAACTGGGCGCATCAGAACGAATGGCTGGATGCTTTCATGAAATTGCGCGAAGACGGCAAGGTGCGTTACTTCGGCCTCTCGCTCAATGATTACCAGCCCGCCAACGCCATCGAAGTGCTGAAGCTCGGTTACATTGACACCGTGCAGGTCATCTACAACATTTTCGAGCAAGCGCCGGAAGACGAGTTGTATCCGGTGTGCCAGCAGCATCACATCGGTGTGCTGGCGCGCGTGCCGTTTGACGAAGGCGGCTTGACCGGCGCGATCACGCCGGATTCGACGTTCCCTGAAGGCGATTTCCGCAACTTGTTTTTCAAGGGCGACCGCAAGCAGCAAGTATTTGAGCGCGTCGAAAAGCTGAAAGGGCTGCTTGGCAGCGAAGCCGCGACACTGGCCGAATTGGCGTTGCGCTTCACCTTGCACCCCGACGCGGTCAGCACCGTGATCCCCGGCATGCGCACGGCCAAGCACGTCACGGCTAACCTGTCGTATTCAGACGGTCGCAAGCTTTCGGCGGAATTGCTGGAAGGATTGCGGGCGTTTGCGTGGGACAGAACAGGCGAGTGGTAGGAAATCAAAAATCAAAAGGCAAAAATCAAAAGGCAAAAATCAAAAATGCAGAACGCTACTTCCCATTTTTGATTTTTGCCTTTTGCCTTTTGATTTTTAGAGCCGAATGATCTTCGCATTCTCGCCCAGCGGCCGCGTCGCATTGCGCGTATCCACGACCAGCTTGGCGTTCTCGACCACCCATTTGTAATCCACGTTGCGGTGGTCAGTGACGATCACCACGCAATCGGCGTTGGCGACGGCTTCCAGCGTCAGCGGAATGCCGCTCAGGTGCGCACCGTTTCCTTCCAGATGAATCTCGGCCACATAGGGATCGTGGAAGCTGACCTCGGCGCCGCGTTTTTGCAGGTGTTCGATCACGGCCAGCGCGGGGCTTTCGCGCATGTCGTCAATGTCGCGCTTGTAAGCCACGCCCAACACCAGCACGTTCGATCCATTCACCGCCTTGCGCTGGCTGTTGAGGCCATTGGTGACGAGTTCGACCACATGTTCGGGCATCTTGGAATTCACTTCTTCAGCCAGCGAAATGAAGCGCGCCTCGAAGCCGTGCATGCGCGCCTTCCACGACAGGTAATGCGGATCGAGCGGGATGCAATGCCCGCCGATGCCGGGGCCGGGATAAAAGGCCATGAAGCCGAAGGGCTTTGTCGCCGCCGCCGCGATCACTTCCCAGGTATCAATTTCCAGCGTGTGGCAAAGCTGCGCCAATTCGTTGACCAAACCGATGTTGACCGCGCGGAAGGTGTTTTCGAGCAGCTTGCAAGCCTCGGCCACGCGCGCCGACTTCACGCGATGCACCTTGTCAACCATCGTGTTGTAAGCCGCCGCCGCCACATCGGCGCTATCGGACGTGACGCCGCCGACGACTTTGGTGATGTTCTTGGTGTTGAACTTTTCGTTACCGGGGTCTACGCGTTCGGGCGAGAAAGCCAGGAAGTAATCTTCGTCAATCTTTAAGCCCGTGCCGTCGAAGATCGGTTTCAACACTTCGTCGGTCGTGCCGGGGTAGGTGGTGGATTCGAGAATTACCAACTGCCCCGGGCGCAGCGTGGCTTGAATTTTTTCGGAGGCGGCCAGGATGAACGAGACATCCGGGTCTTTGGTTTTGCGCAGCGGCGTCGGCACGCAAATGATGATGATGTCCTGGTTTTTGAGCGCGGTGAAATCAGTCGTCGCTTGCAGCTTGTCGGCCTTGACCAAGGCGGCGACGTGCGCGGTCGGCACGTCCGGGATGTAGGATTCGCCGCGATTGATGGCGTCGGCCTTGCGCGCGTCCACTTCAAAGCCGGTCGAGAGAAAACCGGCCTGGCCGAATTCGACCACCAGCGGCAGCCCGACGTAACCCAGTCCGATGACGCCGACGCGCGCGCTGCGCTGGGCGATGCGGTCGAGAAGAATTTGTTTATTGCTCACAGAGAAACCTTCCTTGTTACTGAAAAATAAAGCTGACACTGGGGATGATTGCGGTGTGCCGGCGGGCACTCGATGCTTGTCATATGGGGATGAATGAATCTCGCCCCTGTCTGAATGCCGGGGCTTTTATCTGCCTCGCGCCAGTGTGGATCGTGAAAGCGGAAGCCAATTATTACACTGTAAGCGGTGCGCCGCTCAAGCTTTTTCTTTGCGCAGGAAATGTGTCGGCGGCCTGGCCGCCGTGTTTAGCCGGGCTGCGCCTGAATGATTGCGTTGATTGGGAGACCCGGCGAACGCGCTACGTTTCTTTGTTCAGCGCTTTAGGAACAGCTTGAAAACAAACTTGCCAAACCACGGGGGACACGGGGCGCACGGGGGAAAATACAGCAGCCTGTTTTGGTTTTCCCAGTGATCCCCGTGATCCCCGTGGTTGGTTTGGCAGAGTTATTTCCAGTTCACTCCTTAGTAGCCGGATGACGGCTTTGTTTAAGGCAAAGTGCGCCGGGCCGAATCGGATTCTGGCTGAAATCTTTAGCGCCGGCGGCAAGGACTGCGGCCGTTGAAGTTAGGTTCAGGTTAAATCTTGCCGCTGCCGCAGCAGAATTTTTCATTCCCAAGAGGGCTATGTATACTGACCGCCTTCTTCGAGACTCAATGACAGGCTGGCATCACAAGCGCGGCTCAAACACAGGAGACACCTCGTATGTTCCGTTTACTGCCCAAGGAAGATAAGTATTTCGATCTCTTCAATCGCGTGGCTTCCAACATCAGCGGCAGCGCGAAACTGTTGCAACAACTCTTTGACGATTTCGAACGGCGCGCCGCTTACGCCGAGCAGGTCAAAAAGCTCGAACACGATTGCGACGTGCTGACCCACGACATCGTCAAAAAGCTCAATCAAACCTTCATCACGCCCTTTGACCGCGAAGACATTCACGCGCTCGCCAGTTCGCTCGACGACGTCGAAGACGACATAGACAGCGTCGCACGCCGCGTCCTGCTTTATCGCATGGACAAGGCCACCGAAGACGCGCGCAAAATGGCCGATGTGATCGTGCGGCTGACGGCCAGTTTGGAACGCGCCGTCATCGCGCTGGAAAAAGACAGCGAGGCGGTGCTGAAAGAGTGCATCGTCATCCACACGCTGGAAAACGAGGGCGACTCGCTCTATCACGACGCGGTCGAGCGGCTCTTCACGCACGAGGCCGACGCCATCCAACTCATCAAGCTCAAAGAGATTTACGAGAAGATGGAGCGTTGCATTGACCGCGCCGAAGACGCCGCCAATGTCCTCGAATCAATTACGCTCAAGAACGCCTAAAGCTGGCTGGTTTCGCCAAAGGCTGTTCAAGCGCTGCGGGCATCGCTTATCCCCAGAGGTTTGCCCAAGAGGTCTACCCGAAGAGGTCTAGATGGATTCTGCTCACGTACTCATCATCGTCATTGTCCTGTTGGCGCTGGCCTTCGATTACACCAACGGCTTTCACGACGCCGCCAATTCGATTGCGACAGTCGTTTCGACCCGTGTGCTCTCGCCGGGCAAGGCCGTGGCGCTGGCCGCCTTCTTCAACTTTGTCGCGTTTTTCTTTGCCGGCCACCACGTCGCCGCGACCATTGGCAAGGGGCTGATCAACGTCAAGCTGGTGGATGAATGGGTGATTCTGGCCGGGTTGGTCGGCGCGATTACCTGGAATCTGTTGACTTGGTGGTTCGGCTTGCCCACCAGTTCCTCGCACGCGCTGGTCGGCGGTTACGCGGGCGCGGCGGTGACCAAAGCCGGCTTCGGCGTGTTGTTTTGGAACCTCGCCGATTGGCCGAAAGGCTGGCCGGGCACGCTCTCGTTCATTGTCATTTCGCCGGTGTTGGGGTTGGTCTTCGGCACCTTGCTGATGGTCTTGGCGCACTGGCTCTTCCGCAATTTTGCGCCTTCGCGCGTAGATAAACTTTTCCGTTTCCTACAACTCTTTTCCGCCTCGCTGTTCAGCTTTTCGCATGGCTCCAATGATTCACAGAAGACGATGGGGATCATTATGGCGGCTTTGATTACGGGCGGGTACCTTTCCGCCGGGACTGCCGACCCGCCGCTGTGGGTGGCGTTTGCGGCCTATGCGGCCATCGGGTTGGGCACGCTTTCGGGCGGCTGGCGCATTGTCAAAACGATGGGATCGAAGATCACCAAGCTCAGACCGATTGGCGGCGCTTGCGCCGAAACGGGCGCGGGCCTGGCGATTCTGATCGCTTCGGGACTCGGCGTGCCGGTCTCGACTACGCACACCATCACCGGCGCCATCGTCGGCGTAGGTTCGACGCACCGTCTCTCCGCCGTGAAGTGGGGCGTCGCGGGCCGCATCGTTTGGGCCTGGGTTATTACGATTCCAGCAGCAGCAGGCATTGCCGCTGCGACCTACGGCATCATTTCAGTTTTCAAGTAAGGCAAGCTGGCTTACGCGCGCTATCTTGATTCAGTCGCGTAGATTGTTTGATACGCCTGCAGATTGTTCATCACCTTGAAGACATAATCCTTCGTCTCGCGCTTCGCCACCTCGATCACAAAGTGGTCAACATCCTTACTCTGCGCCCGCGCCAGCCAACGCGCTACCGATTCCTCGCTGCCGTTGTAAGCCGCCGCCGCCGCTTGCGCCGAACCGAACGCATCGAACAGATTTTTCATGTACTGCGCGCCCACCAGAATCGCCGTGCCCGGTTCGTAAAGATCATCCTGCTCGAAATCCTCGAGTCCCAACTGCGCCGCGATCTGACTGGCCGTCGGCGCAATGAATTGCAGCATCCCGCGCGCCGCCGCCGCGCTCTTGACCCGCGTGTTGTAGCTGCTTTCCTGCCGCGCAATCGAAAGCACGAAACGCGGATCAACCCCGCGCGCCGCCGCGTGCCGCTTCAGTTCGCCGCGAAACGGGAAGGGGTAAAAGACCTCGGCCAATTCGCGCGGCAGCAATTCCAAACGGTAATCTTCGGGCAGATTGCGCAAGAGCGGCTCGAACACGCGGAAGGTGTAATTCACGCAATCGCCGCGCGCGCAGTAATAGGCGACCGTGTTGCTGCTCGCGGTTTGCGCCGCCGCCAACTCCGCCGCGCCCTCGTCATACAAGCCTAAAAACAAAAGCTCATTCGCCAACGTCGCGTGGCTCGTGCCCGTCGCGGCGGGCGCGCCATTTGGCAGCGGAGCCGCGCGCCCAGCCAGCGCGAAATTCAACGCGGGCGCCTGATAGCCCGGCAACTGCGCGTATGCCGCGCGCAACATGCCGAACAATTCTTGCCGCGTCTTTTCATCTTCGACCAGGCGCAACGCCTGATTGGCCGCTGCCTTTGTTGCCGCCGCGTTGCCTTGGGCCGAAGCCTGCCGCGCCTGCGTCACAAAGCCGTCGCGCCGCGCCGCGATCACGTTCTTCGCGCGCAGGTTCACCGCCAACGCCCGCAACCGCGCCGTCGCCCGCTGGCCGTAATACCCGAAGGCATTCGTGCGCGCCTCGTTCAGCGCCAGATACTCCGTCGCCGCCTCGTCAAAGCGCCCCAGCATCTCCAAACAATACGCGCGCAAAAAACTGACCTCGGCGAAATTGGTCGTCGCCACCTGCCCGCGCACGTTCAGGTTCTTCGCGCGCAACGCCGTCAAATCAGCCAGCGCGCCCGCGTAATCCTCCTTGCCCAGGCGAATCTTCACCTGGTGGAACAAGCCCGTCACCGCGAAGTACGCCTCGCCCGTTTCAGTCTGCGCGCGCTGCGCCCATTGCAAGGCCGCCTGCGTACGCCCCGCCGAACGCAGCGTGTCAATCGCGTTCAACTGCGCGTAGCCGATGAACTTGCCTTTCGGATAACGCTGCAAATACGCCTCGTACCGCGCAATCGCCTTGTCCGGCTGGTTGGAAAATTGATGGCAATGGCCGGCGAAATAAAAGCCCTGCTCGCCCTCTTCGGTCTGCGGAAACTCGCTGCCCGCGCGCTCATACCACGGCAGCGCCTCGGCGAACTTGTCTTCCAGAAAGTAATTGCGGCCCAGTTGAAACAGGCTCTCCGCCCGCGCCTTGCTCTGCGGAAAACCGTTAATGACTGCCAGCCAGTGCGGCCGCGCTTCGGCAAAGTAGCGGTTGAATTGCAGGATGCGCGCCCGCCGCAAATGCTCTGCCTCGCTCAGCAGCTTGCGCTCGGCCGCGTCCAGCTTGTCCAAATTCACAATCGCCCGCAGCGCCGTGTCGTCACCTTGTCCCGGAGGTGAACCGCCCGCCAGTGCCGCTTCAAACGAAGCACGTGCGGCTTCAATTTGCCGCAACGCCGCCTGCGCCTCACCCACGCGCGGCAACACATCCCGGCGCGGCCCCAACGCGCGCAGCGTCGCCATCACCGCCTGATAATTGCCGCTTCTGAAATAGCTCTCGCTCAAGCGCCGCACCGCCCGCTCGCGCCACAGATGGTCGGAAAACTGCGCGGTCAGCTTTTGCAACGCCGCCTGCTCTTCATTCAACTTGCCGCCCGCGCGCGCAAGCTCGGCCAGATGCCACAACGCATACCCGGCCAGCGGCGAATTGCGCGCGACGATTTTTTGAAACAGCGGCGCGGCTTCGGCCAGCGCGCCCCGCTGATCCAACAGCCGCGCCAGCAAATAGTCGTAGTTGTTGCGCGCCACGGTATCTGGCGAGGTGCGCAGCAGTTCGCGCAATTGTTGTTCGGCCTTGATGGGATCGTTGCGATCAATGGCGGCAGGCGGTTGCGCATAACCGGGCAGCGCGAACCAGCACAGCAAAAGAAGTATGCGAAGGGAAAGCAGCTTGAACATTGCGATTGCAGCTTGGCAACCACGAATAGATGAAGAGAACGAAAGAGCTTGGCGAGGTTTTCAGCCGCGTGGCGGCGGTTGAGCTTAGCCCAGTCCTTTAGGGCTGGGGACGGCGTATCAAGCAGGCCGGAGTCGCGTAGCGACGGTTGAAATAGCTGCGTAATCAAGCGCAGCTTTCAATCGTCGCTACGCGACTCCGGGGCCAGGCCAAACGCTTTCCCGGCTTTGAAAGGCCGGGCTAAATTCAATCGCCGCTAACGCGGCTAAACAGCCGTTGCCACTCTTCGTTTTCTTCCTCTCTTCGTGGTTCATTTAACCCGGCTCGTTTTGCGTTTGATGAAATCCATCATCACGTACTCGCCCAAACGCAGGCTGGTCGTGAAGTAGGCCTTGCCGTGCGCGATCTCGGTCAGGCGTTTGACGAACTCGACCAGGTAATAATCGCTGGTCAGCATGAAGGTGTTGACGATTATCCCAGCGCGGCGGCATTGCGCGGCCTCGGCCAGCGTCGCGTCAATAATCAGCGGATCCAGGCCCATCGAGTTTTTGTATAACCGGCGCGTCTCTGATTTTTTGCCGCGCTGCTGCCCGAAGGGATTGTCTTCATCCAAAAACAGCGCCGAAGGTTTGCCGTCGGTAATCATGATGATCTGGCGCATGTCCTTGCGTTGCGCCTGCAACAGCCGCCGCGCCAGCCGCAGCCCTTCGCAAGTGTTGGTGTGATACGGCCCGACTTGCACGTTGGCGAGTTGCGCGAGCGGCACTTCCTCCGCGCCGTCGTGAAAGAGCACCAGCTTCAGCGAATCGCCCGGATACTGCGTGCGGATCAGATGCGACAAGGCCAGCGCCACGCGCTTCGCCGGCGTGAAGCGGTCTTCGCCATAGAGGATCATCGAATGCGAACAATCCAGCATCACCACCGTCGCGCACGACGATTGATACTCCGACTGATGCACCAGCAAATCCTTGTATTCCAGATTCAGCGGCACCCCCAGCCCCTCGCGCCCAATCGCATTCAACAGCGTCCCCGTCACATCCAGATTGAGCGTATCGCCGAACTCATACGGCTTCGACGCCTCGTAAGCCTCCACGCCCGTCGCCAGATACTT
>JAYUCP010000437.1:0-9640 GCA_043740245.1 Acidobacteriota bacterium | reverse complement strand
CCGACCGCGGGATTGGCATCAACCTGCGCCAGATCGAGGACACGCCGATCCGGGGCCGCGACTATCGGGCCATCGTGAAGACGCTGCCGGGTGTGATTGACCTCGGCAACCACGACTCGCGCGGCTGGAACTCGGGTACCCCAACGATCAACGGCGGTCAGCAGGGGCAGATCCTCGTCACGCTGGACGGCATCGCCAGCCAGGATAGCGGAGCGCCCAACAATTCGTACCTCGCGCCCGGCGTGGATGCCATCAGCGAAATCAAGCTGTTGGTCTCGAACTACGCGGCAGAATACGGCGCGCGCAACGGCGGCCAGTTGAACGTCACCATCAAGAACGGCACGCGGGACTTCCACGGCACTGGGTTTTATTACTGGCGCCACGAAAGTCTCAACGCCAACGAATGGTTCAACAACAAGACCGCGTTGGTGAAGCCGCTTTACCGCTTCCAAAATCCCGGCGGCACCATCGGCGGGCCGGTGATCATCCCGGGCACCCGGTTCAATAAGAGCCGCAACAAGCTGTTTTTCTTCTTCTCTTTTGACGAGTTGCGCAATAAAGGAGCGGTGCTCAACCGCTACACGATGCCGACCGCCTTGGAGCGGAGCGGAGACTTTTCGCAGACGGTCAACACGACCGGGACGTTGATTCCGATCAAAGACCCGACCAATTCCAATCCCTGCACCACGGCCAACCGGACGGGGTGTTTTCCGGGAAACATCATTCCCGCCAACCGCTTTAGCGCCATCGGGGCGACCTTTTTGAATCTCTTCCCGCTGCCGAACACGACCGATCCCACGGGGCAGCGCCAGTACAACTCCCAGTTCCAGCTTGCCAACTCGAATCCGCGCCGGGACAAGATTCTCCGCATTGACTACAACGTCTCGCCGAAGACGACGGCCTTCGTGCGACTGATCCAGGATTATCAGGGTTCTGATGGTTTCGGCGCGATTCTCGGCGCCGCTGGCGATGGCTGGGGCCAGTTCCCGCACGGCTATGACATCCCGTCGGCCGGCGCGGTGGCGACTGTGATCCACACCCTTCGTTCGAATCTGATCAACGAATTCACCTGGGGCATCAACCGCGCCCATCAGATGAATGTCCCGCTCGAACAGCAGGGCGAGCGGACTTACGCCCAGAGCCAATTGCCGCTCAAGAGTGCCAGCGGCCAGACGCTCGCCTTGCCGAATGTCTTCGGGGCGAACACCTTGAACCTGCTGCCCAACGTCAGTTTCGGTTTACCGGCGGGGTTCAGCGCCCAGACTTCCGGCCAGGCGGTGCCGAATCTCCCGAGCTTCGGGTTTGACAGCCGCTGGCCATTCGACGGCACCGACCAGATCACGAATATCACCGACAACATTTCCTGGATCAAGGGCAGCCACAACATGAAGTTTGGCTTCTACTACGAGCAGATGTCCCGCAACGTGAGCGTGTACTCCACCTTCAATACTGCGGGCACCTATTATTTCGGGGTTGATCTGGCGAGCGGCGTGGATGCCAATCAACCCTTCGCCAATGCGCTGATCGGCAGCCTCTTTGCCTACGGCGAAGACAACATCAAGCAGATCAATCACTCCCGCTACAAGCAGGCGGAGTGGTTCGCGCAGGACACCTGGAAATTCAACCGGCGGCTCACCTTCGATTACGGCATGCGCTTCCAGTTTATAGGGCCACTCTATTCTGAAGGCGCGACGCTCGGCATCTTTGCCCCATCCGCCTACGACAACAGCAAGGCCGGACAATTGCTCTATCCGGCGCTGATCAACGGCCAGAAGCAGGCGGTCAACCCGGTCACCGGCGCCGTTTACCCTTTCACCCGGCAGGGCACCTTCGATCCCAAATCTTATCCGGCGAATGGCAATCCCTTCTCGGGCATCGTCGAGTATAAGGACCGGTTCTTCAACAATCCCGGCGTGAGGTTCAGTCCGCGCGCGGGCTTGGCGTGGGACGTTTTTGGCAATGGCAAGACGGCGCTGCGCATGGGCTTCGGCATCTTTTACGGCCGCGCTCAAACCGTTGACCAAATCGGCGCCACCGCCGTCGGGACCGGCCCGATAGCGGCGCCTCCGCATTACCAGGCGCCGATCTTCCTCAACACGACCATCGCCAATCTGCAGGGCGCCCAGGCGCTCCTGTCTCCCTTCAACGTCAATGGCGGTTCGCCTGATTTTCTCCCGCCCGACACCTATGACTGGAGCGTCGGCATCCAGCGTGATCTGGGCTGGGGCGTCATCCTCGACGCCGCTTATGTGGGTAACGTCGCGCACCACCAGTTCAGCAGCACTGTTCACGACATCAACGCCGTGCCGCCTTTAACCACCTGGACACCGGCGAACGGCGCCAACCCGAAATATCTGGATCCGACCAGCGCCAACGGCGGCACTGCGGGATTCTATTCGGCCAATCTCATCAGGGCGTTGACGGGCTTCCGTGGGTTCGGGAGCATCAACGTTTTCACCGGGCTTGGCGAATCGAACTACAATGCCTTGCAGGTGCAGGCGAACCGGCGCTTCAGCAAGAATCTGCAGTTCAACGTCAATTACACCTGGTCGAAAACCATCACTTTCGCCCATCAGCGTTGGGTTCCCGACGATTTGACCAAGAACGTGACGGGCCGTCCGCACGCCGTCAATTTGAACTTCGGCTACACGCTGCCCAGCGTCAGCCGCTTCATCTGGAAGAACCCGCTCACCGCGGGCGTGTTGGACGGCTGGCACGTCGCGGGCATCGGGACGTTTTATTCCGGCACGCCCATGACCGTAAGCTGCACGGCTGTCAGCGCTCCCGCTGGCTATTGGACGGGCACTCCCACCGGCGGTATCCCGTTCCGCTGCCAAAAGGTCGGCAACTTGTATCTGCCTGATGGCACCGCCCCACCGGCTACCGCCGATGCGCGGTTGTGGTACCCGTTCGACAAAGCCAGCTTCGTGCTTCCGCCGGCAACGTCGCTCGGCATCGGCAACACTGAGCCCACCATGCTCTACGGGCCAGGCGTGCAGAGTATGGACCTGAGCGTGTACAAGGAGTTTCGGCTCGGCAAGAGTGAAAGCCGGGTGCTGCAGATCAAGTTCGAGACCTTCAATACGTTCAATCACTTCAACCCCAGTAACCCCAATACGACGCTGAACCTGAACTTCGCCACCGGGGTCAACACCAACGCCAATTTTGGCACGGTGACCACGGCGCAAGTCCAGGCGCGCCATGCGACCTTGTCGGCGCGCATCCGCTTCTGACTTGGGACTGGGTAAACCGCTTCACGGGGAGGGAAGCTGCGGTCGAGCATCCCTCCCCGAACTCGCGCGCCCGATGATGAAAGGGCACACGATGAAAACAACACTGAAAATGTCGCTCCGCGGGCCAACAGCAGCCCGTGGCCTCGCCGTCGCGCCGTTATCAAGTGGGGCTGAAGCTCTATTTCTAACGCCGCGCGGTTGAATCACGCGGTTGAACATAGATAATGCAAGAGCCGTTTTTGACGGCTCTTGCATTATCACTTTCCGCTCAATCATTTTTCTTTGGCAGTCAACGGTGCGGTACCGGGAGCGGTAGCGACCGGGCGGGCTTTGCAGGCGCAGGAGAAAACAAACAATGGAAGAGCTAAAAAGAAAATATATCGTGGATGAACAGAACCATAAGCTGGCGGTGCAGCTTGATATAGCAACTTTCAATAAAATCGAGGAAGTGCTGGAAAATTATGCGCTCGTCCAGTTGATGGAAGATCAGGTTGATGAAGCGGCGTTAGGGCCGGCTGAAGCCCTTGCTTACTATCAGACTTTGGAGAAAGCCCCTTGAAGGTCAGCTATCGCAAGCTATTTCTGGAAGATTTGGCGAGGGTTCCAACAGCAGTCAGGCAAAGAATAGAGAAGTTTGTCTTTGAGGAAGCGCCCAAGCTGAACGCGCTTGGTGAGAGCGGAAAAATCGAACGCCTGAAAGGCTACAAAGCTTGTTACAAAATACGATTTGGCGACTACCGGGTCGGCCTCAAGGTAGTAGAAGATGAGACGATCAGCTTTGAACGAGTGTTACACCGCAAAGAAATCTACCGATTCTTTCCGTAGTGAAGAACAGGAAGCAGGAAGAGAATTAAGTTACTCCACGAAGGCGCGCGCCTCCGTGTTACCCAAAGGAATAACCCAAGTGAAATATCGAAAATTAGCTAGAGTTCTGGGACTACTGTTGCTGGCGCTGGGCAGCCTCGCCGACCGGAGTCCGGCCCCGCACGCGCAAAGCGCTAAGCCCGCCGATGGGCTGCCCGCTAATTGGTTGATGGATGGTTACGACCTCGAACGTACCGGCTGGCAGCGCAACGAAACTATTCTTTCGACGGCCACAGCCAAAAACATGAAGCTGCTGTGGAAGACCAAGCTCGACAACGCACCGCGCCAGATGCACAACCTGTTGCCCGTCTTGATCGCCGGGCGCGTCACGACCGACAAAGGGCCGAAGCAGATCGTGCTGGCGACGGGTGTCACCGATAACATTTATGCGCTGGATGCCGAGAACGGCGCAATCCTCTGGCATCATCGCTTCGCCACCGATTGGGTTCCGCCCGGTGGCGGCGGACGCGGCGCGGGCGTCTTGTGTCCGGGCGGCATCACGGCGACGCCGGTCATCGGGCCGACGGACACGCCGGGCAAATACACCGTGTATGCGGCGGCCTGGGATGGCACGTTGCGCCGTTTGAATCTGGCCGATGGCAAAGAAGTCGCACCGCCCGCGAAATTCATGCCGCCCAACGGCAAGCCGTATGCAATGAGCCTGCGCAACAACGTGCTTTACACGCACACGGCGCAGGGCTGCGGCGGCAATCCGAACATGGTTTACATCTACGATCTGGCGACGGATAAGGTCGGCACGTGGGGGCCGGCGGGCGGCGGCATGTGGGGCCGCACCGGCCCGGCCATCAGCAGCAAAGGTGTGCTTTATACCGGCACGGGCGATGGGCCGTGGAATCCTGAGAACGGCGTTTATGGCAACGGCATCATCGGCGTGATGCAAGACCCCGCGACCAAGCAGGCGAAGCTGGTGGATTATTACGGCCCGACGAATGCCGAGTGGCTGTGGAAGCGCGACCTGGATATGCAGGTCACGCCCGCAATTTTCAAATACAAAGGCAAGGAACTGATGGTGGACGCGGGCAAGGAATGCGTAATGTACCTGATGGACACCGAATCAATCGGCGGCGACGATCACCGCACGCCGCTGCACCGCACGCCGCTCTATTGCAACGAAGACGTCAACTTCGCTTCGGCGGGCGTCTGGGGTTCGCTGGCGACGTGGGAAGACGCACGAGGCACGCGCTGGGCGCTCTCGCCCTTCTGGGGGCCGAAGCATCCCAAGTTCAAAGCGCCGCTCGAATACGGCCCGACCAAGGGCGGCGCAATTGTCGCCTTCAAGGTCGAAGAGAAAGCGGGCAAATTCACGCTGGCGCCGGCCTGGGTTTCGCGCGATATGAATCACGCCGAACCGCCGATCCTCGCCAATGGCGTCGTCTTCGCCTACGGCAATGGCGAAGACACCGATCAAGCGGCCTACGACATCGGGCTGGCGTATAACAGCGCGGTGAACCGCATCAAAGGCTCGACGCACGCGGTGCTTTACGCGCTCGACGCGCAAACCGGCAAAGAGCTTTGGAACAGCGGCGATGCCATCGCTTCGTGGAGCCACTGGGGCGGGCTGTCGGTGGCGAATGGCAAGGTTTACCTCAACACGTTCGACGGCTATCAGTATTGCTTTGGCATCAATGGCGGCGCGGCTCAATCGGCGGGGAGATGATGGTTCGCCGGCAAACGAGTCGTAAAGTGAGGTGAAACTATGGCAACCGCAACTTTGGAATTGTCTGCCGAAGAGGTGGTGCGACTGGGCAAAGAAATTTATTACCGCGACATCCTGCCGCACCTTGCGGCGGGCAGCGAAGGCCGGGTGGTGGCGATTGATGTGCGCTCCGGCGCCTACGAAATGGCTGAGACGGGTTTCGCCAGCGCCGCGCGCTTGCGGGAACGTAAGCCTGATGCCGAGGTCTTTTTCATGCGCGTCGGCTTTCCGACGATGGCGCGCATTTTATAGCGAGCGCAATGATCACTGGTTCCATCAACGCCAAAATCGAAGCCGTTATCCCGCTCGAAGTCTTTGAGGCGCAGGGGCAGGCGCGCGCGCTCGACGTGATTCTCGACACCGGTTACTCAGGCTATCTGACTTTGCCGGCGGAAACCGCGGCCGCGTTCGGACTGCACAGCAGCGGCACCGAACAGTTGACGCTGGCGGATGGCACGGAAGTGATTGCCAGGATTTGCTCCGCGACAGTGGTTTGGGATGGACGGCCGCGTCACGTAGATGTTGACGTGCTCGAAACGTCGCCGCTGGTTGGCATGGCTTTGCTGAAAGGCTACGAGTTGAATGCCCGAATTGTGGAGGGCGGCCCCGTCACCCTGACTGCCTGTTAGTGGAGCTTGCAGTAGGTGAAGGACAATGCGCGAAATAGCTTTGCAACCGGAGCGCCGGAGCTTGGAGCTAAGCCCGAATATCACAGTCGAACTCGATGACGATAACGAAGTGCTGGGCGTCGAAATCCTGCACGCCAGCGCGTTCAGGTGCGCTGCAATGCTTGAATCCATTCAAGCCAAAACGTCTCAACTGCTCGAAGCGCAAGCGGCTTGAGCTTAATTTGTTTGTTATGAAACCTGAAGGAGTTTCCGCAATGAGAAAATTCGCTGTGGTGTTGTTTGGCTGCTGTATCTGCGTGCTGGCAATGGCGCAGCTTGCCCGCTCGCAAGGCCGTGATTGGATGGCCGACAACGGCGACGCGCAACGTTCGGCCTGGGTCAGGTCGGATGCGAAGATCAACAAAGACACGCTGTCGCAGCCGGGCTTTCAATTCTTGTGGAAGCTGAAGCTCAAGAACGCGCCGAATCAACTCAATAACCTGACCACGCCTTCAACGCTCGAACGGTTGATCGGCTATCGCGGCTTTCGCATGCTGGGCTTTGTCGGCGGCAGCGGCGACAACCTCATCACGATTGACACCGATCTGGGCCGCATCGAATGGGAAAAACATTTGAATGCCGCGCCGTCCACACAAGCCAGCACGCTGGCTTGCCCCGGCGGAATGACGACGAGCGTCGTGCGTCCGACCATCGCCTTTATGCCTGGCGCAGGTCAGGGCGGCGGCCCCGGCCGCAATCAACCCGCGAAAAGCGCGGTGGGCGAACCCGGTCAAGGCGGCGTGACGCTGGCGAATGTCAGACCCAATCCACCGGCTCCGGCCGGCCCGCCACCAGGGCCGCCGCCGGGCGCAGCAGCGCCGGGGCGTCCGGGCGCGGCCAATCCGCCGGGCGGTCAATTCGGGCGCGGGCCGTTTTGGATCAATGCGCTGGCGAGCGATGGCATGTTGCATACGCTGCATCTGTCGAATGGCGCTGAGGCCGTTCCGCCCGCGCGCTTCTTGCCGCCGAACGCCAATGCCAGCGGCTTGATCGTGGTGGATCAAATCGCCTACGCCGTGACGACGGGCGGTTGCGGCGGCGTCGCCAACGGCGTCTGGGCTTACAATCAGGAAACGAAGCAAGTCACCAGTTGGAAGGGCAATGTCGCCGGTTCGGTCGGCGCGGCCTTTGCGGGCAACGGCACGCTTTATGTGGCGACGGGCAGCGGCGGTGAAGCGCCGAATTCACTGGTCGCGCTCGAACCGACAACGCTCAAAGTGAAAGCATCCTTTTCGGCAGGCACGCAGGAGTTCTCGTCCTCGCCCGTGGTGTTTGAACACAAAGGCAAGACGCTGGTCGCCGCCGCCACGGCGAACGGCAGCATTCACATTCTAGATACCGCGAACCTGGCGGGCGGGCCATTGGCGAGTTCAGCGACGCTGACCAAAGCGAATGATTTCGCGCCCGGCGCGCTGACGAGTTGGCAAGACGCGAGTGGCACGCGCTGGTTCCTCGCGCCCGTGACTAGCGCGCAAGCCGCCGCCGCTGGTTTCAAAGCCGACAACGGCGCGCTGACCAAAGGCGCGGTCGCCGCCTGGAAGGTCGTCGAAGAAGGCGGCGCGCTCAAGCTGCAACCGGGCTGGGTTTCGCGCGATCTGATGGCGCCGCTGACGCCGACGATCATCAACGGCGTGGCTTTCGTCACGTCGAGCGGCGAGGCGCGCGGCAAAGACGCCAAGCTGACGGCGGCGCGTTCACAAGGCGCGATTCTTTATGCGCTGGATGCGGTGACGGGCAAGGAGCTTTGGAACAGCGGCAAGACGGTGCTCTCATTCGCGCACGGCAATGCGTTGTCGGGCGGCGTGGGGCAGCTTTATTTGACGACGAACGATGGAACGATCTATGCGTTCGGCTTTCCGATGGAGCATTGAGTTAGTCGCGGAAGAGGCAATGAAGACGATGAAGTACAGTTATTGGCAGGACGAGGATATGTGGCTTGGGTATCTGGAGGAATACCCTGATTATTGGACGCAGGGCGAGACGCTGACCGAGTTGGAGGAAAATCTGCGAGACCTTTATCGGGAATTTGCCAGCGGAAATATCCCTTGTGTGCGGAGGGTGGCTGAATTGGAATTGGAAGTAGCATGAAACGCAGGGATCTGATCCGTGAGCTAGAGAAGCTGGGCTGCGTCCTCATCCGTCACGGCGCAAAGCACGATTGGTATCAGAACCCAAGCACGAAAGTGTCTCAACCAGTTCCACGTCATAATGAAATCAAGGAGCATTTGGCAAGGAATATCATCAAGTTGTTGAGTGATTAAACCTAAAATGATCATGAATTTATCAGCACTCAGGAAAGTAAGCCGGATTTGGCGCAGCGTGTTACTCGCGTTTACGCTCACGTTACTTGTCGCCGGTAACTTGCGGTCGTCTGCTGTTGGCCAAAGCAAGCCGATGCCCGATGGCCCCGGCAAAGCCGAAGTGCAAAAGTTCTGCGCGCAATGTCACGGACTGGATCAATCGCTCTCGCTCAAACAAGACCGCGCCGGTTGGCAAGGCACGATTGGCAAGATGGCGGCGGCGGGGATGAAAGCTTCGACGGATGAATTGGCGCTGCTGACCGAATACCTGGTCAGGAATTACCCGGCGGATGAGGTGCCGCTGCTCAACGTGAACAAAGCCGAGGCGCTTGATTTTGAAAGCGCCCTCTCGCTCAAACGTTCGCAAGCCGCCGCGATCATCGCCTACCGCGAAAAGAACGGCCCCTTCAAATCGCTCGCCGATTTGAAGAAAGTGCCCGGCATTGAGGCCGCCAAGCTCGAGGCGAAGAAAGACCGCATGGTTTTTGAATGAGAACTTTCTTCTGCAAAGTCGCGCTGGGCCTCGCGCTCCTGGGCTGCCTGATTGCCGCGCGCACGCCGCAGGATTGCGCCACCGCGCTCACCGCGCTCGAACAACAAATCGAAGCGCAACGCCACCTGCTGTGGGATTGGGCGGGGCTGATTCGCTATGGCAGCGAGAACACCGAACAGCCCCAGCCGAAGCCCGGCGAGAACCGCGTCGTCTTTTTAGGCGACGACATCACCGAACGCTGGGGCCAGGGCAAGACGCCCTTCTTTCCCGGCAAGCCCTATTTCAATCGCGGCATCAGCCGCCAGACGACGCCGCAGATGCTGGTGCGTTTCCGGCAGGATGTCATCAAGCTCAAACCCAAAGTC
>JAYUCP010000436.1:0-3989 GCA_043740245.1 Acidobacteriota bacterium | reverse complement strand
TGTGGCGGTTGCGGTTGAAGCCGTTGAGGTCAATCGCGCCAGTGGCGAATTTCGCCGGCGTGAGGTTCCGGTCGGCTTCGACAATCGCGGCGACGATGGCGTCTTCGAGTTGCACGTAGTACCGCAGCGCCGCGTCAAACCGGCCTTGGCCTTTGCCCGGCGCGTTGCTCAGTTCGAGCACCGGCCCGTGGTGCGTGTGCGAACCGGCGATGAAGGAATACTCGATGCCCGCTTCGGCTTTGATGCGCTGACGGATGCGTTGCAACGAAGCTTCCGCCGGAGCGCGGCCCAAGTCCAGGCCGACGATGGCGAGCTTTTGCGTGCCCGCTTGAATGACCAACGCGGCGGCGTAGAGCGGATCGAGCGTGCCTTCGGACAGTTTGTCGTGGCGGTCGCCGTAGCCCCACATCGGCACCGCTTCGCGCGGCGTGATGTCGCGGCGGGCGGTACCGGCTTTGAAGGTGTCGGGTGTTTGCGCTGGCGCAGCAAAGCCGCAAGCCAGAATGAGCAGCAACGTGCAGAGTAATTTCATAGCTTCTCTTCCCTGAGTAAATCGTTCAGATAAACAAAGCCTGTGCGTAAAAGAAATGCCAACAAAGTAGAGGAAACAGGTACGCGGATGAAGCGGATGCAGCGGATCAGCGCGGATCAACCGAAAAAGAATCTGCGGAAATTCGCTGCACCCGCGTCATCCGCGTATCTATTCGCTGGTCGAATTACGCACACTCTTCAGCTAAACAGCCTTTAGTGTTTCTGCCCCAACCCGAATTGATCGCCCGCCCGCACCGGCTTGCCATCGGTGAAATCAATTTCCAGCACCTTTTCACTCATCACCATGCGCCCGGTTTCATCGGTCAACTTGGTGATGATTTGTTTCGTCTTCACGTCGAAGACTTCGCCGGTAGAGGGCCAGGCGTGTTTGCCGTCGAGCGAAAACGTAATCCAGCCGGGTTGATCGCGCACTTTGAGGCTGGTCATCAGTTTGGGCGGCATTACTGTCGCGTCAAACACGTGCATGCGTTCGTTGAAGGCGTCGCACACCCACAGTTCCTTTTCATCCGGCGTCAGCCCGATGCCGTGACTGGGGCAGCCGTGGCGTTTGACCGGGCCTTGCTGGAAGCCCGGCACTTCGACGCGATGCAACATTTTGCCGGTGCGCAAGTCGCCGATTTCAAAACCGAGCAACTCATTCACGTTGACGAAACAGAGCGTTTGCGCGCCGTTGATCGTGAACGGGCGGATGGCTTTGGTGAATGGGCCGGCCTCTAGCGCGACTTCGTGCGTTTTGGTGTCGGTCACGCGCAGCAACTGTGATTTCAGCCCCGCCAGATAGGCGTGTTTGCCATCCAGCGCATAAATGGTGTTGTGCGCGCCCGCGTTGAGCACCAGCTTTTTGATGACTGTGCCGTCGAGCGCGTTGACCACCAGCCAATGCGGGCCTTCAAACGAAGGCACGTACATGATTTTGCCGTCGGGCGAAAGCGCCATGCGATCAGCGCCGCCCTCAAATTCTTTGTCCCAGATTTTCTTTTCGCTGAGCAAATCCCAACAGGCGACGCGTTTGGGCGTGCTGACATAAATTTTGCCAGTCTTGGCGTTGGCGACGACGCCTTTGACGTTTTCGGCTTCTGTGCCGGCGGGCACGTCCCAGGTCGGGATGCGTTTGACGAATTTGTAGCCCGCATCAATGTCGTAAACCAAAATGCCTACGCCGCCATATTCGACGTAATTGCGAATGCCGGGTTCGGCGACGTACAAGTAGCGCTTGGTGACTTTGGCGCTGCTGTTGAATGTAAATCCTGCGACGCACAGCAAAGCAAAAAGAAGTGTGACGAAGAGGTAGCGATGACGGGTCATGTTCTGAGCCTCCGAACTTGGGTTGCGTTGTGATTGAAGCAAAAGATGTGAACGAGCCTTGAATGCAAAGCGGCGCGATTCTAGCTCAGGCCGCTTGAGTTCCCAAGCTGTTGGCTTGCGCCTCAGTCACGTTCCTCGATAATACGCAGCACGTTATAACGCTCGTTGTCCGGAGACACTTATGCTGAAAGCTGTTTTTGCAATTGCCCTGGCGTTGTTATTGTGCGTGGCCTTAGCGCCATTCAAGCTAAACCAAGCCAACGCCTTGCAAAGCAAATCCCAAGTCGTGCTGCTCGGCACCGGCACACCCAATGCCGATCCTGACCGCGCGGGCCCGGCGGTCGCCGTGGTCGTGAATGATACGCCGTATCTGATTGATTGCGGCCCCGGAGTGGTGCGGCGCGCGGCGGCGGCGGCACGGAACGGTGTGAAAGGGCTGTCAGTCGAAAAGCTACGGCGTGCCTTCATCACGCACCTGCATTCGGATCACACAGTCGGCTATCCCGATTTGATTTTCACGCCTGCTGTGCTGGAACGGAATGCGCCGTTGGAGGTTTACGGCCCGCCCGGCTTGCGCGCGATGACGCAGCACATTTTGGCTGCGTACAAAGAAGACTTGGAGATTCGGTTGCATGGATTGGAGCCGAGCAAGCCCGCCGGTTACGTGGTGAATGCTCATGAAATAAAGCCGGGCGCGATTTACCGCGATGCCAACGTGGCGGTGAAGGCCTTCGCCGTCAAACACGGTTCGTGGAAATACGCCTATGGTTTTCGCTTTGACGCGGCTGACCGCACCGTCGTGATTTCGGGCGATTGTTCGCCGAGCCAGAGCATTGTCGAGAACTGCCAGGGTTGCGATGTGCTGATTCACGAAGTTTATTCGACGGCAGGTTTCGCGCGCCGCCCGCCCGAATGGCAACGCTATCACGCCAGCTTTCATACCTCGTCGCGCGAGTTGGCCGAACTGGCGCAGCAGGCGCAGCCGAAATTGTTGATCCTCTATCACCAACTGCTGTGGGGCGCGACGAAAGAGGATTTGCTGGAGGAAATCAAACGCGCGGGATACACCGGCAAAGTGGTTTTTGGCAACGACCTGGACGTTTATTGAAAGGCCTGCGCTCCCAGGGGCGTGGCGGCGTTTTTCTATGGCAGGCCCGCGCCAGGCAAACGGCTTTTGGCTGATGGCAAGCTGGCCTTTATACTGCGCGGGCGGACTTTGCTTTTCGCAATCTAAAAATCTCTGGAGAATTGATGAAGGTATTAATTACTGGCGGAGCCGGGTTCATCGGCTCACACCTGGCCGAACAACATTTGCGGCGGGGCGACGCTGTTTACATCATTGACGATCTCTCGACTGGCTCAGTCGAAAACATCGAACACCTCAAGGAATTTCCCGGCTTTCATTACCACATAGACACCGTTACCAACACGCAGTTGACGGCGGAGTTGGTTGATCTATGCGATGCCATCTATCACCTGGCGGCGGCGGTCGGCGTCAAACTGATTGTCGAAAGCCCTGTGCGCACCATCGAAACCAACATTCGCGGCACCGAAGTCGTGTTGGAACTCGCGGCCAAGAAACGCAAACGCGTGCTGGTCGCTTCGACTTCTGAAGTGTATGGCAAGCGCGAGCAGGTGCCTTTTCACGAAGACGACGACCTGGTGATGGGCGCGACCAACAAAGGCCGTTGGAGCTATGCCTGTTCCAAGGCGATTGATGAATTCCTGGCCATTGCGTATTGGAAAGAGAAACAGGTGCCCACCGTCATCGTGCGTTTGTTCAATACGGTGGGCCCGCGCCAGACCGGGCAATACGGCATGGTGATTCCCAATTTCGTCAAACAAGCCTTGGCCGGACGCCCGCTGACGGTTTACGGCGATGGTTCGCAAACCCGCTGTTTCGGGTTTGTCGGTGATGTGGTGCAGGCTCTGGTTAAGCTGATGGATAACTCTGAGGCAGTGGGCCACGTCTATAACATCGGCTCTACCGAAGAACTCTCAATTCTGCAACTGGCTGAACGCATTAAGTCTCTGACTAATTCGTCGTCGGAAATCGTCTTTGTTCCCTACACGGAGGCTTACGAAGAAGGCTTTGAAGATATGCCGCGCCGGGTGCCGAGTGTGGAAAAATT
>JAYUCP010000435.1:0-24390 GCA_043740245.1 Acidobacteriota bacterium | reverse complement strand
ACAGTGGTCAGTGGTCAGTGGTCAGTGGTCAGCAAATGACTCACTGACCACTGACCGCTAGCCACTGCCCACTGTTGAATGGAACGTACCTGGGCATTTGTCATTACGCGCTGGCTGTCGCTGGCACTTTTCAAACTCTACTTTCGCGTTGAGTTCGAAGGCGAACAGCACGTGCCTTTGACCGGGCCGGTGATCGTTGCGCCCAACCACGTCAGCTACCTCGATCCCATCTGGATTTCGCTGCCGATCAAACGGCCGCTGCGCTACATGACCTGGGATCGCATGTTCAAAATCCCGCTGCTGGGGCCGTTGATGCGCGCGTATGGCGCCTTTCCCGTCAACGTAGACAAGGGCGATCGCGCGGCGTTCAAACACTCGCTGTTGCACCTGCGCGCCGGCGGCGGACTGGTGATCTTTCCCGAAGGCGGCCGCAGCCGCGATGGCGCGCTGCTGCCGTTCAAGCCCGGCGTGATCCGGCTGGCGCTGGATACGCAAGTGGCGGTTGTGCCGGTGACGATCATCGGCGGCTATCGCGCCTTCAATCCGCATCATCTGTTCCCGCGCCCCTACAAGCTGAAAATCATCTACCATCCGCCGCTCGTCTTGCAGCCGCCCAGCGACGAAACGCAGTTGAAAGAATACATGCGCGAACAAGCTGAACACCTGCAAAAAATCGTGGCCGCCGCTTTGCCGGGTTGAAGGCCGTATGCTAGATTACGCGCTCGTTTGGGGCCGGTTGGCGGGCCAAACAAGTTGCTAAACGGCGGCGTAGCTCAGTTGGTTAGAGCGAGGGATTCATAACCCCTAGGTCACTGGTTCGAGTCCAGTCGCCGCCATCAATCTTTTCAATCACTTAACTTCCTGCTTCAGCCCATCCGCAATACTCAGGGACACATTCAGGGACACATACGAAGTCAAAAAGGCTCGTTTGTGTCCCATTTTCAAGCTCGGCCTTTCTTCGCTGCGCGCTTCTTCGCGGGCTTCGTTACTGCTGCCGTGCCCTTCCCCGTCGTCTTCTTTGGCTGCGCTGCCGTGACTGTCGCATTTGCCACAGGTGCTGCCGTCTTCGGCCTGCCTGGTTTTCCATAGACCGTTACTGACTCAAGTGCTGTTTCTTCAATTGCGTATTCACGCCCGATAGGATGAGCTTTTAGCCTACCTTCTGCGATCAACGCGCGCACCCGTCTTACACTGACACCTAATCTCTCTGCTGTTTGTGACGTATTGAGTAAATTCATAGGCCATCTATACAAGAAAAATAATATACCGTCAACGGTATTTTCTTGTTGACTGTAATATGCCGTTGACGGTATATTATCTCTGTCAATTGAACATCACTCACGAAAGGTGCACGGCAATGATTAAACTCGAAAACAACGACAAGATGGACAAGGCAATCAGCAGAGCGAAAGCCGTTCACCCGCGTGTCAAATGGCTTGGCGGTCGTGTTTACACGGTGAGTTCGAGCGACGGCCAGCGCCTTTACACGGTGCGCTTCGTGCTGGCGAACGGTCATAAGTTGGCGGGGTGCAATTGCGCTGCGGGGCAGTCTGAGCAGCTTTGCTACCACATTGCCGCCGCCGCAAGCGTCAACATCGCCATCGCTTCGATCCATCGGACGGTTGAGCAATCAGCCGCGCCGGTGGCAGGGGTGCGCTTCGTTCGCAACGGGCAATTGAGCGGCGATTACTACGGAAGAGTGATGATCTAAGGTCCGTCCGCATCAGCAAGTCAGGAAGGAAACATAATGAGCAACGTCGTTTCGATCAACCAACAAACAGAGCACAAGCCCGCCGCCCAGATAGGCGCGCACTCCATCAACGACATCATCGCCAAGCTTTCCACGCCGATTGCCGCGCGCCATCTAAAGACGCGCAAGCAGGGCGGCAATAGTCTGACCTACATCGAGTGGCACACAGCGGTGAAGTATCTGGACTGGCAAGCGCCGGGCTGGTCGTATCACGTCGGCAATGTGGCGTTGCTGGGTGAATTGGTGACAGTGGTGGCTTCGATCAGTATTCCAACCGCCGATGGCATCGTCACGCGCGAAGCAACCGGCTGTGAGTCTGTCAACGCGAAAGGCTACGGCGATGCGGTTTCAAACGCGGAAGCGATGGCCTTGAAACGGGCGGCTGCAAAGTTTGGCTTAGGGCTTTACCTCTACGCGAAATAAAGCAAAGGGCTTCCCGCACGTCTCACCGAACGGAAAGCCCTAACAACAACCACGGGGAAGCCCCGTAGATGTCACTTGCAAGGCGATTCTACAGGCTTCCCTTTCACCATTGAAAGGCAATCTCACCATGCAGAGCTATCAAGACTACCAAACGAAGCAAAACGAATTCGAGCAAGACGCCAACGATAAACACGAAACCACGGGCGCTATCGTGCATTGGCTCTTTCTGCTGATTGGGGCCGCGATCAGCGCGGGCGCGAGCTATTTCATCGGGCACAAGGGGCTGAGCGGCAATGAATTTTATGCGCGGTTCATTGGTGCGCAGAATGCTGCCCTGCTGGTCGTGGCCGCGCTCGATGGCACGTTTCTGGCCTTGTGCTATGGGATGGCCTCGTTCCTGAAAAGCAGCGACCAACGCGCCCTGGCGGGCCGTGCGCTGGTCGTGGTGAAGCTGGTCTTGTGCCTCAACATCCTGGCCGCGTTCCTGCTTATTCAGAAAGCAGCGGTGCTGCCCATCGTTGAAAGCTATGTCGTCTATGGCGCGCCGCTGGTGATTGGCGCAACGCTCTGGCTGTGGTCTTCCCTCTACGCCAAGCGGCGCAAAAACGTGATGATGGCGAATGCGCTGGATACCATCGCCAAACGTGACGCGCTTTGGGCCGCGCAATACTTGCAAGACCAGCAACGCAACCGCGCCGCTTACAATCTCGCCGCCAACTCCCCCGCGATGATGCGCTGCGCAATGCTGCCGCCCGGCGCAAAGCGATTGAAGCCGTCGCGGCGGAATTCGCCTTGCCCTTTGCGGAAGCCGAACAGATTTACAGCGCAGCCGAACGCAGCCGCACAACCACGCCGCAGCCGTCACCAACGCAAATGCCGAAGCCTACGGTAGCTTGGCGCGGCGGTCAGCAAGTGAGCAACAGAATGGATTGGGACGCGGCCCCAAAAGTCCAGGGCCGGTGATTGTGCCCCCGCCGGTCAATCTAACCGGCGAATCATCGGCGCTGATTTCGACGGCAACCGCTGCGACGGTCAGTCAAACATCCGAGACAAAGGCTCGCACAGAAAAACGTGGCGGTAGCGGGTCAGTGCAAAAACGTGGCGGTAGCGGGTCGAATTCGTTGCCGCCGCTGCCTGGCATCCAGTGGGAGAAACGCACCGACCGGCCCGGCTTCAGTTGCTGGCACGCGCCGCAAGGGGCGAAGGCGCATCGCAACACGAAGACCTATCTCGGCTATACGGGCAAGAAATTGCTGGCCGAATGGTTGGCATTGCCGGAAGCTGAACGCCTGGCAAGCATGGCCGCGTGGGTGGTAGATCGGCGAAGAGAGAAGGGAAGCGGTTGAGCTTGTGCAAGCTCAGCCCCCGCTGTTGCTGTCGCTGTTGCTGTCTCAAACGTATGTCAGTTCGCGCAAAGGGCGAAAAGAGACACGCGGTTTCTTGCCGGATTCCAAAATGACCATCGCCTGTTGCTCTTCATAGCGTTGCGCGATGGCCGAGAGCTTTTCCAACAGATCGGCGCGCGGCGGTTGATTTTTCTGCGCCGCCCGCAAGAGCAGGTACGACGAACGCGCAAAGACATCCAGCGTCAGACTCGACGCCTGCCCGTCATTTTCCCAGCGTGAAAGCGTGGCGGCGTCCACGTGCAAATAGGCCGCCCAATCCTTCGCCCTCATCCCCAGTTCCTTGCGCAAGAAGCGTGCTTCGGCCCCCGTCAACGGCGAAGACTTCAGACAAAGGGCCTCGGCCAGCGCTTCGTGTAATGCCAGGATGCGCGGAATGCGCGGCGACTGGCCGCCACACGCGCCGCAGGCTTCGACCTCGATCCCGCTGAGGTACACATTGGGCAAGCCGCTTTCCGTGTAATGGAAAAATTCCACCCGCTCGACCGTCATCGGTTGTTTGCACACATCGCATTTCATCAGGCACGCTCCCTTTCAAAAGACCGTCACGATAACCAGCCGCATTTGCGCGGTCAAAATCACAGTGATGGCAATCAGTTCATCACCTTCGATGTCTGCGCCCTCCACGCGATACTTCCATTCGCCGTGCTGCTCATCCCACTCTGCCGCGCGCCGAATCTCGCCGCCCCGCAAAACGTGCAAGACATCGCGCATCGTTGCGCCGCGTTCCGGCATTCGTTCAGTGCGGCAATGCCAAGTGGGCTGCACCTCGCCATCCTGCAAGATTTCGAGGATGCGCCGTTTGGCTTCTTCTGGTGTCAGGGCCACAGGATTCATCTGGTTTCAACCGGTTCTATCTGGTTGCATCTGGTTACGTCACGTTTCACATACTGCGGTTGAAGTTGACTTAATGTCAACTACTCTCTTTCTCGCGCAAGGGCAGGACACGTAGCCCTGTCACCAACATCACACGCGGCCCGTGATCCACCTCACACCGCATTGCCGCCGCTGCGGGTAAATTGCGCGTGAGGAAAAGCAATTACGCTGCAAAGAAAAATATGAGACCAGCGAAACTTATCAAAAAGGCCGAGCAAGCTGAACAAGCGACACCGCGCCAACAACCAAGCAGTGCGCCACACAAACCGCAGACCACGCTTACGCAAAAGACGGTGCAGCAGTGGATTGATGCGCGCCAGCACCAACGCAGTCAAAACCCGCGCGCGGCCTTTGCGGCGTTGTTCACGGCGCGCGCTTGACCAAGTGATCCCAGCCTTGCTTGACCTTTCCAATCAGCGGGCGTAACTTCCCATCCGACGCGCAACCTGCGCGGCAAATCACGAAGCCCCGACCGATCAACTCAATTCGCACTCAGAATAGAAATCGTTTCTGAGACAATAGTGTACTTTGGTGCCAGAAAGGAACGCAGCCAATGAGATTTCCTGTCTTATTACTTTTGTGTGCATTATTCGTGACTTCGAACGCACCTGCCCAGATTAAACAGTCATCTAAAAACGATACGCTCTATCTAGCTGGGATAGAAATGAAACTGGGCATGCCCCAGTCTGTTGTAATGGGAGAATTACTTAAACGATATGATGTAAAGCGACTTGGGGATTTGGATTTCTATTCCATATCCGAACGAGAAAACAGCAATCAAAGTTTCCAGCAGTACATTGGCAACGTTGAATTCAAGAATGGCAGTCTCAAATCTGCAACTAAAGAATGGTACTCTGAAGGAACTGGCAAGGGCTATGATTTAGCTGTGGCACTTCATTCCGTGTTAGAGCAAATGGAGCGCAGGCAAGTTATGATTGAGGAAATTCAGACCTCAACCATCACCGAACCTGACAAAAGCATTAGGCAGATATGGCTCACATTTGATGCTGGTAGGAGAATTGTTAACATCTTTTGTTTTGACGATCCCAAAAAATCCTATAAACAAGTGACAATAAGCGAATCTATAACCATACCCAAACAATTTCAAAAATAATCCCAATGAATGCGGCACTTCTTTTTGATGCGCTTCACCTCACGCCGCCGCTTACGCCCCGCGTGCCGCTGCCCTGCTTGCAACGGATGCCTTATCAACGGCGGCTGTGGCGCGATGCAAAGCCCATTGCCAGGCCAGGCCAATGAGGGAACGGATAAGCCGCGCATTCGCAGGTTTGATTTTATGCGGGTTTAGGCAGTCGCGCTTTCCAGCGCCGCGTAAAGCTCCGGCGCATCTTCGCGTAACAATGCCCGCGCCGCTGCTTCGTTGCCGCCTACGTGTGGCAGGTAACGCGCCAGTGCCGCGCAGGCAAGCTCACTCTCCGAGCGCCGATCCGCGCCACAGCCCGCGCAGAAGTGCTCACCAACCGGTTTTACGAATACACCTAACGCCCGCGCCAGTTCCGGCACATCTTCGCTCAAATATGCTGCTGCCTGGCTTCGACTAATACAGTGGGCGAGATAATCGTCAAGATGCTCTTGGGCAAGTTGCTGCCATTCCGGGCGCACGCGCACATCTGCGCCGCAGAGTGGGCAAGCGTTCAAATCAACGCGCTGTTCAAGCTTGGCGATTCTTCGTTCGTAACTCACGCGGCTTTCCCCTTTCTGTTTTCCTGCGCTTCCAACATCGTTTCGAGATAAGCCAACCGCTCTTCGACTGACAGCACTTCGCGCGCTCGCAGGCTGAATTCCAAAATGCAGCGTGCCGCGCTCACCCGCTCGCCCGGCTTGGCTACGGCCTCGTCCAGCACCGCGCGCAAGGTCTCGACGGCCCGGATGCTGGCCGCTTGCAACGCCGTCAGCGTGCCTTCCAGCAAGCGCCCGCGTGCGGTTCGGTAGGCGGCAGAAAAGAGCGGCTCTTGCAACCAGCGCCACAATGTCGTTTCGCTGATCTTGGCGTCTTTGGCCGCTGCCGCCGTGGTCGGCTCTTTCAACAGCGCCTCGATGGCGCGCATCTGTTTCGGCGTCAGTGCGCCCGAATCGGTTTCATTTCCTGTCATTTCCTTTCACCTCGTTTGACCAGGGCCAGCCAAGACCAGGCTAGCAGCGCGCAAAACGCATTGAAATCTTGCAGCACATCCATTCGGTTTCCCCTCCCCTTGCGAGTATCGCATCCGGCCCATTGTCGGGTTTTGTTGTCGGGTTTTTCAGGCCGACCGACAACAAACCGACCACGCCAGAGCGCAGAAATTTTCCCCGCGCGCTCTAGTGAATAAAACCCGACAAACCCGACAACGCCTTCTAACTCCTTTGACACGCATAATTTGAAAGAGCGCATTCGGCCCTAAAACCCGACAACCATCGCGCATAACCCGACAACCAAAACCCGACAACAGGCCCGAAACCGCCCGTTGTCGGGTTTGTCGGGTTTTATTCAGTAGACCCTACCCGGCGAGTTTTTCGGCACGCAGGTGCAGGACGGATTGATCTCGCCCGGCGATTCTCCGGCGCACCTTGAGCGTATTCCGGGCCGTGTCGGTCGAAGCCAAAAAGCCCGCTTCGTTGAGCCGCTTCCAGAGGGTCTGGCTGCTCACGTTCAGCCCCTCGCCGCCGACCGCCAGCCGCTGCGCCAGCGAAAAGGCCGCGTCTGTTTGCAAAAATACGTCGTCGCCATCTATCCAACCGATACGATCACCGAGTGGGTCGCCGTCGCGCCAACCGTAGGCTTGGGCCTGGTCAACGGAAGGCTTGCCGCCGTCCGTCGCCGCCAGGTGCGCCTTGCCGCTCGACAAAGCGGCCTGAAGCAGTTCGATAAAGCGTGTCGCCGGATTCTCACTCGCCTGATATTGATCTTGCGCCGCGCCTGCCTTGGCCAGCGCCTGCCAGACGCGCCGCCAGTATTCGTTATGGTCAGCCTGGTTGATCGAACCGGCTTCGCACGCGAAACGCAGCCAGTGATGCCAGCCGCGCGCCAACTGCGCCAGGGTTGTCGCGTTGCGCTTGTGGCCGCTCAACCCGCGCCGTGTCCACTCGCTACGCCAATGGGCAAGTTCGTCGTTGGTCTTTGCTTGCAGGGCCGCAATCTGGTCGCCGGTCGCCAGCCATTGCAGGAAGCCCGCCAGTGCCTGTGCGTAAACGCCTTGTCGTGCCAGCGTCTGTGCGCTGGTGATCGCCTGCCAATCCAATTGCTCTTTTACGACCTCGCGGATGAGCGTGCGCGCCCGCAAGCTCTGGCCGTGCGGCACATCTTCGCCAGTCGAGAGAATCAGGCCGCGCGGCGGTTTGACGGCGCGCACCGTGCCGTCAGTCCGGCAGCGCAACCGCCCGGAGTGATTGCCCTGCGCGCGGAAGATGCGATCTGCCGCCGCTTGCAAACGCGCCTGGTCAGCCGCCGAACCGTGCGGGCAAAAATCGTCAACCACGAGGGCGCAATCTTTCGCAACGTGTGCCAGTGATTCCAGACTGTTGCCGGTTGAAGACCACGAGGCAGGCAGGTTTTCGTGCGTGAATCCCGAACCGAAGAAGTTGAGCGCGAGGGCGGCCAGCACAGACTTGCCGCTGCCCGTCTTTCCGGCCAGGTAGACCGAAAAATCCGCCCCACCCAGCACGCTCACCCAGATTGCGCCGAGCAGTGGTAACAGCACGTCATCGGGCGCAACTCTGAACAGAGCGAAGACGGCGCGCACGGCCGCCTCACGCTCTGCACCAGTTAGCGGCGCGGGCAGGGTGTAATTCGCCAACGCTGACGGCAACTCGACTTCCGCAGTAATCAGCCCATCCGCGCCAAGCGCGCCGCCCGCGTGGTAGTAGCGCCAGCCATTGCCATCGTCGCGCCAACCTGTGTGCGCTATCACGCGCCGCGTCTCGATCCTGTGCGAGAGCAGGCGAATCGCTACGCGCGCGTGCTCGCTCTTGCTCGGATACACAACCGCCCGCGCGCCCAGAATTGTGTTCAGCCACTTGAGCGAGTCGAAGTCCTCAGCGTTCACCGTGCCTTTGTGCACGGCGTCGTCACCCGCAAGCTTTGCGGTGACCTCGAAGACGCGCGTCTGCTCAGTCCCATCGTCACGGCTCACGTCGCCGCTGATTTCGGCTGTGAAGTTCGTTAGTTGAACGGGTTGCGGAGCGGCCGCGCCGTCGCGCGTGGCGACCGGTTTTAGCCAGACCAGCCCGATGCCGTTGGCTTTGTATGGGCAAGTGGCTGGCGCTTCGGCTGGCTCGTGCGTTGTGCTTATGGCCACAGCTTTCAACGGCGGTTCTTTCAGACTGCCACGCAGCCCCAACCATTTCACCAACGCCGCGACCGTCTTTTCGCCAGCGATCTCGGCCAGCGTGGGCAAGCCCGTCGCGTGCTCACCCGCGCGCAAGCGTTCATCGGTCGTGACGATGGCAAGCTTGCGGTCTTCGATTTCTTCATCCCCTGCTACCGTAGCGGCAGCCACGATGAAATGCTCCACTGCGTCACGCGGCCAGCCATCGCGCAGCAATGCGCCCGCCAGCGCCAGCGCCGCATCGTGCCGCTTGCCATGCCGCCAATACCGCGCCAGCAACGCACACGCAGCCAATCGCGCGACGGCTTGCCGCAGCGCATCGGCTTCGACGCTTGCCGGCTCAAGCTCTCCTGCCCATTCATATCGTTCGCCAGATGGATGCACGCTTGGCGCGACGACGGTTTGCGCGCCGGTGGAACGTATCTCAACGATCATCGCGCGGACTTCGCCGCCTTTGCCACGTTCGGCATTTGGGTCGCTGAATTTCGCGGTCTTGATGGCGCAGCGATACCACCAATGCGAAAGCGGCGCGCTCGCCCGTCCGCTGCGCATTGGTGTCGCGGGCAGAAATTGCGCCGCCAGACTGCGCGCTTCCGGCCAGTCGAGGTCAATGTCAACCAGCCCGTGCGACGGTTCGCCCAAAAGCAAGCCGATGTTTCCAGCACCGGAAAAATCGCGCGCAAGCTGTCCGTTATTCGGGGCGTAGTGCTGCCAGCCATTGAAGCCCGGATTCTTTTCACCGTGCGGGACGGGCAGGGGCACGAAGCCCCTACCCTGATATTCGGTCGCCAAGTCAAATCTAGTCATTGTGCCCCCCCTCTTCGCCGAAGTGGGCGGCGATCTCCTGGGCGAACTGCTCGCGCTCAGCCTCTGTGCCGTAGCGCAACACGCGCGCGCAACGCGGGCACAAGTCAATCACGGTGAGGCTCGGCCAGAGTGCCAGCCAGCCCCACGGGTGGCGGTACTCCGCGCCGCACGACGGGCAGCGGCGTGTGGGCGTAGTGAGCAGCGGGCGATTGGTGATTTTTTGGGGCGGTGGTGGGTTGGCGTGTGATAGACTGCGTGCCGTCAACCCAATCCGCCGCTCTGCTGATTGGTTTCTATAGGCCGTGACGGTGCCACCCGTCGCGGCTTTCGTATTTGTTGCCCTCATTGCTCACCTCCCGTCAAATACGCGAGGAGGTCGCTGCCAAGAAAAAGCCGCCGCCGTCCGGCACGTCGGCAAGTCAGCTTGCCTGAATCCACAGCACGAAAAATTGTGCTGGTCGAGAGTCCGGTAATTTCTTCAGCCTGACGCTGATCGTAGACCGCCGTAGGAAAAATTGGGCGAGCATGGGCAATCGCTCCCTGCTCGCCAAGGTCAACCCCCAACGCAGCCGCGACAGCAGCAACGACAGCCGCCAACCCCGTTTCAGCTTGGTTCAAACACGATAGTTGAGCCATAATCAAAAAGTCCTCCGCTGGGCCGCCAACGCTCAGCGTGGGCAGCCTGAAATTGAAATCTCAGGTTTGGTGGGGGTGGACGACGCTTCAATCTCCGCCCCCACCGCGATCAAATTGTCGTGACCGTTCTACAGTAGCCCTACCTAGTCAGTCAACCGTTAAACTCTCTGGAATCAGTAATTTACCGGACAGTAAAATCAAATCATTTATTTGTCCAGTTTGGCGAATCGGACAATCAAATTTTTATATTTATTTGTCCACTTGAGCTTCTTGCCGCAATTCATCTTCTGCCCGTGCAAGCAACAGCTTGTAGAAAGCTTCTCCCTTGCTCCGTGCTGCGGGAAGCGGTGAACCCTGTGGATAGAATTTTTCAAGTTTGCGTTTAAGCCATTTGGCCGCCGACCCGCGCGATAACACCCTCTTCAAAGGCCGCCCCTTTTTAGGAAATGCTGAGTCTGCTAGTTCGTTGTCTGTGCGGCTTTCTGAAGCTTCTGACTCTCTCAATTTCTTCCCAACTGATTCCATTGTGGGAGGTGTGCTGGGAGTTCTCTTTAGACTCGCTTTGATGGTGTCAATCACTCTGCCTTCCCAATTTTGTTTGTTCTCCTGTTCCTTCAGGAAACGGTGAATCCATTCCTCGGTTTTAGGCTTACGATGCTCGCCTGGTTTAGGGGGCCGAACTTTGCAAACCCACAGAAGTCTGTCCATAGAGTCACCCCAGGCAGCCTCGGCAGCTTTCTTGATCAGCTCCCACTTTTCGTGCTTACCGTATGTAGCATGCACCCGCCCTTTCGTTATTAGTTCCCGCTTGGCCTGTTCGACAGCTACTTGAACACAAAGACTCAAGACAAGCTCAAGATAGGAAGCTACTTCAAACCGAGCATAGTCATATCTATCGTTGCCAGCCTCGGCCAACTCGCGCTTCAATTGATCGAAGATGTCACCTTGAATTTTTTGACGATCCCAGTGCGCCACGACATCGCCGAGCGATGTCTTAATACGCGAATCTATCGGTATGTTTGTATTGTCCATCTGGCCTCCTGTTGCCCTTCCTGAAAGGTGATCGGCTCGCGGCGCGTCAGGATGCGCGCCTTGTCCCCGCATTGATCAGACGCGGGTAGCGAGCCGAACTTGATGAGTCATCAATTGACCATTTCCGAAACGGTCAGCGCATCGGCTTCGACGCGCCAATGATCGAGCACGGCGGCGGCCCGTTGCGCGGATTGCTCGTTGGCGTTGATGTAGCGCGCGAAGGTTTGCACCTGTGTGTGGCCGGTGATCTTCATCGCCTCCATCGGGGCCAGCCCGCCTTGAATCAAGCGGGTCGCGGCGGTGTGCCGGCAATCGTGAAAGCGGAAGCCCGCCACGCCGGCCAGGCGGCAGACCGAGGCGAACGAGCGTTTGAAATTATTGGCGATGCCAAAGACCAAGCCATCAGCGTCCGGCGCGGCCTGCCAGAGCTTTTGCAGTTCGGCCTTGACGCGCGTGGTCATCCCGATGGTGCGCGCGGTGAGCGTCTTCGTAGTGGTCGCGCGCACCTGAATCAATCCTTGCTCCAAGTCCACGTCCGGCCAGCGCAATTGCAGCAACTCGCCGCGCCGCATGGCCGTATCCAGCGCGCAAATCAGGATGGGCCGCAAATGCGCGCGCGCGCCCGTGCAGGCGGCCAGCAGGCGGTTCTCTTCATCCGGCGTCAGGATGCGGTCACGCTTGACCTCTGACGCCATGCTGATGAGCGACGCGCCACGCTCAAAAGGGTTGTGAATGAGCCAGCCCTGTTGCTTGGCGTAGTTGAGCACGGCGCGCAGCAATTGCAGTTCGCGGTTGACGGTCGCCACTGCCAATTGCTTGGCCGTGTCGCGCTGGTTGGGCGCGGCCATGCGTTCGAGTTTGAAGGCGGTGATGTCGGCGTGCGTGATGGCCTTGACGCGCTTGCGTCCGAAGTTTTGCACCAACGTGCGCAAGCGCCGCTTCAGACTGACGTGCGAGCGCAGCCCGGCGATTTTGTTTTCGCCCTTGTACTGCGGTTCGATCAGCTTTTCCCGCTGGTACTGTTCGGCCACGTAGGCGAAGGTCAGCCGGTCGGCTTCGACAATCTGCGCGCCGTGGTCTTCGATCTCGCGCAGCAATTGTTTGAGCAACAAATTGCCCGCCGACTTGTTCTCAACCTGGCGTTTGAGATTGCGCCGCTTGCCGCTGGCGTCGGTGTAAGTCAAGCGCGCCGTCCAGGCTTTGCGTTGCTTGTCGTAAAAGACATAACCGGCTTGTGCTTTTGGCATCTAGTCACCTCACTTTTGCTGTTTTCCCAGGGACACATTCAGGGACACAGGGACACACTCAGGGACACTATCACCTGACATACCGGGAATGAAACTGACAAGTTGAGAAAATAAGAAGTGCTGAAATTGAAGGAGTTAGGCAAGGCTGGAAAGACTGAGAGAAGCACAGACAAGACGCTGACCGGGATTCATAACCCCTAGGTCACTGGTTCGAGTCCAGTCGCCGCCATCCCTTCTTTTTTTCAAGCATTCAACCCACAAGCTCAGCAGTGCCAGAAGAGTCAAACATACAAACGCGCCATCCGAGATGACCAGCAGCAACTGATCGCCCAGCATGTGCCCGATGTAACGCGGGCTGTAAAACGGCACGTCGCGTTTCAGATTTGCCAGCAGCGTCAAAAACTCCTGCCGCAAAAGCGCCAGCGAATCCTGGAAGCCGTCTTCACGCTGAATTTTTTCGGTGATCAGAATGTCGTCTTCGGGGTGAAAGTTGCGGCGCCAGAAAACGCAATCGCGCAACGCTTCGAGCATCAGCTTTTCCAGCACGTCGGCGTTTTCGGCTTTCGGGCCGAGAAACCAGGAATAGAGTTTTTGGTTGTCCATTTTCAACGCAGGTTCAACGCACGACCTCCACCGAACAATGCGCGCGCGCCGTCACGGCGGATGAAACGCTGCCCAGCCGCCAGCGTTCCAAACGGCTCAGGCTGCGCGCGCCGACAAAGATGCAATCGGCGTCCCAAGTTTCGGCCTCTTTGAGCAGCACGTGTTTGGGATCGCCCTTGAGCAAGTGCGGCGAGACCGCCAGCCCGGCGGGCAGCAAGGTTTTTAGCGTGTCCTGCAACCAAGTCCAGCCCTGCTGCTGCGTCGCGTCCAGATAGCCGACGACCTCTGCGATCACCTCGTCCATCGCGGCGACCACGCGCACTTCGGCACCTGCCAGCCAGGCGCGCCCCGCCACTGCGCGCAGCGCCGCTTCAGACCCCGGCGAACCGTCCACGCCGATCAGCAAGCGCGGCGGCAGGGCCGGATCAACGCTGCGCCCGCGCGCCACGCGCACCGAACAATGCGCGTCGTGCACCAGCTTTTGCGAGACGCTGCCCAGCACGAAGCGGCCCAATGCCGAGCGGCCGTGCGAACCCGCGACGAGCAAGTCCGGCTGCCAGTCGGCGGCTTTCTTCAACAAGGTAGCAGCCGGCAGGATCACCAAAACTCATTTCAAAAAAGGGCCGGCAAGGGAATCCAGGCAAAGGAATGAGGGCTGCGCCCAGCACTGCCATTCCCTTGCCGCCATTCCTTTACCCACTGCCTTCTTCAAAACTCACTCAGGCGCGCAACTCCGGCAGCGACTCAAAACGCAAGAGCGTCTTGACGCCTTCGGCATCCTGAATCTCCAGCGCCTCGTCGCGTCCATCGGCGGCGGTTTTGGCGTTGATGTGCCGGACGCGCTCGATGCTGTGCGTCAGATGGCGCGGGTCGTGGGGCGTTTCGCCGCCGAGCATGATTTCGAGCTTGGGCGCGTCTGCGTTCGCGTCTTCAAACACGATGCCGCGTTGGACGGTCACGCCGATTTCGGTTTCGCTCACGCGCGTATCCCAGCGCAACTCGCGCAAGACTTCCTGTTTGATTTGGTCATCGCTTTTGTAGGTCATAACGGTTCCTCCTTTTTCTGTTGAACCCGCTGTGGGCAAGGGCAACCGATATGCCACTCGGCTTTCGCGCAAAGATTCGCAACGCGGACTGCTGAACGCGTGAAACCCCGCAGCGCCTGCGCCCTGCTGCGACGCTAACCCTTGGCAAATTCGCGCAAGAGCGCTCGGCACAGGCGTTGCTCTTAAGCCAAGCAAGCGCGGCGAGGCGCTGGCAAGCGCGAGTTTCCCCGCCGCTGTTGATCCATCGAAGGAGGTAACTATGAAAACTGGAACCGCTATGGCCCTGGTCAAAGAGAGTCGGGGCTTAACGACGTTTGGCGTGTTCGGCCATCCCTTCCGCGAATTCGAGCGCCGCATCAACCGGCTCTTCGGCGAGAACTTCGGCTACATGCCCGAAGGCGAAGAGAGCTTCTCGCTGGCGACCTGGGCGCCGGCTTGTGACATTTACGAGAACGAGAACGAACTCGTCGTCAAAGTCGAATTGCCCGATGTGAAACGCGAAGACGTGAACGCTGCGCTACGGCTTTTCGCACGAGAACAAATTGGCGCATGTCTGGTGGCAGCGCGATTGAAAACAGCCTTGCCAACCACGGGGGACACGGGGCACACTGGGCACACGGGGGAATCAACCAGCCTGTTCTGGCTTCCCCGTGGTTGATTTGGCAGAGCTTTTTCCAGTTCATTCCCAAGCCCCAGTTTGCAGAGGATCAAATGTCAGAACCCACCGACAAATGCGGTAACCCGGCGTGTCATTGCCCGGCGGAACTGAGCAGCGGCTTTTGCTGTGAGGCGTGCGAAGTCGCCGAGCACGAGATCGAGTTGGGCTGCCCGTGCGGCCATACGGAATGTGTGCCGCCGAATGCCTAGCCAGGTGGTGAGTGCTGAAAAATTCCCTAGGCCAGTCCAGACATCAGGCCGCCAATAGTTCATTCACACCAGCAATCCCTTCGTTAGCTGCGTTGCGTGAAGCGCCCCGGACAGAACCCGAGGCCGCACTTCCGGCTCAGTTCTAACCAAAGCGTCACTAAAGCCTCACCAAAACATCATGAATGAAACCCCCGGGTGCCGTAGGATGCGCAGCGTTGTATCTGAAAGCTGCTGTCGTATGACGCCAGCAAAAAAAATAATTCGCCGATGATGATTTTGATCGTGTTTTCGCGCCTTACTTGGTGGAAGCAAAGATCACGTGCCGCGCACGCCGCATAAGGCGTTGACGGACGTGCCCAGTACGGCAAAAAGGCGCAATCAAATTCGTTGACCCGTGACCAAGAGTCGGTCTGCACGGCACATGCCGGCCGGCTCTGCGGGGGAAAAGTGTGTCTGCAGGGCGTTTTCGCCAAGCTCAACCAACCACAGTTTTCGTTCAAGGGAGGAATCAAAATGAACCAGCGTTCCACAATTCAATTCAATCTATGGCGGCCGCTTGCCGGGCTGGCGCTGCTGCTGTTGCTCGTCAGCAGCGCGGCCCAGGCGGCAAACCACAGCGTTCACCTACCAAGGCAAACTGACCGATGGCGTAGGCCCGGCCAATGCCGCTTACGACTTTCAATTCAAGCTGTTTGACGCACTGGCCGCCGGCGCGCAAGTCGGCGGCACCTTGTCGCCCACCAACGTGGCGGTGAGCAACGGTATTTTCACCGTGACGCTCGATTTCGGCGCGCCGGTCTTTCCGGGCGCGAATCGTTTTCTGGACATCAGTGTGCGGCTGGCCGGGGGCGGCGCGTTCACGCAATTGACACCGCGCCAGCCCATCACTTCGACGCCTTATGCGATCAAGGCGCTCAGCGCGGCGGCGGCGGATGGACTGGGAGTCGCTTGCGTCGGTTGCGTGACCGGCGCGCAAATCGGCAGCTTGCCGGCCAACAGCGGCAACTACATTCAAAATGGCGCTGCTTTGCAGGCTGCCGCGCAATTCAATATCAGCGGCACGGGCACGGCGAGCGTCTTCAATGCCACGACGCAATTCAATTTCAACGGCAGCCGCATCCTGAGCGCCACCGGCACTGACAATGTGTTTGTTGGCATCGGTGCAGGTACAGTCAACACCGGCGCGCAAAACACCTTTGTCGGGCATACGGCTGGCCAAGCCAACACAACCGGCACCCACAATACCTTCATTGGTGAAGATGCCGGTATTGCCAATCTGGGCGGCGGCAACAACACCTTTATTGGTCAGGATGCGGGCAACGCCACCACTTCGGGCAGCAACAACGTGTTCATCGGCAATACGACGGGCAACACCAATTCGACGGGCAGCAACAACACTGTGCTGGGCAGCAACGCCGATGTGCGCACGGGCACTTTAACCAATGCCACGGCGCTCGGCGCGAACGCTTCGGTGGATCAGAGCAATTCGCTGGTGCTGGGCCAATTCAACGGCAACGGCAACGGCGGCACGACCAACACCATGGTGGGCATCGGCACCAATAAGCCGAATGGGTTGTTGGAAGTGGTCAACGACAACTTCACTCCGTCTGACACCTTCCTTATCACACAGCATGCCACCGGTGGCGGCGGGGCGGCGATCACTTTCCGGCAATCGCGCGGCACGCGCGCCGCTCCCTTAGCTTCGGGCAATGGCGATAATCTGTTCTTTTTGACTGCCGCCGGTTATAACGGCACAGCCTTTACCAGCGGCAGAGCGCGGTTCCTGGCTGAGACCACCGAGGCCTGGACGGCTTCGGCTAACGGCACACGCTTTACCTTCTTCACCACACCCAACGGCAGCACCGCCCCCGTTGAACGTATGCGCATGGACCAGAACGGCAACCTCGGCATTGGCACGGGCAACGTGACGCCGGTCGCGCGCCTGCACGTGATTGACGGCGCCAATACCAGCGGCACGATTCAAGTGGGCGGCACCGACACCTGGTCGGCAGGTGAGACGCGGCGCGTGCTGTTCGGCGATAGCACGTTTGTTTATGTCGGCGAAGAAGACGCGGACGATCGGCTGGTCCTGAAAGCCGGCGGTGGCGGTGTGCGCTTTAAGGCCAATGCAGCCGCCTTGGTCGGCCCGAACGTGGACAATTCCCTCACGCTGGGCGATGCTACTCACCGTTGGACGGCAGTCTGGGCGGTGGACGGCACGATCAATACTTCAGACGCGCGGATGAAGAAGGGGATCACAAATCTCAACTACGGCCTGAGCCAGATCATGCAATTGCGTCCGGTCAGCTTCCAATGGAAAGACCGCAAGGACGGCCAACTCAACCTGGGCCTGATCGCGCAGGAAGTCGCCGAGGTCATCCCCGAAGCGGTTGTCAAAGGCAAAGACGAAGCGACCACGATGGGCTTGAATTACAGCAGTCTGGTGCCCGTCCTGATCAAGGCCGTGCAGGAACAGCAAACGACGCTGGAACGCAAGGACGCCGAGATCAAAGCCGTGCGCGCTGAGAACGACGCCTTGAACACGCGCCTCGCGGCCATCGAGCAATTGCTGCAAGCACAACTCAAGGAGCAAGCGGAGAAACAGATCAAGCAGCAATAACCAAAGCTGCGCCGGTTTGATTTTCCATCACGGGCTGGGCCGCGCGGCAGCGTTCGGCGCTGCTCACCCATCAACGCACGCGAACTTGAGGATAAAGCTATGAAGATACCAGCCAGACGCTATCAATTGGCGCTGCTCTGTTCGCTGCTGGTGCTGTCAGGCTTCACCATATATGCGCATAAGGCGCTTGAAGCCTCGCTCAGCGGCGGACTGTTCGGGCGGGCGGCAACTACGCCCGTCAACACAGGCGGCGGCCACGCGGCCACTGCCAATTCAACCAATCCAACTCATTTGGCGACGGCCACAAGCCCCGCCGCCTTAACCAATGACTTTTTCACGACGGCCACCAGCGCCGCCGCGTTGACCAATGACTTCTTTGTTGAAGTGCCCGCCGAACCGGCAATGGAACCGTTGCAATCAGGCGGCCCCTTCGACATCAACCCTTCCATCGTCGCGGGCGGCGGCGGTGGCGGCCCCAGCACAGGTGGGGTCAACGGCTTGACCGGTTCCGTGGGGCAAAGCGCGCTGGGCACGGCCAGCGGCGGCAGCTTCGGGCTGGCGGGCGGTTTCTGGAACGGCGCGGCGGGTGGCGGTTGCGCCATCACGATCTCGCCGCAGACCTTGCCGAATGGGCAACTCGCGCAACCGTACAGCCAGCAACTCACGCAAGCTGGCGGCACGGGCCCCTTTACCTGGACTGTCAGCGTTGGCAGCTTGCCCAACAACCTGACGTTGAACGCCTCGAGCGGGCTGCTTTCGGGCACGCCCGTGGTGAACGGTTCGTTTAACTTCACGATCAAAGTGACGGACACGAACAACTGTATGGCGACCCAGGCTTACACGCTGACGGTCAGCAGTTGTCCGCCGATCACGATCAACCCGGTGTCGTTGCCGGCGGGCACGGCCTTCACCTTTTACAGTCAGCAACTCACGCAAAGCGGCGGCACGGCCCCGATCAGTTGGAGCGTCAGCGCGGGCGCTTTGCCGGGCGGATTGAATTTGAACGCGGCCACCGGCTTGCTTTCGGGTTCGCCGACGGTGGTGGGAGTGTTCAACTTCACGATTCAGGCGCTGGATGCGAACACTTGTCCGGGCACGCGTGCTTATGCGTTGACGGTTAATCCCGTGGCGGGCAATGGCCTGCAATTCTTCCCGCTGCCGCAGCCGGTGCGCTTGCTCGAAACGCGGGCGGGCTTCAGCGGTTGCAATACGCCTGGCGTGCCGATCAATGCCAATGGCACGTTCACGTTGCCGGCGCGCACGGCTTGTGCGGGCATTCCGGCGCAAGCTGCGGCCGTGACGGGCAATATCACGGTGGTGCCCTCAGGGCCGGGGTTCCTGACGCTGTTCCCGAGCAGCGCCGCGCAACCGACGGTCGCCAACTCCAATTTCCAGACCAACGAAATCACGAACAACGTCTTCACCGTGGGCCTTGGCGCCGGTGATGGCGCGTTCAAGATTTTCAGCAGCGCGACCACACACGTGATCGTGGACGTGACCGGCTATTACGCGCCGCCGGGCGTCGGCGGCTTGTACTTCCATTCGCTGGCGACGCCGGTGCGCTTGCTCGAAACGCGGCCTGGCTTCACGGGCTGTATTGCGCCGGGCACGCAATTGATCGGCACAGGCGACCCGAATGCCAATCCGAATCTGGATTTGCTGTTGCAGGGGCGTTCACCGGTGGCCGCGCCGTGCAACTCGATTCCGGCGCTGGCGCAAATGCTGGTCGGCAACGCGACGACGGTGTTGCCGGGCACCTTGGGCTACTTGACGATCTATCCGAGCGGCGGGACGCGGCCCACCGTGGCGAGTTCGAATTACGCCGGCGCGGATGTGATCAACGGGCCCTTCGCGGTCAAGCTGGGCGCGGATGGCAAGTTCAGGGTTTACACCTTTGCCACGACGCATTTGGTGGTGGATATCATCGGTTATTACAGCGAGGAAGCGCTGGATGCGAACGGCGCGGGCTTGCTGTTCAATCCGTTGCCGAGTCCGGTGCGCTTGCTGGAAACGCGCCCTGGCTTTGCGGGCTGCACGATGACGGGCGCGCCGATTGTCGGCAATCTCGCCAGCGCCACGCACACGCAAATGGCGGCGAACTTCTGCGGGCTGCCCGCCGCGGCCCAGGCCGTCGTCGGTAATGTGTCGGTGGTCAATACCACGGGGGCGGGCTTCCTGACGCTCTTCCCCGCGAACCTGGCGACCGCGCCGTTGGTCGCAACGTCGAACTACCCGGCGCCCGCGACCTTCGGCTACAACCGGCATTTCTTTGTCGGCTTGAGCCCGGTGGACGGCAAATTCAAAGTGCTGACGCAGTTCACGACCGATTTGATTTTGGACGCGTCGGGCTATTTTGCGCCGTAACAAAGCAGGCCGCGTGTAGTGCGGCGCTGCCACAAACCGTTGAGGCCGCGCGGGAGTCGAGAGACATCCGCGCGGCCTTTTATTTTGGCATTCAAGTCACGTTGAATGAGCCGCTGAAGTTGGCTGAAAGAATTGCCCCCTTGTAGTAGCGAATTTATTCGCGCTGCCGCGCCGCGAATAAATTCGCTACTACAAGGGGCGCGCGGGTTGGCATTACGCTTTGGTTTTAGGTTGTGGCGGCGTCAGGCGGTAACGCTGCTTGACCTTGACCGGGTCCGGCTTCAAATAGAAATTGACGTGGTTGGGCGGCGCTGCGCCGGTTTTGATGAGGATGAGCGGGCCCAGTTCGGTGCGGCCTTTATGCCAGACCAGGCGCGCGTCAAAAAGTTCCGGCAAACCATCCACGACAGTCTCAAGGCAGAGCGTCCATTCTTGCAACGTCACTCGCCCGGACGGCGAAACCTCGATCCCGAAGCCCGTCACCTCGGCGCAATCCGGTAACAGCGCCAACACTTCAAATCTAGTCAATTTCATAGACGCTTTACTCAAGCTCGGCGCGGACTTGGCAGTTGCCAGTGGAATTCGCCATTCAATGACAGACGCCGCGCGCGTCGTCTATACTCCCACCCAAGTAGCCGGAATCAACGGCCGCACGGGCCGGTTCCAAATGAATGTACCACTGATCTACAGATTTACTGGTGAAATGAAAGCCGGACTTATGTATTCACACATGCGGTGGCAACGCCTGCTCATAATCAATGTGCTGTTGCTGACGTGCGCGGTAGTCGCTTATCAAACGGCCACGCACTCGCAAGCCACCATTCAATTCAACCGTGACATTCGCCCCATCCTGGCGGACAAATGTTTTGCCTGTCACGGCCCTGATGCGGCCGCGAACAAGAGCCGGCTGCGCCTGGATTCGGAAGCGGCCGCGACGGCGGAACTCAGCCGTGGCCGCCGCGCCATCGTGCCAGGCCAGCCCGGCCAGAGCGAACTCATCAAACGCATCACCCACGCTGACGAAGCAATGCGCATGCCGCCAGCCGATTCTGGCCGCGCGCTGACGCCACGCGAAATCGAAATGCTGACCGAATGGATCAGGCAAGGCGCGCGCTGGCAAACGCATTGGGCCTTTGTCGCGCCGGTCAGGCCGAGCTTGCCGCCCGTCAAAAACCGCGCCTGGCCGAAAAATGCGATTGATTATTTTGTGCTCGCGCGCCTCGAACGCGAGGGCTGGCAACCCGCGTCCGAAGCCGACCGCGCGACCTTGCTGCGGCGCGTCTCGCTCGACCTCACCGGCTTGCCGCCGACCATTCAAGAGCTGGATGCGTTCCTCAACGACCGCGCGCCGAATGCCTATGAAAAGGTCGTAGAGCGCTTGCTGGCCTCGCCGCGTTATGGCGAACGGCTGGCCTTCAAATGGCTGGATGCGGCGCGTTATGCCGACACGAACGGTTACCAAATTGACGGCGAGCGCTTTATGTGGCGCTGGCGTGACTGGGTCATCAACGCCTTCAATCAAAACATGCCGTTCGATCAATTCACCATCGAACAACTCGCCGGTGATTTGCTGCCTAAGCCAACGTTGGATCAACGCATCGCCACCGCCTTCAATCGCAACCATCGCCAGAATGCTGAAGACGGCTTGATCCCCGATGAATACGCGGTCGAATACGTCGTTGATCGCGTAGACACCACCTCAACCGTGTTTCTGGGCCTGACGCTGGGTTGCGCGCGTTGCCACAATCACAAATACGACCCTGTCACGCAAAAGGAGTACTACCAACTCTTCGCCTACTTCAACAGCCTGCCCGAAGACGGCCGCGCGCATAACTACGGCAACTCGGCGCCGTGGATCGTTGCGCCCACCGCCGCGCAACAACAGCGGATGGCGCGTATCGAGGCTGACATTGCCAGGGTACAAGCGCAGTTGGACAAGCTGACGCGCGCGCAGTCGCCGTTGATCGAACGCTGGGCTCGCAGGCTGAAAAAAGCTGACAACCTGCAATGGTTCCCCACTGATGATTTGATCGTTCGCCATGCGCTGGACGCTGGGCAGCCCGTGGAATTGGTGCGCGCGGTTGAGCACATTGACATGTCCAAGCCGAATGAAAAGTTCGGGCCCAAGGAAAAATTGGATGTGCAAAAAACCGGCTTCCGCGACGGCGCGCCCGCGTTTGTGCCCGCGCCAACGGGGCAGGGCGTGGCCTTTGATGGCAAGCTGTTTTTCGATGCCGGCAACATCGCCAACTTCAACTTCCGCGACCGCCTCGTTGATTACAAAGATCAATTCGCCATCTCCGCCTGGTTTCGCGCGGACGCAGAGCAAAGCGGCGCCATCGTCACACGCATCAAAGACAGCGCTTTTGAGAAGGATTACAACCTGCCGAAGGCGCGCGGCTACGGGCTGTTTTTCAACAACGGCAAATTGCATTTCAACATCGTCGGCGTTTGGGCCGACGATTCGTGGCGCGTCGAAACCGCCGACTCGGTGTCGCTCAACCAGTGGCATCACGTGCTGGCCGTGTTTGACAGCACACAGCCGAATGAACGCGCGCAACTTTATCTGGATGGCCGCAAGCAAACGCTGAAGGTCAACAATGGACGCCTGTTTCGCACCTTCAATGAAGACAGCGCCCTGTTGCGCATCGGCGGTGGCGGCGGCCCCGAATACCGCTTTCGCGGCGCGCTTGATGAAGTGCGCGTGTACAAAGCCGCGCCTGACGCGGCGACTGTGGCGATGCTCGCCTGCGCCGAATCCATTCCCGCCATTGCCGCCATCCCGCCCAAAAAACGCAGCGCCGGGCAACGCTTGAAATTGCTGAATGCCTGGCTCGCTCAAGCCGCGCCTGCAACGGTGCGTCAGCCGTGGGAACGTTTGCGCGCACTCAAAGCGCAAAAGGTCAAGCTGGCAGCGGAATTCCCGACAGTGATGGTGATGCAGGAATTGCCGCAGCCGCGCCCGGCGCACGTGTTGCGGCGCGGCGCATACGATGCGCCCGGCGAAGTCGTGCCGCGCGGCTTGCCCGTGTCGTTGTGTGCGCCAGGGGTAAATCAACAGCCCACCAATCGGCTCGCATTCGCCCGCTGGCTAGTCAGCGCGGAAAACCCTTTAACCGCGCGCGTGACGGTCAATCGCTTTTGGCAAATGTTCTTTGGCACGGGCCTCGTCAAAACGGTTGAAGATTTCGGCACGCAAGGCGAACTGCCTTCGCATCCGGAGTTGCTGGATTGGTTAGCTTGCGAGTTCAGAGACGGTGCCGGCCGGTACGGTACAGGGAGCGGTAGCGACCTGGTTCCCGCGGCATTACGTACCTCACACGGTACCGTATCGGCAGCTTGGAATATCAAACGCCTGCTTAAAACTATCGTCATGAGCGCGACCTATCGCCAGGATTCAAAGCGCAATTCGCATTCCGATGATCCTGACAATCGCTTGCTGGCGCGCGGGCCACGCTTGCGGCTTTCGGCGGAAATGATCCGCGATCAGGCGCTGTTTGTTGCCGGGCTGCTGGTCGAAAAACTCGGCGGGCCTTCGGTGAAGCCCTATCAACCGGCGGGCCTGTTGAAGGACATGGTCTTTTCAAACATGACCAACTACGCGCAGGACAAGGGCGAAGGTTTGTGGCGGCGCAGTTTGTACACGTATTGGAAGCGCACCGTGCTCAATCCGAGCATGCAGGTCTTTGACGCGACGGCGCGCGAACAATGCACCGTCCGCGAAGCGCGCACCAACACGCCCTTGCAGGCGCTGAACCTGATGAACGATGTGACCTATGTCGAAGCCGCGCGCCTGCTGGCCGAGCGTATGTTGCTGGCGGGCGGCGCAACACCGCCACAACGGCTGGCCTGGGCGTTTCGCGCGGCGACTTCGCGGCAGCCCGGCAGCGCCGAGTTGCAGACGCTGCAAAATAGCCTGGCTGCGCAACTCGCCTATTTTCGCAGTCAGCCGCAAGCCGCTGAAAAGCTGTTGCTGATCGGCGAGAAGCGCAATAACACCGCGTTGAATTCGGCAGAACTGGCGGCTTACGCAATGACCGCCAGCTTGTTGTTGAACCTGAGTGAAACGATCACGAAACCTTAAGCCTGCGCCTCTGCTATGCCACAAAAACATTCGACCTCCCATCAACCACTGATGCTTGTTGCGCTGGCCGCGCTTTCGATGTCCGTCGGTTGGGGCTTGCGCGGTGATTACGGCCACGAAGCGGGCGCGCTGATGCCCGGCGCGCTGCTGGGCTTGGCGCTCAGCCTCGCCGCCGGACGCGCTGATTGGTTGCAACGCGCTCCGACCATCGCCGCCGCGTGCGCCATCGGCTGGGCCTTTGGCGGACAGATGAGTTACGGCATCGTGATTGGCTACACCGCCGATTCAGCGTGGGCGAATGTGCTGT
>JAYUCP010000434.1:0-24455 GCA_043740245.1 Acidobacteriota bacterium | reverse complement strand
CCTGCCTCCGCCGCTCGTCCGGCTTTACTTTAGCGCACTCCCAAACTGTTCCTCGCTTCATTGTTTCAGGGCGTCGCGCGCGACATGAATGACTCCTTAAAAGGTAGTTGGCTCCCCACCGGGAGCGATGAGACACACGTGTCGTAGCAGGAATTGCAGCCTTGCAATCCTGGTTGAGGCAGGAGGCCAATGGTGCTGGCTCCTGTCGGGTTTGAGAGTGGTGCGCAAGCGCCGAGCTAAAGCTGCAACTGTGCTGAATCGAGCTTTCGCAATACGAAGGGTCAAAGGCTCAAAGAGGCCGCAAAGGTCGCCAGCCCTTCCCTCACCCTTCTCTTCCTTTGACTCTTTGAGCCTTTGAGCCTCGATGTTGCAAGGCTCAGTTTGTGCCTATGCTAAACGATGAGAGCGAGAAGCTTGACCTTTGCTTCCTGCTGCTTGAGAGCCAGCGTTATTGCGGACACAAGCTGTTCATGGCCCCACATGCTTATCCACAATTCCTTCGATGACCACGTTGTAAGTGCCATTGTTGAGAGGGGATACGAAACTCCCGCGAAGTTCGACCCGCGAGTTGAAGACTGTGTCAACGGCTAAACTTCCACTGGTCAGAGAGATACTATTGGGGCCGATGAGACGCGCAACCGTTCCATCGACTTGGTAGATGGTACCGGTGCCTTCTCCCTCGATAAACTGACCATCCTCAAAGCGCGCCTTTGCTGTGAAATCAAAGATCCCACTGAGAGTTGAGCAATCAGCACTACCGGAAAATATCCCTGTTCCCATTAAGTGAACACGTGTTGTTCCTCCATGCCGGGCATGGATCATAGAACCGTGTGCGGGTGCTAACATCGTGATGATTAACGCTGCGATCATACTTACTCTGCGCATGACATTTCTCCTTTTCGGCTGTTGTGTCAGCCATTGGTGGCGACCGGCAATCACGCCCGTCGCCTGACTAGGCGGACTTGCACGGCGCAGTGCGCACACCACGCCTGCACGCCGTTCCGCTTCTTCCTGAAGAGCACGGAACGTTCCGCCTCGATGGTGATTTCGATCTTTCGTTGCTTGCCCACAGTGCCTCCGCGCGGCGCGCCTGACATCTCGCTCGCCCCTGGTCATGCGCCGCCTTGCTCCGGCCAATGAGGCGGCAGTAGAATCCCGCCGCGTCTTGGTCGTGGGAAAGCAGCAGGCTTCTGCAGAGTGCGCTTTCCCGGTTTGGCTTGTGGCGCGGCGAAAACTAATCGAACCACGCCCGCAGAATCCTTCGGAAATTCGGAAATTTTTCGGAAAGCTGTTATGGCACGGCCAGTCATACATTTCTACGAATTCGGCCCCTTCCGCTTGGCCCCTGCCGACCGCCTCTTGCTGCGTCATGACCAGCCTGTCCCGCTTGCGCCGAAGCTCTTCGACATCCTGGTGGTGCTGGTCGTGCGTCACGGGCGCATGCTGGCGAAGGATGAATTGATGCAGGCGGTCTGGCCCGACGCCTTTGTCGAGGAAGGCAACCTCACCCGCAACGTCTCGACCTTGCGCAAGGCGCTGGGCGAAGGCGAGCACGAGCAACAGTACATCGAGACGGTGCCGAAGCACGGCTATCGCTTTGTGGCCGAGGTGCGGGAGTTTGGAAACGAAGACGTGGAACTGGCCGTGCGGGAACGGATCAGGGCCAGCGTGCTGATTGAAGAAGAGGAGACCAACGGTCAGGTCGAGGCTGAAGCTGAGCTTGCGTCTTTTCCGATCAGGCAAAACAAGAGATGGACGAGCGTAGGGTGGAGTTGGCGGAAGTCGGCGGTGGCGGTGGTTGGACTGATGCTGAGTGTGACTTACTGGTGGCAGGTGAGCCGGGCCAAACAAGCAGCGGCCAACTTCGCGGTCAAATCCATCGCGGTGCTGCCGTTCAAGCCTTTGAGCGCGGATGACAATAATCAGGCGCTAGGCTTAGGCATCGCGGACGCGCTCATCACTGATTTGGGCGGCTTCCGGCGCATCACGGTGAGGCCGGCCAGTGCGGTCTACAGGTATGCCGGGTTGCAGCCAGACCTGTTGGCAGCGGGTCGAGACTTGAAGGTGGAGGCCGTCCTGGAGGGAGGTATTCAGCGTTCGGGGGAACAACTTCGACTGACGGCCTGGCTCGTGCACGTGCCGGATGGAAGGCTGATGTGGGCCGATAAGTTCGATGGGACAACGCTGGACATCTTCGCCTTGCAGGATGCGCTCTCCGAGCGGGTGGCGCGAGTGCTCGGCCTGATCCCGATTGGTGAGATGAGAAAGCCACTGGCGATGCGCCAGACTGACAACATAGACGCCTATCAGGCTTATGCCAACGGCCGCTACTATTGGAACAAGAGAACCGATGAGGGGCTTCGCCAAAGCATCCGGTACTTTGAGGTAGCAATCGGGAGAGACCCAGGCTACGCGCCAGGCTATGCGGGTCTAGCCGACGCCTACAGCATCCTCACCAACTACGGTAGGCTCAGGCCAAAGGAGGGTTTTCCCAAAGCCGAGGTCCTTGTGCGGAAGGCCCTCGCGCTTGACGAGAAGCTCGGCGAAGCGCACGCCTCGTTGGCCAAGATTCTTAACCTCTACGACTGGCAGTGGGAGGAAGCGGAAAGGGAGTTCCAGCGCGCCATCGAATTGAAGCCAGGTTATGCGACCGCGCATCAGTGGTACGGGGAGTATTTGATTTCGGTGGGACGCCTTGAGGAAGCGAAGGCGGAGCTGAAACAGGCGCTCGAACTTGATCCTAACTCGCTCGCCATCAACATCGCTCAAGGATTTCCCTTCTATTATGGGCGTCAGTATGACCAGGCCATCGCTGCCTACCGGAAGGCGCTTGAGCTGGACCCGAACTTCGCTGTGGCACACATTCGTATCATGGAAGCTTATCAGCAGCAGGGGATGTTTGAGCAAGCGCTAGCAGAGTTAGACCTGCGCGATGAAATGTGGAAGGGGTGGCGGGAGAAATTCAGCCATGCTTATGCGCTGTCAGGAAGCCGCGGCTACTGGCGAATTTATGCGGACATGCTGAAAGTAGAGTTCCAGGAAGCAGAGAATACCCAGAAATCAAAGCTGATGCATTACGTGTTTGCCCAAGCCTATGCCTGCCTCGGCGAGAATGACGAGGCATTCCAATGGCTGGAAAAGGCGTATGAAGAGCGCGATCATCGTTTGGGGCAATGTCTCAAAGTTGATCCCGCCCTCGATGGGCTGCATTCTGACCCGAGGTTTGCCGACCTGCTGCGCCGTGTCGGGCTAGCGCCGTGAGTGGTGAGCCAGCGCCGCCAACTGCTACGTCGTTTTGTGCTCTTCGTCTAACATTGCCTACGCTATGCCGATTCCCGAACTCAACGCAGACGGCGTGTTGCCGGCAGGCATTCACGCTTGCACACTAGCAGAACTGGGCCAGCGCTTTGGCCTGTTTCAACTGAGCGACCGCCGCGTGCGGCTGTTCGAGCAATTGCGCGACTTGGCGCAAGAAGAACAGGCGGCAGGCTTGGCGCTTGAAATGTTCGTTGACGGCAGTTTCACTACCGCCAAGCCGGAGCCAGGCGACATTGATCTGGTGATTGTGTTGCCGGCGGACTACAATCCGGGTGTCGAGCTTCCGCCGTTCAAATACAACGCGATTTCCAAACGCGGCATTCAGCGGCGCTATCCGTTCGATGTTTTCGTGGTAACAGCGAATTCAACTGCCTATTTCAAGTGGGTTGATTTCTATCAACAAATCAAAGGGAGCAAGCTGCGGAAAGGCATCTTGAGGGTGACACTATGAAAGACAGAACCAACCAGCAAAAGCCCTTACTCGAGCAAACGATTGCGAGCATTGGGCTGATGTATGAGTCGCTGCAGGCGCTTTATGAAGATGAATACCCGAAAAGCTCTATGTGGTTCGCCATCATGGCGCAAGGCCCGGTTGACCAGATGCGCGACCTGCTCGATGACGTTGATTGGCTGATGGAAGACATGATTCCAGCGGGATTGCGCGAACAGGCCGCGCGGCTGAACGAGTCGGAAGAGTTGGCAGCCGTCGCGACGCGGGCGGCGGCGTGAAGCGCGCGCAACCCGCCTGCTTCCCCGCCTGGCCGGACTTGGCGCCTTCGGGCCTGAACTGGCCTGCGAGACGCAGGCGACCCCTAGCCTGCGGGACGCAAGCGCTCAGCGCAAAAACGCGACGGACACCCCCAGCTTCCACCTATCTACTCTTCCCCCAGCGTCTGTGCTATCTTGCCCGCGCATTTGATCCCCGCCAGCACCGCTGGCATTCATAACGACAACCATCAAGCAACGCATCGGACGGCAACTATGAACCGAGTGTCGAAGTCCATCATCTGCGCGGCCTGCCTGTTGGCCTGCGGCTTTGCCATCTGGCCGCGCGCCGCGTTCAGCCGTCCGCAAAAAATCGAGTTCAAGCGCGACATCGAACCCATCTTCGCCGCCGCCTGCCTGCAATGCCACGGCGCAAAAAAGGCCGCCGGGCAATTGCGGCTCGACTCGAAACAGGCGGCCATGAAAGGCGGCATCACCGGCCCGATCATCACGCCCGGCAAGGCCAACGTATCGCGCCTGCTCGCGCGCATCCTCGGCGAAGGCGGCGAACCGCAAATGCCGCTGGGCGGCGAACCACTCAAGCCCGCACAAATCGAACTCATCAAACGCTGGATTGATGAAGGCGCAACTTGGCCGGAAGAGACCTCAGACCTCAGACCTCAGACCTCAGACCAGCCGAAGCATTGGGCGTATGTGAAACCCGTGCAGGCCGCGTTGCCCGCCGTCAAAAACAAAGCCTGGGTGCGCAATCCAATTGACGCCTTCGTGCTGGCGCGGCTGGAAAAAGAAGGCTGGCAGCCACAGCCCGAAGCCGACCGGGCCGTGCTGTTGCGGCGCGTTTCGCTGGACTTGACCGGCTTGCCGCCGAGCGTGAAAGAGGTTGACACCTTTCTGGCCAACCAGTCGAACGACGCTTACGAAAAGGCCGTTGACCGCTTGCTGGCGAGTCCGCAGTACGGCGAACGCTGGGCGCGCCCGTGGCTCGATCTGGCGCGCTATGCCGATTCGAACGGCTACGAAAAAGACAACCTGCGCGTGATGTGGAAGTACCGCGATTGGGTCATCAACGCGCTCAATCAGGACAAGCCCTTCGATCAATTCACAATTGAACAACTGGCGGGCGATATGTTGCCGAGTGCGACGACAGAGCAGCGCATCGCCACTGGCTTCCACCGCAACACGATGGTCAACCAGGAAGGCGGCATTGATCCGTTTGAAGCGCGTTACGAGACGATCATTGATCGCGTGAACACGACCGGCGCCGTCTGGCTAGGCACGACGGTCGGTTGCGCGCAGTGTCACAACCACAAATACGATCCCATCACGCAGCGCGATTACTTCCGCCTTTACGCCTTCTTTGAAACGTCGGAATACGAGATTGCCCATCAGGGCAACAACAACGACCCGTTTACGCGCTACGTGCTGGAACCCGTGCTCGATTTGCCGACACCGGAGCAAGACGCCAAACGCAAAACCCTCAACGCCGAGATCAAGCAGTTGGAAGCGCAGATGAAAGCGCCCACCGCCGAGGCCAGCGCCGCGCAGTTGCAATGGGAGCGCGAACTGGCCGCCGAGCCGCAACGCTGGACGGTGCTCAACGTCAGCGCGGCCAAATCCACTGGACTTGGCGGCGGCGCGACGCTGACCAAACAGCCCGATCAATCCTTTCTGGCGAGCGGCGCGCGGGCCGAGTACGACGATTACGTCGTCACCGCGCAAACGACCTTGCCCAGGCTGACCGGCCTGCGCCTCGAAGCCATCCCCGACGCGAGCCTGCCGCAAGGCGGGCCGGGCCGCGATCCTTACGGCAACTTTTTGTTGACGGGGATGGAAGTGAGCATCGCCTCTGCCAGCGGGGCAAACAAGCCGGTCGTGTTCAAAGACGTGCGCGTGGACGACGCGGCGATTCGGCCCGAAGCCAAAGACTTTTTCGCTGACAAACGCAACACTACCGTGACCGACCGCCCCGCCGGCTGGTTCATTAACGCCACTGCTGATGAAGGCGGGCGTTTGACGCGGCAAGCCGTGCTCATCCCTGCCGCGCCGTTGACGCTGACCGGCGCGACCATGCTGACGATCAAACTCAAACAGCAAGGCGGTTCGCTCTGCCAGAGCATCGGGCGCTTCCGGTTGTCGGTCACTGACGCCGCCGAACCGGCGCGCGCCGTCGCCGTTTCCGCCGCGCAACGCCGCTGGCTGGCCTTGCCCGTCAATCAACGCACGGCCAAACAACAGGAGGCGTTGGCCGACCGCTTCCGCGCCAGCGCGCCGCTTTTCAAAGCCACGCGCGACCGGCTGGAAAAATTGCGCGCTGAATTGAAGGCGCTCAACATCGTCAGCGCGCTGGTGCTGGGCGAGCAGAAAAGCTACGAACGGCCCGCGACCTTCCTGCGCGAGCGCGGCAATTTCATGAACAAGGGCGAGCGCGTTTTCGCCGGTGTGCCGAAGTTCCTGCACCCGCTGCCCGAGAGCGCGCCCGCCAATCGGCTGGGTCTGGCGTTGTGGCTGGTGGATGATAACAACCCGCTGGTGGCGCGCGTCGCGGTCAATCGTTTTTGGGAGCAAATCTTCGGGCGCGGCCTCGTCGAAACCAGCGAGGACTTTGGTTCGCAAAGCCAGCCGCCCTCGCATCCTGAATTGCTGGATTGGCTGGCGGTCGAGTTTATGAAATCAACGGACAAAGGCGGTTTCGGCTGGAGTATGAAAAAGCTCGCGCGCACGCTCGTGACCTCGGCGGCCTATCGCCAGGCGTCAAACGCCACGCCAGCCTTGCTGGAAAAAGACCCGTACAACCGGCTGCTGGCGCGTGGGCCGCGTTTCCGTTTGGAAGCCGAGATGTTGCGCGACAATGCATTGGCCGTCAGCGGCCTGCTCGCACGCAAAGTCGGCGGCCCGTCGGTGATGCCGCTGCAACCCGAGGGCATTTGGAAAGCGCCCTACAGCAGCGAGAAATGGCAGATGAGCCAGGGCGAAGACCGCTACCGGCGCGGGCTTTACACCTTTGTGCGCCGTTCGTCGCCGCACCCGATGATGCTGAATTTCGACGGCGTCAGCCGCGAGTACTGCACCGTGCGCCGCACGCGCACCAATACGCCGTTGCAGGCGTTGAATGCGCTCAACGATGAAGCAATGTTCGAGGCTGCGCGCGCGCTGGCTCAACGCATGCTGAACGAAGCGAGCGGCGAGGTGCGCACGCGCGCGGCTTACGGCCTGCGGCTCTGCGTCGCGCGCGTGCCCAAAGCGGCGGAGCTTGACCGGCTCGCCGCGCTCTATCAGCAACAACTCGATTATTTCAACGCGCACGCCGCCGAGGCCGAGCGCGTCGTCAAGCAGCAGATCAAACCCGCATCCAATGGCAGCACAGCGGAGATGGCGGCCTGGACGCTGGTGGCGAATGTGTTGCTCAATCTGGATGAGACTTTAACCAAGCAGTGATTCTGCTCAGCCGCGCTAGCGGCGATTGACCTTAGCCCGGTCTTTCAAGGCCGGGAAGCGATACGCGGTAATAGACAAGTCGCGTAGCGACGGTTGAAACAACGGCACAAATAATTCTTTGTTTCAACCGTCGCTACGCGACTTGTACACCTCTTCACTGCGGTTCCCAGCTAAAGTCAACCGCCGCTAACGCGGCTGACAGCCGAAAACCAACCCAATCGAGGAGAACGCCAACAATGCAAAAACAGAACAAACGCCCCTGGCTGGTCTTTGCCGCTGTCACGCTGACCGTGCTGGTGGCCGCTTTCGCCAGCAGCCACGCGCAACAACAACCGGCGGCGCGACCGGCTCAACAACCCGCGCCGCAAATGCCCCCCGCAGAACCGCCCTGGCCTTCGCCGAAAAAAGAACCGCCTGTCATTACACCCGGCGCGAAACCCGGCGATGCGCCGTCCGACGCCGTTGTGCTTTTTGACGGTAAAGACCTGTCGGGCTGGAAGAGCCAACGCGACGGCAGTGAGGCCAAATGGACGGTGCAGGACGGCTACATCCAAGTCGCCGCGCGCACCGGCGACATCGTCACCAAACAGGAATTCGGCGATTGCCAGTTGCACATCGAATGGGCCACGCCCGCCGAAGTCAAAGGCGACGGCCAGGGGCGCGGCAACAGCGGCGTCTTTCTGATGGGCCATTACGAAATTCAGGTGCTCGATTCGTACCAGAACCCGACCTACTTCCACGGGCAGGCGGGGTCGGTTTACAAACAGCACGCGCCGCTGGTCAACGCTTCGCGCAAGCCGGGCGAATGGCAGTACTACGACATCGTCTTCACCTCGCCGCGCTTTGACGAAATCGGCAAGGTCACGCGCCGCGCCCGCGTCACCGTCTTCCACAACGGCGTGCTCGTGCAAAACAACGTCGAGATTTATGGCGAGACCTGGAACGACCGCGCGCCGCAATACATCGCGCATCCGCCGAAAGGCCCTTTGAAATTGCAGGATCACGGCAATCCGATGCGCTTCCGCAACATCTGGGTGCGACCGTTGTAGCTAAGCAGCGCGCACGTCACGCCTGAGAGCACTGAATCCGGGCGCGGCTTTTCAGCAGTGCCGAAGGCTGCGCGAGGGTGCGCTTTCCCAGGCGGCGTTGCCGCTTTTATCCCTTCACGCGTTGGTGTAAACCCACCAACGCATCAGCACAAGGAGGTGCTATGCGAGTCAGATGTTACCTCTGTTTTTTGATTTGTCTGATCTTCCCATTGGCCGGCACGCCGCCAAACGCGGCGGCGCAAAAGCGCGGCAAGAGCGCCGGGAAACGCAGCGCCAGCACGCGGACAGCCCGCGCCAGCGACGCCGGACAACTGACGCGCACCGCCGCCGCGCATTGCGGCGACAGTCCGCCAGCAAACCCTTCGCGTTGCACCATCAACCAAAGTTTTGTGCCGGGTTGCACGTTGCCCTTCCAGGGCGAGGTGAGCCACGACATTGATCAGCAATGCCCCAACGAAGGCTGCGCCACACGGGCCTCCGACAAAGCGCAAAACCGGCTCAAAAATAATCTCTGCGCCAGCGGCACGCCCGTGCTGCTCAACTTCGCTTCCTTTGACAAGCTGCAACAAGCCGCTGACCGGCTGGAGCGCAATCACCAAATCACTTACGGCCCCGGCGGCCCGCCGCAACCGAGCGCGCGGGCAAAGTTGCATGGCTTGGCGGCGCGAGACGCGAACAACAACCCGGTCACGCTGAGCGAGGGCGATCTGGTCACGCTGGAGGCCTTTGTGCTGGACGCCAAACACGATGACACCTTCCCCTTCGGCTTTGGCGGCGAGGGCGTCAACTGCAAAAACTCCCTGCTGGAATGGAACGATATTCACGTCGCGCTCGGCCAGACGGCCACGGCGCGCGAATGTTCGAGCGTCACGGCAGAGATCATCCCGCACTTCAGGCCAGCGCTCTGGGAACGTTTCGATTCCAACACCTGCACCGCGTCACACGTCACCAACCCGCTGCCGGTCAAAGGACTGCGCGTGCGCCTCACCGGCCAGCTTTTCTTCGACGGCAGCCACCGGGCTACGCCGTGCGGCACGCCGCCGAGTTCAGGCAATCCGTTGCGTAGAGCCGTCTGGGAAATCCATCCGGTTTACCGGATTGAAGTCTTCGATGGCGCAAGCTTCATTTCATTTGAGGATTGGGCGGCTAGACAAAATCGTTAAGCGCTGCGGTCGTGATGCGGCGCGGCGGGTTTCGTTTGCGCCGAGCGCGCGCCAACCGCAAAACATCCTCGAAGCTTGCTCACGCGCGGCGACGCTGAAGCTGACTGAAACGAGTGAGGCTCAAGCAATGACGCCAACCGCTTTCCCCGCGACGATTGAAACCGAACGCTTGCTGCTGCGCGCGCCACAGGCTGGCGACGGCGATTTAGTGAATGCCGCCATCCGCGAAAGCTTCGCCGCTTTGCACCAATGGATGCCGTGGGCGCACACCTTGCCGAGCGTGGCGGAAACCGAAACGTTTTGCCGCGAGGCCGCCGCCACCTTCGCGGTAGGCGCAGGCTTCCCGTTGTTTGCGTTTCTGAAAGAGACCGGCGAGTTTGCATTGGCGACCGATCTGTTTGTGCACGATTGGGCAGTACCGAAATTCGAGATTGGCTATTGGCGGCGCGCGTCGGCGCAAGGGTGCGGCTTGGTAACGGAAGCCGTGCGCGCCCTCACGCGCGTCGGTTTCGAGACGCTGCGGGCCAACCGCATTCAGATTTGCTGCGACGCGCGCAATGTGCGCAGCCGCCTCGTCGCCGAACGTTCGGGTTACCGCTTGGAGGCCACGTTGCGCAACGAACGCCTCGCCGCCGATGGCGCATTACGCACAACACTGATGTTTGCAATGTTGCCGGATGAATTTGAACTTATACCGTGTCCGTAGCCCGACCGTGAGAGAGGGCTCGCTTGGCCTGCTGCAGCGTTGTTCCGAAGGGAGACAGCCTCAAGCAAGCCCTCTCTCACGGTCGGGCTACGGACACAGCACAACAGCGAGAACGCAATGAACGAACCTTTTGACGCTTTGCAGCGCAGCACGCGCCGCCACTTCTTCAAACAAACCGGCTTCGGCCTGGGCGCACTGGCGCTGTCGTCTTTATTGGACGATCAACTCTTTGCGCAAAACCGCATCCAGCATTTTGCGCCCAAAGCCAAACGCGTGATTTACCTGTTTATGGCCGGCGCGCCTTCGACGATTGACCTGTTCGACAACAAACCGGTGCTGCGCAAATACGACGGCCAGCCCTGCCCCGATGAGTTCACCAAAGGCGAGCGTTTCGCCTTCATCCAAGGCACACCGAAACTGCTCGGCTCGCCTTTCAATTTCAAACGCTACGGCAAGTCTGGGCAAGAGATGTCCGACTTGCTGCCGCACTTGGCGAGCCACGCGGATGAGATTGCGATCATCCGCAGCATGCACACGACGCAATTCAACCACGCGCCCGCGCAGATTTTCATGAACACCGGCCACCAAATTCCGGGCCGTCCGAGCATGGGCGCGTGGCTGCAATACGGGCTGGGCAGCGAGAACAAAGACCTGCCGGGTTTCGTCGTGCTCATCAGCGGCGAGAACAATCCCGATGGCGGCAAGACCTGTTGGGGCAGCGGCTTCTTGCCGACGCAGCATCAGGGCGTAGAGTTCCGCTCGAAAGGCGAGCCGGTGCTTTACGTCAACAACCCTGACGGCGTATCGAGCGCGGCGCGGCGGCAGACGCTGGATGCGCTGCGCGATTTGAATCAACTGCAACAGCAGGAAACGCTCGACCCCGAAATCAACACGCGCATCGCGGCTTATGAACTGGCCTTCCGCATGCAAACCAGCGTGCCCGAACTGACCGACATCAGTAAGGAGCCAGCCAGCGTGCACGAAGCCTATGGCACGCGGCCCGGCGAGACTTCGTTTGCCAACAACTGCCTGCTGGCGCGGCGGCTGGTCGAACGCGGGACGCGCTTCGTGCAGTTGTATCACTGGGGCTGGGACACGCACGGCAACGGCGTCGGCACCGACATCGTCTCCAAACTCCCACGCCTCTGCCGCGAGGTTGACAAGCCCATCGGCGCGCTCTTGACCGATTTGAAACAGCGCGGCCTGCTGGATGAAACGCTGGTCGTCTGGGGCGGCGAATTCGGCCGCACCCCGATGAATGAAGGCCGCAGCGGATCGAAGCTGCTGGGCCGCGATCATCATCCGCGCGCGTTTGCGATGTGGTTGGCAGGCGGCGGCATCAAGGGCGGCGTGACCGTCGGTGAGACGGACGAAATCGGCTACAACCCGGTCGTTGATCCGGTGGATGTGCACGATCTGCACGCGACGATTTTGCGCGTGTTGGGCATCGAGCACACCAAACTGACGTTTAAGTTCCAGGGGCGCGAATACCGCTTGACCGACGTGCACGGCAACGTCGTGCAGAAGCTGTTGGCCTGAGCGAAGGGATTCCAGCGATGCCCATACCGCAGCCGCAACACATCGTGCGCGCCAGCCCGGATGACGCCTGGAAAGAGGCGTTGCGGCTTTATTTCGAACCGTTCATCGCGCACTTCTTCCCCGCCATTCATGTGGAAGTGGATTGGGCGCGCGGCTATCAGTTTCTGGATAAGGAACTCGCCAGCATCGGGCGCGGGCACACGTTGGGGCGGCGCGTGGCGGACAAACTGGCGCAGGTCTATTTGAAAAACGGTAAGCGGCGCTGGCTACTGATTCATTTGGAAATCCAGGGCGAGCCGCGGCGGCGTTTCAACGAGCGGATGTATGTCTACAACTACCGGCTCTTCGACCGCTTTCACGTCAAGGTCGTCAGCCTGGCCGTGCTCATCAGCGAGCGCGCGCACGAATACATCGGGCGTTATCGCAGCGAACAATGGGGCTGCCACGTGGACTTTCAATTCCCGGTGGCGCGGCTGCGCGAGTTCAAACAGCGGCAGGCCGAGTTGGAAGCGAGCCGCAATCCCTTTGCCGTGCTCGTGCTTGCGCAATTGAAAGCACTCGAAGCCCGAGGCGATAATGCGCGCAAGTTCGCGGCGAAACGCGCCTTGATCTTCGGACTGCACGAACGCGGTTTCAGCCGCATCGAGATTGCACAACTCGTGCGCTTGATTGATTGGGTCATCGCGCTTCCGACCGAAATGGAGGACAAATTGGAACACGAAGTTTACGAATACCAAAAAGAAAACAAGCTGCTGCTGACCAGTTGGGAAGTCAAAGCGATGAAAAAGAGTTGGTATGAAGGGTTGGAGCAGGGCTTCGAGCAACTGATCCTGGCGCAACTGGCGCAACGGTTCGGCCCGCTCAGTGCACGCTTGCAAACTCAAATTCGGCGGCTGCCGATGCCGCAATTGCAGAAACTAGGCCAGGCGCTGCTTGATTTCAGCGAACTCAAACAATTGCGCGACTGGCTGGCGCTGCAAAAAGCCGCGCCGAAAAACGGCAACGTCCGGCCAACAGCCAAATCAACCCGGAAGCACTGACCGGAGCTGGCAACTTATGACTCCGCCCAAACGCAAAGGCGCGCGCCGCATCAGCGAGATTCCGTCCGGCATCCTCGCGCAATTGAATAACGGCGACCTGGCGACCGCCAATCTGGTCGAATGGCTGGCGCTGGATCAAAAGCTGCTGTTGCAAACGGTGCTGCCAGAGCTTGGTTTGCAGGCGGCCATTGCGCCGACGCTCGCCGCAATGGCGCGGCTCAAAAAGCCAAGCGCCGCGCAACTCATTCCGGTCATTGGGCGTGCGTTGCTGCCGGCGATCAAAGCGCAATCCAAACGCAATTCCAGCTTTGCCAGGCTGGCGCGCCATCCGTCGGATGTGGTGCGCAGTTGGGCGTGTCACGTGGTGGGCGGCGATGCGGAGTTGCCGCTCGCGCAGAAGCTCGCCGCCATGCGCCGCTTTGCCGCCGATGCGCACTTTGGCGTGCGCGAAATCGCCTGGATGGCGGTGCGCGATGCGCTTGAACGCGAATTGCCCGCGGCGATCCGCCTGCTGAGCGAATGGACAAGCGCCGCCGACGCAAACATCCGCCGCTTTGCCAGCGAGGCCACGCGCCCGCGCGGCGTCTGGTGCAAACACATCGAAGCGTTGAAGAAGAATCCTGAACTTGGCTATCCGATCCTGGAGCCGTTGCGCAGCGATCCGGCCAAATATGTGCGCGATTCGGTGGCGAATTGGCTGAACGACGCCAGCAAATCGCAACCCGGCTGGGTGCGCACGGTTTGTGAGCATTGGGCGGAAACATCGCCAACCGAAGAGACGGCTTACATAGTCAACAAAGCGTTACGAACCATCAGGAAAGGTTGATTTGATGCGACACTCGAAACCGCTCTCTAAACTCTGCTTGCTCACACGCACGTTGCTGGCCTGCTCGCACCCGCCACCGCGCAACAGGATGTGCCTGCGCGCCGAACCCGGTGCGGATGCAGCGAAGCTATTCGTCACCCGCCCTAGCGAATCAATTTGCTACCACCTGGAAGTTGATTGGGCCCGCTCAGCTTTGTACATGACCAAAAGCAACCCGGCCATTAAAGATGGTATCAAAGGCCCGTCGTTAAAAAGCTGTACCCCAAAAAATCTATTTACCCCGTGCCGCCCCGTAGCGTTCCGCTCCGCTAAGTTGTTGTAAGAAAACTGCTGGTATTAAATTCCTGTTGACTGCCAGGAGCGCTGAGCAGTAGATTAGCGCCGCCCTGCCTGAGAGGTTTTCAGCATTTCCAGGGCATTTAGCGATCCCTACTTTGTGTTATTCCAAGCGAGACCCCTGGTGCGGTAATTCAAGCTACTTACCGAAAACGCCCTTGGTAAAGTCAGTTCGCAAATCCCTGTCATAGTAAATTGTCGATGAGGCCGGTGAAGGGCGCACCGAGGCAGCGCAATGTTCAACTACTCGCTTTTCTCCTATCGCGTTTTCCCATTCTTTAGCTGTGCTCGGCAGCCCGCTCAGGCCGCGAGCGACAGCCCTTTTCCCGGTATTCACGAAGCGCCTCACTAGCCCAGTAATCCGGACTCGTTATTTGCACACTGTGCAGCGGCTTGGCCTCGCGTATGACTAGCCTCTATGACTAGCCTGGGGCCCCACGCCTGCCCAGCGTTTGATTTGACGTGGAAGGCTGCCCGTACAGTCCTCCCCCCAACGACCTGACCCTAATCGCCTGACTAGAATCAGAAGATAGATTTCAGTTTATCTGGAGGTGCCTTATGTCGTTGCCCAATCGCGGCCTATCTTTGGTGCAACTGTTCAATGTTCTGTTTGGCAAGCGCCGTGCGGCGCTGCTTGCCGGCCTGTTTGCCAGCGTGTTGTGTTTGAGCGGGCCGCCCACTGAAGGGGCGCGCCACATCAAAACCGCAGCGCCGCTCAGCCTGCCTGTGCCAACGGCTCCAACCAAAACGGTAAAGCAAACTTTTGCCACAGCGGCCATAACGGGCACAGCACCGACAAAGACCGTCTTGCAGACGCAACCGCTGGTTGCAGTCTCGGCGGCGACCTTCGAGACCGGCCCGGTGGCCGCCGATTCGGTGGTGTCGGCGTTTGGCGCCAATTTGTCTACGCGGGTTGAAACGGGCACCTCGGTGCCGCTGCCGACCTCGTTGGCGGGGACGACGGTACGTGTGCGCGACAGCCAGAATACTGAACGCTTCGCGCAGCTTTTCTTCGTCGCGCCGACGCAGGTCAACTTCGTAATTCCGACCGGCACCACGCAAGGCGAGGCGACGATCACGATCATCACGGGTGAAGGCATCACGTCGGTGGGCCGCTTGACGATCGCGCGGGTTTCACCGGGTATCTTTACCGCGAATGCTTCGGGGAAAGGTTTGCCCGCCGCCATCGTCTTGCGCGTGGCGGCCAATGGCACGCAGACGACATTGCGCCTTTCGCGCTTTGAGCCGGATCAAAACCGCTTCGTGCCTGAACCGATTGATCTGGCCACCGAGGCCGAACAGATATTCATCATTATGTTTGCGACCGGCGTGCGCGGACGCGCCAGCGTCAATGATGTGAGCGTGCGCATGGGCGGGCTGGAAGGCCAAATGAAATTGCCCGTCGGCTTCGCGCAAGCGCAAGGCACGCTGGTTGGCCTAGACCAAATCAACATCGGCCCGATCAATCGCGGCGAAGTGCGCACGCGGCTGAACGGACGCGGCCTCATCAATCTTTCGCTGGCGGTCGTTGATCCGACCACTGGCGCGCAAAAGCTTTCCAATACGGCCGAGGTCGAAATCGCCGGGTTGCGGCTAAGCACGCCGCCGACGGTGGGCGAACCGACGCAACAGACTTTCCGGGCGGGCGACAACGTTGTCGTCACCGGCGGGCCGTTCGCGCCCGGCAATCTGGTGGATAACCGCGTGCGCGTGGGCAGCCAGCTAACGCAAGTCATTTCGGCGACGACTGACCGGTTGACGGTGCAATTGCCCTTCGGCATTCAGACGGGCCGCATCACTGTCGGCACGCCGAGCGGCGAAGCCACCTCCACAAACCAATTGCAAGTCGGCACCTCGGTCAGCGGCATCGTCGAAACCAGCGACCGCTTCCCGTTGGGCGGCGTGATCGTCAAGGCGCTCGTCACCAACGAACAGACCACTACCAAACCCGATGGCTCTTTCATTCTGCCGATCAATCTGACGACGCCGCCGAATACGTTTTTCACCACGCTGCAAATCACGCCGCAGGGTGTGCGCGGTTTTGAAACGCACGGCTCGATCTTCCAGCGCGCCGAAGTCAACACCAAGCGCGATAACCGCCTGGCCGCGCCGATTTCGCTGACTGCGCCGCTGGGCCGCAGCAGCAGCGTCGGGAACGCCGTGACGCTCACGCTGCCGGTCTTTCCGTGCGGCGCCGATCAGAACGCCACGGCGGGCAATGTGATCTTCACGCTCGAAGCAGGCGCGACGGCGCAATTCCCCAGCGATGCGCTGACCAATCAAATCACGCTCGCGCAAGTCCAGAATTGCCGCACGCCGAAGCCGCTGCCGTTCAGCATCTACAGTTCACGCATCGTGCAATTGACGCCGCTGGGCGCGCGTCTGAATCCGGGCGGCCAATTGAGCTTCCCGAATACAGACAATTTGGCGGGCGGAACGCAACTGACGCTCTATCGGCTCGATCAACGCAGCGACAGTCAGACGCTCGGTTCGTTTATCGAAGCAGGCACGGCGACTGTGAACGGCCCGCGCATCGAGACCGGCTTCCGCGCGATCACCGAAGGCGGCATTTACTTTGTCGCCTTAACGCCTGCCAGCGTGACCAGCGTGACGGGCCGCGTGGTCGAACGCATCAGCGATACTTTGAGCCTGCCCGTGGCGGGCGCGGTCGTGCAGGTGCGCGGCCAGGCGGGTTACACCGATGGCGACGGCGCGTTTGTGTTGCGCAACGTGCCGCTCAATCCCGGCAACGATTCGTTGACCGTCGAAGCCAGCCTGTTGCGTCCCGATGGACGGTCTGACAGCGTGTTGCGCACGGTCAATGGCAGCATCATCAAACCCGGCGGCGTAACGGCAGTGACGCCCGATCTGTTCTTTGCTTCGTTGTCATCGCCCGCCAATCGCGCGCCTTTGGCAACCTCGCAAACGGTGAATTTGGATGAAGACACGACCAAAGTGATCTTCCTATCAGCGGGCGACCCCGATGGCAATCCGATTCGCTACATCGTGACGCCGCCCTCGAATGGCACGCTCAGCGGCGTCGCGCCCAATCTGATTTACGTGCCGAATCTTAATTACAACGGCACCGACAACTTCACGTTCAAGGTCAATGACGGCAAGGCCGACAGCAATACCGCCGTGGTCGCCATCACGGTCAATCCGGTCAACGATCCGCCCGTGCTGATCGTGCCGGGGCCGCAAACGGTCAAGAAGAACACGAACATCACCTTCGACGTTTCAGCCACCGATGTGGACACGGGCCAGACGATTTCGATCAGCGCGCCCGCGCGGCCTGAAGGCGCGAGCTTTATCGAACCCAATCGCCGTTTCACCTGGACGCCGAATTGCAAGCAGGCGGGCAGTTACACCGTGACCTTTGTCGCCATGGATAACGGCGGCCCGATTCCGCTCAGCGATACCAAGACGGTGCAAATCACGGTCACCGAAGACAACTGCGCGCCGACGCTGATTCTGCCGCCGTCGCCAACCATCAATGAAGGCCAGACGCTCAGCTTTAACGTCTCAGCCATTGATCCTGAGAACAACGCTGTGACGCTCTCGGCGGCCAATCTGCCGCAGGGGTCGAATTTCAACGCGGGCACCGGCGAGTTCACCTGGACGCCGAGTTGCACACAGGCGGGCGGCTATCTGCTCAGCTTCACCGCGACTGACAACGGCACGCCGCCGCGCAGCGAGACGCGCACGTTCTCGATCGCGGTCAATAACGTCAGCGTGCCGCCCACGGTCAGCGCGCCGCAGGATGTCTACAACATCTCCGAAGGCCAGCAGGTCGTCTTCACGATCACGGCCTTGCAGGGCTGCCCAAATCAGAACCTGACCATCAACACGGGCAATCTGCCGTCCGGTTCGGCGTTGGGCGATCTCGTCCAGAACGGCCCGCGCGTTTCGCGCGAGTTCCGCTGGACGCCCAACTTCACGCAGTCCGGCACCTATCCGATCACCTTCACGGCGGCGGATGCGAACGACGCCAACGCGGTTTCGAGCAAGCTGGTGACGATCAATGTGGTGGATTTCAATCTCGATCCACAGTTGACCGCCCCAACGACACCGCTGACCATCAACGTCGGCCAGCAACTGATTTTCAACGTCAGCGCGACCGACCCCGACGCGGGTCAAACCGTGACCATCACGGCGGCGGGCGTTCCGTCAGGTGCGACCTTTAACACCACGCCGGGCAATCCGGCGACGGGGACGGTCACGTTCACGCCGAACTTCGCGCAAGTCACCAACTTCAGCATCACGTTCACGGCGTCGGACAACGGCCAGCCGCAACGCAGCACCACCCGCCAGGTCATCATCATCGTCAGCGGTGAGTGCGACCCGATTCTGACGGTGCCCGCCAATGTGGCCGCGGTCGAAGGCGTGCCCGTCAACTTCACCGTGCTGGGTGCGCCGAAGTGTCCGGGTCAAACCGTGACGTTGAGCGCCACCAGCTTGCCGCCGCGCGCGACCTTTAACCCGCAAACCGGCGAATTCAACTGGACGCCCAACATCGGCGAAGCGGCGATTTACACCGCCAACTTCGTGGTGACTGACAACAGCACCCCGCCGCGTGTCATCACGCGCCCGGTGATGATCAACGTCGCGGCCAATCGCGCGCCGCTCGCGGCTTCGCAAACAGTCGTGCTCGACGAAGACACCACCAAGGCGCTCACGCTGGTGGCCAGCGATCCTGAAAACCAGCCGCTGACTTACACCATCCTGCAAGCGCCGCTGCGCGGTACGCTGACCGGCACGCCGCCGAATGTGACCTACAATCCGACCGCCAATTTCAACGGCCCGGATTCGTTCACCTTCAAGGCGAATGACGGACGCCTCGACAGCAACATCGCCACCGTGTCGCTGACGATCAATCCCGTCAACGACGCGCCCGTGGCGCAGGGAACCAGCATTGCGATCAGTGAAGACGCGCCCGCCAACCTCACGCTGCAAGCCAGCGATGTGGATGGCGATCCGCTCACCTTCACGATCACCCAGCAACCCGCGCACGGCACGCTCGCCGGCACCGCGCCGAATCTGATTTACACGCCCACGCCGAATTACTTCGGCACGGACGAGCTTCGGTTCCGCGCCAGCGACGGCAAGCTCAACAGCAACGAAGCCGTCATCAATATCACCATCACGTCGGTCAACGACGCGCCGAGCATCACCGTGCCCGGCCCGCAAAGCGTCATCACCGGCCAACCCGTCAGCTTCACCGTCACGGCCAGCGATCCTGACACGGGCGATGTGCTGACGTTGACGGCGACGAATACGCCGGCGGGTTCGACCTTCACGCAAACCAACGCGACGACTGGCCTGTTCACCTGGACGCCCACCGAAGCGCAAGCGGGCAGTTTCACCGTGACCTTCGCGGTCAGGGACAACGGCCTGCCGACACTGAGCGCGACCAACACCGTGACGATTGTCGTCGTTCCGCAAACGACGAACATCACGATTGACGCGCCCAGCCAGCTAAACGCGACAGAGAACCAGCAAGTGAGCTTCACGGTTTCGGCTGTGGGCGGTACGCAGGGCCAACCCTTCACGCTCAATGCGACGGCGGGCCTGCCCACGGGAGCGGTCTTCCCGGCGCAAACCAGCAACGGTTCTACGATCAGTCAGACCTTCACCTGGACGCCCGACTTCACGCAGGCTGGCACGTATGACATCACCTTCACCGCCACGCGCGGCGTGTCGGCCACCAAGGTCGTGCGCATCATCGTAGCGAACGTTTGCCGGCCGCCAGTGCTGACCGTGCCGCTGGGCACGATCAACGGCACCGAGGGTCAGGCGTTGACCTTCAACGTGACGGCCACCGATCCCGACACCGGCGAAACACTGACTTTGACCTCGCCGAATCTGCCCACAGGCGCGACCTTCCCGGTCACGACCAGCACCAACGGCTCGATTCAACAGGCGTTCAACTGGACACCGTCGTTCACGCAAGCCGGCAATTACAGCGTCAGCTTCAACGTGACCGACAACTGTTCACCGACGCAGCAAAGCGACACCAAGACGGTTTCGATCAGCATCGCTGATGTGAATCGTGCGCCAGTCGCCAATTCGCAAACCGGCGCCAGCCGTGTCACGACGCTGCAAAATACGCCGGCCAGCATCACGCTGACGGGTAGCGATCCCGACAACGACACGATCAGCTTCGCGGTGCTGACCACGCCGCAACACGGCACGCTGTCGGGCAGCGCGCCGAACCTGACCTATACGCCAGCCAGCAACTTCAACGGCACCGACTCGTTCACCTTCAAGGTGAATGACGGCAAGGTGGACAGCACGGCGGCGACCGTGGAAATCGGCGTCACCGCCGTTTGCCAACCGCCGGCGCTGACCGTTCCGGCGAATCAAACGATCACGCTGACGATTCCGCAGGATTGCGCGACCAATCCGGTCGCGCAGCCGGTGACCTTTAACGTCACGGCCACCGATCCTAACGCGGGTTCGGTCATCACGCTGACCGCGCAGGGCCTGCCGCCGGGCGCGACCTTCAATCAGACCAGCACCAGCGGCACGGCCGCCTCGGCGACCTTCAACTGGACGCCGAACGTCTTCAACGAAGCGCGCACCTTCACCGTCACGTTCACGGCGACCAACAATTGCCAGGCGCTGACGATGACGAAGACGGTCAACCTCTCGTTGACGATCCCGAGTTCGCCCGCGCGTTGGCAACCGGCCAATCTGCCCAAACAAGGCACGATCATCACGCTGCTCAATAACGGCACCAACCTGTTCGCCGGATTGGCCGGCGGCGGCTTCTACCTCTCGACCAACAATGGCGAGACCTGGCCGCGCGTAGATCAAATGGGCCTGACCAGCACCGACATCCGCGCGCTGGTGGTGAAGACGGCGGGACAGACGACGACGCTCTTTGCGGGCACGCCGGGCGGCGGCGTCTATCGGACAACCGACAACGGTGTCAACTGGACGCAAGTCAACAACGGCCTCAGCAACAGCTTTGTCCGTTCGCTGGCGCTGTCCAGTAACGGGACGCTCTTTGCGGGTACGCAAGGCGGCGGCATCTTCTTCACGACCAACGACGGCACCAGTTGGACGCAAGTCAACGGCGGTTTGGGCGATCTGAGCATCTATGCGTTGACGGCGGCGGGCACGGGCAATAACGCGCGCATTTACGCGGGCACTGAAACCAACGGCGTTTACACACTGTTGGTCAGCGATCTGGGCGGCGCCAGCCCAACCTGGGCGGCCGTCGGTTCCGGTTTGCCAACCACCCGCGTGCAGGCGCTCGAAGTCAGTCCGGATGGCAACACGCTCTTTGCCGGGTTCAATGGCAGCGGCGCGTACCGCACGTCGCTGCTCGGCGCGCCCAACTGGAGTTCGATCAACATCGGGCTGGACAACCAGAACCTGAACGATCTGCACTTCGCGGGCAGCACTCTCTATGCGGCGACCGACAGTGGCGTGTTCCGCTTCAACGGGCAAAACGACACCTGGGCCTCGCTCAACGAATGCCTCCCATTCATCCGCATCACCTCGCTGGCAAACAGCGGACAGACGACAAAACTGTTTGCCGCCACGGATGATGGGCGCGTGTTCATCCGCCCGCTGTAGGAATTAGAACGACAGCGCAAAACAGAAAGGGAGTGCGCGGCAATGACCGTGTACTCCCTTTTTGTTTTTTCAGTTGTTCGCGGTTTACGTCAGGCGCGAAAGGTAGACGGTGCTGTCATACTCCACCAATCCAAAGCGCAGTTTGCTGAGCCAGCCGCTGCGCCCAAGCAGGTTCCGGCGTACTCCTGGATATTTGGCAAAGTAAACAATGCTTTCCACAGTGAGACCGAAAAATTCCAGCGTGACCAAGTGGCCGTAAGTAAGCAGTGTTCCGCCCGACGCGGGGCTGAAGGCTTGCGGCTCGCCAGTTTCAATGTCGAGACCAAGCAACCGCCCGGTCTCGTTGTTGAAGAGACAAGCTCCCGCGCCGCAGTCTACAAAGCCGGTCGTCTGCAGTTCCCTGCCACCACCAGTAATCACCAACGGAATTTCCACGCCGTCAGCAGAGGTGTAGCGCTGGATAACATCGAAAGAGAGTTCAGGCATAACAGTTCAGAAAACGAATGGGGGCGCATCAACAGATTCAATGAATTTGATCAGCGGCAGATAAGCGCCGTCCGCTTGGGCTGCCGCGTAAACCACTTCAGCGTCTGGGCCGTGGGCGATCAAGCGGTTGCCATCGAGCGCGACCCAACAATCGCCATACTCTTTGCTGTGCAACCGCAACCACTCCATTGCCGGCCACGGATCAGGCCGCCCACGGCCCAGCCCATTATGGGTTGGCGCTGGCGGCAACTCCGCTTGTTGCAGTTCCGCCAACAACCGCAGCCGTGCCTCGTGCGGCAAGTCCAGGGCTTGCCGTAAAACTCCTGCATAAACCACTTGTGTCGTCGTCATCGTGCCTCCGTTTCAATCGCTTCACACCCGTATGCTAGCCGCTCCCGTGCGCACCTGTAAACAGCCATGTGTTGTGCTAAAGTCCGCGCCGCCCATCATTTCGAATCACAAGGAACCAAGCAGATGAATTACGAAACCCTCTTTCGGCTGGACAACCGTACCGCCGTCGTCATCGGCGCGGGTTCCGGCATTGGCCAGGCGGGCGCGCAAGCACTGGCCGCGCAAGGCGCGTTTGTCTATTGCGCCGACAATCGTTTGGCAGCAGCGCAAGCAACCGCCCAGACCTTGCCGCAAGCCGCCGCGCTGACTGTGGACGTGACCGACGCCGCCAGTGTGCGCCAGTTGTTTCAAACCGTGCAGGCCGAACGCGGACGGTTGGACGCAGTCGTCACCACGCCCGCCATCAACGTGCGCAAACCGCTGCTCGAATACGCCGATGAAGAATTCGACCGCGTCATCAACGTCAATCTCAAAGGCACCCTCATCGTCCTGCGCGAAGCTGGCCGCTTGATGGCCGCGCAAGGCAGCGGCAGCCTGATTGCGATTTCTTCGATTCGCTCGCAAGTCGTCGAGCCGGGCCAGGGCGTTTACGCCGCCACCAAAGCCGGCATCGTGCAATTGGTGCGCGCGCTGGCTGCCGAATTGGGCCCGCACGGCGTGCGCGTCAACGCCATCGCGCCCGGCGTCGTCGAAACCCCGCTCACCGCGCCAATCAAAAACAATCCCGACTGGTACGACGCTTATGCGGCCAAGAGTGTTTTCAACCGCTGGGCGCGCGCAGACGAGATGGCGGGCGCGGTCGTTTACTTGAGTTCCGACGCGGCCAGCTACGTCACCGGCTCGGTCTTGTTTGTGGATGGCGGTTGGACGGCGGCGGATGGCCGCTTTGCGCCGCCGTTGTAGAAACTCACGCAGTGGACGCGCCGTTTGATTTTCCATTTATCATTTGAGATTTGATATTTGTCATTGCCAGGACTTACGCAACTACCTGCCAGTGTGGTGCGGGTTCTTTACCCGCATCCGCCAACTGCACGCGCGCCGGGTGCGGGTAAAGAACCCGCTCCACACTTTGCGTATGTCCGAATTTCTTTGAATCTGGCTAACGCTCATTGAGCTTTGACTTGGCTGTTCGAGGCAATGACAAATCTCAAATGACAAATGGAAAATGCGTCTTCCCGAAACCACGCGATTATGCTGACTGCAACTGAAACAACCGTGCTCGCCCGCATTGACGGCCTGGCCGACGAACTCATCACCTTTCTGCAACAGCTCGTCCGCATCCCAACCGTCAATCCGCCCGGCGAAAACTACGCCGATTGCGCCCAACTGATTGGCGCGAAGCTGCAGGAGTTCGGCTACGACATTCAATACGTCACCGCGGAAGGCTTGCCCGAATGCACGCCGCAACATCCGCGCGTCAACGTCATCGGGCGGATGAAAGGCTTGGCGCAACGGCCCACCTTACATTTCAACGGCCATCTCGATGTCGTGCCGCCGGGCGCGGGCTGGACGGTTGACCCCTTTGCCGCGCTCATCCGCGACGGACGCATGTACGGGCGCGGCGTGACCGATCAAAAAGCCGGCATCGCCGCTTCAATCTTTGCCGTCGAAGCCATCCGGCGCGCGGGCATCAAGCTCAACGGCGCAGTCGAACAAAGCGCGACCGTGGATGAAGAGAGCGGCGGCTTCGCGGGCGTCGCCTATCTGGCAGAGCACGGCGTCTTTCGCCGCAACACGCTGGATTACGTCATCATCACCGAGCCGCTCGATTACGACCGCATCTGCCTGGGCCATCGCGGCGTCTATTGGTTCGAGGTCGTCACGCACGGACGCACCGCCCACGGCAGCATGCCGTTTCTCGGCGTCAGCGCGATTGACCGGATGGCGCGCTTCATC
>JAYUCP010000433.1:0-61027 GCA_043740245.1 Acidobacteriota bacterium | reverse complement strand
GTGTTGTCTATCGGCAGGACTAGGCCGGGACTTTAGGCTGTCAGGAAGAAAACCAAGCTTGAGGCTCGCGTTGACGAAAGCAGTTTATTCGGCATTGACCGCTGCAATCAAAGCTTTGATGTAGCCGAATGTGTAGGCAAAGGCCTTGATGCCGCCCGTGTCCCCCGCAATCTTCGGCACGTGATCGGGCATCAGCATGCCGTCGTAGCCGACCTCTTTGTAAACGCGCAGCGCCTTCAACATATCCACCTCGCCGTCGTCAATGAACGTCTCGTGAAAGTTGAGAAAGCCCCCGCGGATATTGCGGAAATGCACGTTGAAGATTTTGCCACGGCTGCCAAAGTAACGAATCACGTCGTAAATCTCTGCGCCCGGTTTCTGCAACATCTCTGAAACTGTACCCTGGCAAAAGTTCAATCCGTGATACTGGCTGGGCGTGATTTCAACGAAGCGTTTCAACCCATCCACACTGCCCAGCACCGTCTCTACGCCGCGATAGCCCTTGCCGCGCAGCATGCCCGGATCGTGCGGATGGCAAGCCAGCCGCACCTTGTACTCTTCGGCCACGGGCAGTACGCGTTTCAGGAAGTAGGTGATGCGTTCCCAATACGCATCCGCATTGACCGGGCCAGCTTCGGTCAGTGGCGGCTCCTGTTTGGCGGTGGCATAGTTGAACGCGCGACTCATTGAGCCTCCACGGCCAGCCACCGGTTCGGTGCTGACGACGCCGAGGATGCTCATGTTGTATTTCAAGGCCGGGATGCCGGCACGCGCCGAATTGCGAATCATCTGGCAAATGTTGTCTATCTCGCGGTCACGTTCGGGACTTTTGCCTAGCATGATGTTCGGATTTTCGGCTCTGGCGATATAGGCCGAACTGAGCGGCAACGGCATCATGTCGAGCTTGATGCCGAACGCTTCAACCCGTTCGCGGAACTTGCTGAGACTTTCGACCGTCCAGTTTTCATCGAATTTTGCCGAGGGCAGGCCGCTGCAAATGTTGTTCACGCCCAAGCCCGCCAGCAACCGCAGGGTGTCTTCCGAATGATCGTGCTGATGACCGACTTTCATCAAGGCACGTCGTTTTGATGTTGCCTGCTGCTGAGGCTCAGCCGCGACGGGCGCAGGGCCCACCGAAAGGGCCGCCGCACTCGCACCGGTCAGACGTACGAAATTCCTGCGATCCATTGTTATCTCCGGGTTCTCAGCTTTTGTTGGACAGACTTCCTTGCAACTGAGAGACAAAAGGGCAGACACGCTGGCCTGCCCTTCCCTGCTCTTTGCTGGCATTTTGCGCGGCCGTACTTACGACTCCGCACTTACGACTTCGTCAGCCTCAGCTTCGGGTTGGTGCCGCGGGCGTCCGCCGATCTGCACGGGAACGCCGTTGAAGGGACGTTGCGGCGCACGCCAGTTGTCCACCACCGCAACTTGTTGGACGCAGGCGATGGTGCAGAGTTTGGCGCAGGGCTTTTCGGTATAAAACTCAATCTCCATGTGCTCGCGCGTGTATTCGGCTAGCGGAATGCCCGGATAGCCGCGCTGTTGCGAGCAGTAATGAACCAAGCCGTCTTCGCAAATGTACAAGTAGCGCGCGCCCGCGCGGCAACGCCAGTTGTTTTCACGGCCGTAAGCCAAATTGTCTTGAAATTGATTCAGCCAGCCAAACTTCTTTTTCCCGAAACGGCGCAGCTTTTGGTAAACATCTGCCTCGCTTCCGCTGAGCGGTTTCAACTGGCCATCGCCATCGTGAATGATGCCGAGCGTCGAACCGAAGCCGAGTTCGACCGCGCGATTGGCCACGGTCAAGGCGTCTTCGGGATTCTTAATGCCGCCGCCGATGACGGAGTTGATGTTGATGTGAAACTTGGCGTACTCGGCCAGGTTTGGCAGATAGCGGCGATCGAGCACCTTGAGGCTCTTTTGCGAAACCTTGTCTGGTTCGACGTTATCAATGCTGATTTGCAGGTATTCGAGACCCGCGTCATTCAGCTGCTCGATATTCTCGCGGGTCATGAAATAGCCGTTGCTGATTAGTCCGGCGATCATCCCGTGCGAGCGTATGTGGCGGATGATGTCGAAAAGCTGCGGATGCAACATCGGCTCGCCGCCGCTGATGGTGATCGCCGCCGTGCCGAAGGAAGCGAGTTTATCCAAACGCTTCTGCATCTCCTCAAACGGCACGGGTTCGGAGACCTTGTCGTATTCGTTGCAATAGCCGCAAGCCAGATTGCAGCGGCGCATCGGAATGACGTGGGCCAGCAAGGGGTGCTTGGTCGAAAGCATCGCTTTGCCGACAAATTTGGTTTCGCGTATAGCTCTGGATAGTTTGCTGCTTGCCATCGGTATTTATTTACGTTTGTGTTTGGCGAAAATTCGATGAGGGATCTGTGAACCTCAATGTCCGAAATTCGGCCCGCATTATGTCAGATAGGCAGCGGGAGTGGCAAAGGCGGAAATGGCAAAACCAACTTTGCCGCGTTGAACTGTTGGGGCTGATTTTTCGCCTATTCGCGCTGAAGGATTGGCGGGATTGCGCCGCCCGCCACTGAAAATAGCGCCGAAAACAAAACGGTGCGGCTGATTGCCCGAATCAGCCGCACCGTCGCAATTCTGGTTGGATTACGCACTAAATCAGAACACGCAACATTGGTACGGAACCGGGAGCGACAGCGACCGGGTGGGCTCGTGAAGTGCGAGTTCAGGCAGCACCCGGTCGCTATCGCTCCCGGTTCCGTACCGGCGCACTGTCCCAAGCTTGTGTGGTTCGATTTAGAACTTATCAACGACCTTGGTGCCAGCCGGCAGCTTCACTTCAAATTCGCTGTCGTTGAGCGCGACGTTCTGTTGCAAATTGGTCAACTTGACGACGGTGAAATCGCCATTGCGCTCGTTGAATTTTTGCATCGTCGGAATCCAGGTCTGGTTGTTCACCCAGAGTTCGATGCTGGCCAGCGAACCATTCGCCTTCGGCGTCAGGCGCAAATGCGAGGCCGCTTGCCCATCCACCACTTCATCGTTGATGAGTTCGATGTTGTAGTTTTCGAGCAGTCCTTTGGCCGAATGATCCAACCCCACCAAAAGCGCATAGCCGCCGACGCGGCCCTTGGCGGCCTTGGCCAGGGTGTTCTTGAAGGCCTGGTTGATCTTCGGTTGGTAGAAGACCACGCTTTCACCGACGACCGAAACAGTGTTGTTAGCCGGTTTGGTGTAATCGAGCCGAAACTTGCCTTTGGCGGCGCTGCTGGCAGGTTTGTAAAGCAACGTGCCGGAATCCTTGTCCTTCGAGCCGATTTGGACGTTGGTCTTCTCTTGAGTGATCTGGGCTTTCAAGCTCTTCAGGTCTTTGTGAGCCTTATCCATCTTGGCAAGGATGCCAGTCAGCAGTTGGGGTGAAGTGTTGGCACACACACTCAAATTTGCTCCCGCCACAATGGCGAGCGCGATGATAATTGCGAATTTAGTGAGTCTATGTATTTGGGTCATCGGGGATACTCCATAAAAAAGTCCTTCTCCAAATCGCTTGCCATATTTTGCTTCCGCCTAGAGTGGGCAAGCGCGTAATTTATTTCAATTCGTCCGGTAACGCGCGCGGTACCCAACGCGGCCCTGAGCGTCGCCAAACGGCTCTACCGAAGACAGCGTTATCGCGGTTTTGGTTTCAGTTTGCAAATAGAAAACGACCGCCTCGCGCGGAGAGTTTAACAACTCCAGCCGGTTTTGCTGCTGCAAAAAACCTTGCAACGCCTGCCATTCGATCTCGTGTTGCCACATGCCATCGGCCACAGCGACCGCCGTTTTAGCAGTAGCAGTGTGGGCCGCTTTGCCGCTGGGCCAAAACAACAAGGTCAGCACGATCAGCGCGCACAGTACGTCATACTGCCACGTTCCGCGCGCATACGACCAGAGCAAAACATTTTTGAGGCCAACCAGTACTGACTTCATGCTTGTTAATGCCGCTTGCCGTGCCGTGCATTCCCGCCGCGTTACCGCTCTTTGACGATGTGCCCATCGCGCATCTCAATCGTCCGGGCCGCCACCGCAGCGGCTTCCGGGTTATGCGTAATCATCACAATCGTCTGCCGCAACTCGCGATTGAGCTTTTGCAACATGTCGAGCACGATCGCGGAATTCTCGGAGTCGAGATTCCCCGTCGGCTCGTCTGCCAAAATGATCGCCGGATTGGTAATGATCGCCCGCGCTATGGCCACCCGCTGTTGTTCGCCGCCAGAAAGTTCCAGCGGTTTGTGCTGCATTTTATTTTCTAGCCGCAATAACTGCAAGACTTCACGCCGCCGCGCGTCATCCTGCTGTCGAGCAGCGCCATGAATGTGCTCAGCCAGCTTCAAGTTCCCTTCCGCCGTCAGGGTCGGAAACAGATTGAAGCGTTGAAACACAAATCCGATTTTGCGCCGCCGCAGATCAGTGCGCGCGGCATCGCCCATCGCCGCCAAGTCTTCTCCATCCACAGTCACCTTGCCCGCGGTCGGTTGCAGCAAGCCGCCCAAGATATGTAACAAGGTGGATTTCCCGCAGCCCGACGGGCCCATGACCGCCACGAAATCGCCAGGTGCGACGGCCAAATCAACACCACGCAGGGCATGCACGTCAACCTTGCCCACGCGATAAGTCATCTGCAATTTTTCAGTCTTCAGAATTGCATCCATCGTTACGGCCATTCTCACAACTCAAACGTTCCTCACCCGAACCGCCTGCCAGCAAAACACATCATTCGCCAGATCACTCATTCACTCATAGGACAACGCTTTCACCGGGTCTTGATTGGCCGCACGAACAGCCGGATACAAAGCGCCCAATGCCCCAGCCGCAAGTCCAATTCCTGCCGCCGCTAAAATCCATTGCCAGTGAAACTCCAACTGCAAGGTCGTGGCCCGCTCGAGCACCACACCGGAAAGCAGTGCAATCACCAAGCCAGCCACGACGCCAATCAGGCTGATCAGCAACGCTTCTTTTTCGATCACGCTGATGATGTAACTCTTGGACGCGCCCAGTGATTTCAGGACACCGATTTCACGCGTTCGTTCGGTGATCGTCGTATACATCGCGAGCAAAATCACCAGACAACTCACGACCATCGAAAGCGCCAGGATCGAACGCACAAACCCATCAAGCCCGGGAATATCGCACCCGGCGCTCAAGCCCAAATCGCGCGTCAGCAATACTGCATTGCCGGGCAATTCAGCATTGATGCGCTGTTGCACTTCGGCCAGTTTGTCCGGGTCATTGACCTTAACCATCAAGAAGGTGCACTTATTTTCGTTTCCAAGGAAGCCCTGCATAACCGACAGCGGCATCTTGATTCGTGAACCAATCTGCGGTGAGTAAATCCCGGCCACTTTCATCTGACGCCCGAAGACTTCAATCTCACTGCCGACTTTCAAGTTGTTGTGCATGGCTTTGAATTCGTCAATGACGACCTCGTTCTCACCTGCAAACAGGCGCCCTTCGACAATGTGCATGCCGCTGATGGCCGTGTAGCTTGGGTAATCAATTCCATCCACAACCTCTATACCCAATCCCGTCTTGCTGCGTTGCGGGTACATCCCAACGGCACTGACATCCTTAACACCAGCAATCTGCTTCAAGCGTTCGGCATAGCGAGTATCAGTCGAAAGCACTGAAGAGGGAGAAAGGATTGAGCCCCTGCGTCCGAATTGAATCTCAGCGCCAACTCCCTGCTCGCGCCGCACGCGATCATTGAGCATCCCGCGCACCAACCCCGTATTGATCAAAATCAAAATCACACCGAGCGCCACACCAGCGATACTGACGATGGCGCGCGTAGGGCGCTGGCGAATGTTGGCGACGATCAGGCTGTCCATAATTCAGGGCTCATTGTTTCTGCGGTTTATCGAGGTCGGTCAGCGGCAGATTCTCTTTGTTCTCCAACGCAAAGGCGGTCGGCGGCAACTCAGGATTAACCTCAAAGCTTTCGCCGCCAAAGGTAAAGCGCGCCGCATAACCATCGTGCGGGCGCGAAACCAGGATGACACTCGGCCAAAGCTCAGGCCGTTCGGCATTCAGCTTTTGATAATTCGAATAGTAAACCTCGGTCGCCAAATTGCCGCGCTCATCAAACAACTGTTGCCGCGCCAAACTTACCTGACCGTTGCGCCCAAACCAGAAGCGCCGCCGCACCGATGCTGGGCCATTCGGCTTTTCCAGCAATTCAGAGACGACATAATAACTATGCAACACCTTGACCGCTTTTTTACCATCCGAGGCAGCCACTGTTGCTTCAAGCAACTGCTCCTCCAAACCATAGGTGTGCCCAGCTTCGCCCAGATGCAACGGCTGCATGAGCAAGGTCTGGGTGAAATGAAAAGGCCGGGCATTCGCCAGCGCGCTCTGACGGTCTTTGCCCAACCGCTCGCGCCAACGTGAATAATCAGCGTCATTCGTCCCGATCAGAAAGCTGGGCGCTTCACGATAAACAGCGACTTTGAATTGATTCGCCTCTGACACCATCTCAGCCAAACGTGAATGAGTAACGGGAAGTTGCACAACCAGGCGAATCTTGTCTGGGCGTTGCAAAACCAGAATGGCCTCGGCATCACGCCAGCGTTGTTCGGCGAGTGGTTCAATAAAGCGCAAGGCCACGCGCGTTGTGCGCAAGGACTGCAATTCGGTAAAGGGCTTTAACTGTGCCAGGAGTTGATTGAAATCGGCTTCGGCAAGCGGTGTTTGCAAACGCGGCACGGAACTGTCACTGACCTTTGCCAGCTTGGCGCAGGAACTAGCGAAGAGGCTCGCAAGCGATAAGAGAACCACCGGCATGGCGCGCAAAAAAGGCCGCCGATACTGTCTGAAATTGATCGCTTGAGTCACACCAACATTGCTTTCCATATGGGGCTTCAAACAAGTTTCGTGAAGCTAACAGAAGGCCTGGGGCATGTCAATCAAGGCTATTGCCGCGCTTTTGCTCACTTCAGCCACACAAAACTTCCCTCAATTCCCTGCCCTGTCACCTGCACCAAATCGTTCGCACAGCTAAACCGATTGGGATGAGCAATGCGCCATTACTACGCACATAGAGACGTGCTCTTTGCGCTGAAAAAAAGACCAAGACATTTCATCTCAAGCGCTTACGCCAACGTATGCGGCCTGCTCAATCGTCTGGCACGCCTCTTGTTTAAGCGATGCCCGTCCGAGCTGAATAAAACACCTCGGCATTGCAGGAGAAGCGTGGGAGGCAATTACAAGTGCCGCTCATACTAAAGATGAATTGAATTTCAGGCTGCCGCGTTTGTTTCGCCAACTCGCAGCCTGAACAACAAGTTCTTTCCCAGATCGGCGCGCGAAAGAGAGCAAGGGGGTATTTCGGAGCCGCAGATTGCCTGCGGATGGCTGAAATTTCTCTGACGCGCGTCCGTGCCATTCCCGACCGCCACTCGCAGGTTGTGCCGGGAAGTAACGCCGCGTAGCAAATGTAAAGGGGGCTGGAAGGATCGTCTTTCAGCGTTTGCTGCGCGGCGTTTTTGCTTTTATTGCACTATGGAATTCAAGCCAGTCAGTTTCATCAGCCAACACTCGCTCTCTCCGAAAATTTGAACTGTCTCCGAAAATCTGAAGCCAAACAGCCAGTCATATCCAAAATTCGCGTCCGGCAGCCTAGCAATGCGATTCACCTGAACAGGATTAAACTCCGCGTTTGGCTTGACTTAAAATTAGCGCGTCTCGTTTAATGAGCCTTCCAAACGAGGCGGCATATCGCTTGCTCTTTTGGAGACAGATTTCATTCACAAACAATCAGGCGCGCTGCCTTGATTCCACGACACAATTTAACAGGAGGACTTATGCGAACGAATCACTCGACGTTCCAGACAGTTTTGCTAGGCGTGCTCGCCGGTCTATTGGTCAGTGCGAGCGCCTACGCGCAAACAGGCACCTCAACCCTCAGAGGTTCCATTACGGATTCACAAGGCAAAGCGGTTGCTGGCGCCGCCGTCACGCTGAAAAATGACGCGAAGAATTTCAGCCGTGCTGCCACCGCTGACAGCAACGGCGTATATGTCTTCACCGCCATCCCGCCGGATGTCTATGTGCTTGCTGTCGAGGCGAAGGGCTTCAAAAAATCGGTCTCAACTGACGTAAAAACCCTGGTGGATACGGCCTCAACACTCGACCTCGCGCTCGAAGTGGGGTTAGTGACGGAGGTCGTCACGGTCTCCAGCGCGAGCGATGTGATCACGGTCAACACGCAGGACGCTTCGCTTGGTACCGTGATTACCAACAACCAGATTGTCGAGTTGCCAATTCCCGACCGGAATCCCGCGACCTTGCTTACGTTGCAGGCAGGCGTCACCAGAACAGGTTTTGTGGCCGGCGCGCGCAGCGATCAATCGAACATCACATTGGACGGGGTGGACATCAACAATGCGCAAACCAACTCGCTCAGCGATCCGGTTTTGCGCCTGAACACAGAAGCCATCGAAGAGTTCCGCGTCACGACCTCCAATGCCAATGCCAATCAAGGGCGCTCATCCGGCGCGCAAATCTCGCTCATCACCAAAGGCGGCACCAATAATTTTCACGGCGCGCTCTTTTACGGCAGCCGCAACGATTTCTTTGACGCCAACGATTTCTTCAACAACCGGACCGTAGGCGCTGATGGCAAATCCGTTCCGCGCCCTACCAGAAGAAGGCACTTCTATGGCGGCGCGATTGGCGGCCCCGTCGTTGAAAATCGCGTGTTCTTCTTTTACAGCTACGAAGGCTTGCGTGAAAAAAGAGGCGCCCCGGTCACCCGCACAGTGCCGTTAGCGACGTTGGGGCAAGGCATAGTGCGCTATCGCAATGCTACGACGGGGACGATTGAGCAACTCACGGCAGCACAAATCAGAACCGTCTTTCCGAACGCGGGAACCAACCAGGCGGCCATCTCGGCGTTAGCCGCTGCGGCGTCTAGCTATCCAGCCAATGATTTCAATGCAGGCGACAGCTCACCGACCAGATTGCTGAATACGGCGGGCTTCAGATTTAACGCCCCGGTGACGGAATATCGGAACTCGCACGTGGCGCGGGTTGATTTCAACCTGGCGGCAAAACACCAGGTTTATGTCCGCGCCAATTACATCAACGACAACCTCGGCACCGAGCAACAGTTCCCGAATACGCCGCAACCAACTACCTGGAGTCACCCGACGGGCCTGGTGGCTGTGCATAATTGGACGATCTCAAATAACCTGGTAAACACGTTCCGCTATGGTCGCACCCGAGACTCGTTCAGCGTGCAAGGGGATTCCAGCGCGAACTCGATCTCCTTCCGCTTTATTTACAGCCCCTTTCTGTTCTCGCGCACGTTGAATCGCGTCACGCCCGTGGACAACTACACGGATGATTTGTCGTGGACGAAGAACAAGCACACCTTCGGTTTTGGCGCGAATATCCGGGTCATCCGCAATCAGCGCTCGTCTTTCGCAAACTCCTTCGACAACGCAATTACGAATCCGTCCTTCTATCCTGGCGGCGGAACGTCCATTACTTCACCGATTCTGGCGGCTGGCTTCAACATTGCCGGGGGCGACATTACACCTGTCCAGAATGCCGTAACCGCCCTCGTCGGGCGCTTCAGCCAGTTTGCGGCCAACTTTATCTTCAACAAAGACGGCTCGCTTACCACGGCAGGCTCGCCTGCCGCGCGCACCTTCGCCACGGAAGGGTACGATGTCTACACGCAGGATTCGTGGCGGATCAAACCCAACCTGACCGTCACGTATGGCCTGCGCTACAGCATCAGCACACCCGTCTATGAGAAATTCGGTTTTGAAGTGAAGCCGAACATCAGTCTGGGCGAATTCTTCAATCGCCGGATCGCCGGGATGAACGCGGGCAAGCCCTACAATGAACTCATCACGCTCGATCTCTCTGGCAAAGCCAATGGCAAAAGCGGCGCCTATCAATACGACAAGAACAACTTCCAGCCCCGCGCTTCGGCTTCGTGGTCGCCGGGTTTCAAATCCGGCCTGTTGCACAAACTGTTTGGCGATCAGGGCAAGTCGGTCTTTCGCGGCGGCTTTGCCTTGTTCAACGATTACTACGGTCAGCAACTGGCCGTGAACTTCGACCTGAACAACACGGCAGGCTTCTCTTCCAGCAACCTAACAGCCGCCAATACCTTCAACCTAACCACCAATCCTGGGCCGCTTTTCACCGGCTATGGACAGGCTGTGCGCGGGTTGCCGGGCGTCACGGTGCCGGGCAATATAAAGTTCCCGATCACCCCGCGGACGCGCGCGTTCCCGGGCAATATCGAAACCAGCCTGGACGACTCGATTATTGCGCCGATGCACTACAACTACAGCTTCACCTTCGAGCGTGAACTGAGGACGGGAACCATTGTGCAGGCCTCCTTCATCGGACGCAATGCGCGCAAGCTGCTGGCGACGCGCGACATTATGTCCATCAACAATCTGCGTGATCCGGCGTCCGGCGTGGATTGGTACACGGCGGGCGGGCAGCTTGAAACATTCCGGGCTGCAGGCCGCGCGGTGTCGAGCGTTACCCAAATTCCTTATTTCGCCAATTTGTTCCCAGCAAATCTGGCGAGTCTGTTGGGCCTGAATCCTGCTTACAACCAAACGCAGGCCGTCTATGCGGTGAGTGTGCCGGCTTCGTTGGGTGGCGATAGCGGCTACAACTACGGCAACGACTGGACGAGCGTGTTGTTTGAAATTTCGACACTCAGTAGTGCGGCGTGCAGTCCGGCGAACCCGAATTTCAGCGCCGCTTGTCATGCGTACTACCAGCCGCAATGGGGCACACTGGGCGCGTGGAGTTCGATTGGGAATTCCGATTACCGCGCCTTCACGCTCTCGCTGCGCCAGCGCTTCAAAGAATCGCTGACGCTGGACTTCAACTACACGCTGTCCAACTCGAAGGACGACGCTTCGGGTCTGCAGACCGCCAGCACTACCGGGGTGAATATTCTGAACCCCTTCCGCCAGCGGGATAACTACTCCTTCTCGGATTTCGATGTGCGGCAGATCATCAACAGCAACTTTGTCTGGCAACTGCCGATTGGCAAAGGGCACTGGTTGCTCGGCAAGAGCGGCCGGGTCATGGATAGTCTATTAGGCGGCTGGCAGCTTTCCGGCATCGTCCGCTTGAATTCCGGTTTGCCCTTCTCTTCGCCTTACGACGACGCGCGTTGGGCGACCAACTGGAACGTGCAAAGCAATTCCACGCGTATCCGCGAGGTTGCGCCTTGTCCGGTGCGTGGCGGCAGCGTCTTCGGTTGCAACACGACGGCGGCGTTCCAAAGCTTCCGCAACGCCCGTCCGGGTGAAACGGGTGAGCGGAATACCTTCCGCAATGTCGGGTTTGTGAACTCCGATCTCGGCTTGGGCAAGACGTTCAAGATGCCGTGGAGCGAAGGGCACAAACTGCAACTTCGTTGGGAGACATTCAACCTCTTCAACTATCAGGCTATGGGCGCCTTTGACACCAGCCGCAGCGGGTATGGCATTCCGCTCGACCCAGGCAACAAACAACCGCCGGTCAATTTTGGGCGTTACACAGCCATACAAGGAAGCCCGCGCTTTATGCAGGTATTCTTGCGCTACAGCTTCTAATCGCACCGGTTAAGTGAACGACAAAAGGCCGCATCGGGAAATCTTTCGATGCGGCCTTTTGTCGTTTGATTGGGTTGTGCGAATCTCTGCTTGAAGCACTTTGGCGAGGCCATAAAATCAAGCCACTTCCCTGCCCTATCAAGCTCACACCTACCAAACTACTTCTTCGCCGCTTCGATTTTCTCGCTGAGCTTCGCCACAAAATCTTCACGTGGATTGAAGCCCGCCTGTCGAAAAGAGACTTCCCCGCTGCGATTGAAAATGATCGTGGTGGGAATCGAACTGATGCGAAAGGCTGCGTCTAAACCCTCAGCGAAGGCAATCGGCAATTTGAATTTGTGTTGTTTGATAAAGGGCGCGACATCGTCGTGTTCTTCATCCGTACTGAGCGCGAGGAAGACCACTTCCCTGTCCTGCTGATACTTGGCCATGGTTTTTTCCAGCAACGGCATTTCAGTCAAACAAGGGCCGCACCAGGTCGCCCAGAAATTCACGACGACGACTTTACCCTGAAAATCGCTGAGCTTAATTTGCCCGCCTTCCAGCTTGGTCAGCTTAAACGTCAAAGGGTCAGTCGCTCCGACGTTGGCAGCGGGCCCTTCGATCTTGGCGTAGTGCTCTTCCCTTTCCTTGGTATAGGCGTCGTAAGCTTTCAGCAACCGGTCGCCCAGGCCGTTTTCAGAACCGTGCTTGGCGGCATAAAGCTGCCCCAGATGGGCGCGCAATTTTTTGCGATCCAACTCTTCGTCCGTCGCCAGCGCGATGACAAAGGCCTGAATGTAATAATCAATCGCGTCGTCCGTAGCTTTTTTCTTCTCGGCCAACTCGCCCAGCGTTAAGGCCGCGCCGCCTAATTTGGCCAATTTGAAGCTTTTTTGTAAATCACTTTGCGCGGCAGAGTCATTGTTCAAATCGGCCTGAACCTTGCCGCGCAGCAATAGGACAGCGCCAAGGCCTTTGTCTTTCCGATCATTCCACTGTGCCTGGCTCAAACGGCGTGGGCGGGTGCCTTGGTTGATAAGCGTTTCGATCTCCTTGACCAACTGCTCGGCGTAACCCAGCGCCTTTTGCAAGTCCCCTGCCCCGCGCCGCTCGCGCAGCGTCGAGACTAGCGAGGTCAGCACGTCAACATCGCGCCCGCCGCTGGCAAGCAGGCGTTCGGCATAGGCGATGGTGCGATTGCGGTCGCGTTGCTCAACGGCGGTTTTATAAAGTTCTCGATCAATCTCGGCCCGGCGCGAGCTTTGCGGATATTTCTGCAAATAGGCCTCGAGGTTTTTCATGAACTCGGTCGGGCTGCCTGACGCCGATTCGATAGCGCGGCGCAAATCTTCTTCATTGTCAGTTCCCTGCCCTGGCTCAGGCTTCGGACTGGTTGCGGTCTGTTGCGCGCGCGCAGGTAAGGCTACGATCACGCAAAGCATGGCGGTCAGTAATATCCTTAAAAGTAACGTAGTCATGACCGCTGAACCGCTGACACCCTTGATAACACTGGCTGCCAACCCATGGTTTTCGTCGCGTAGCGACAGGATGAATTTAGCCGTGGGTTTTAACCCACGGTGGGCAATGATGGGATTCAGAGTCGCGTAGCGACGGTTGAAACCTGCGCACATTGTTATACCAGTTTCAATCGTCGCTACGCGACTCAAAGCCTGACCATCGCTCTCCCGTGGGTTAAAACCCACGGCTAAGTTCATCCTGTCGCTACGCGACGAAATAGTGAGTTTTGTGCTCCACCCCATCACTTTTAGGTATATCGCTTTCATTTCTTTTGTCTCAATCATTCTCAACCCTCAGGCTCCAACCTCAGACTTCCCTGCCCACCACGCCCATCAAACGGCCGATGGGTTGCTCGGCACCGCGTTCACGGCGATAACTGAAAAACAATTCGGTGTGGCAGGACGTGCACAAATCGCAAGCGAAGATGTTTTCCGGCAGCACTCCGCCTTCCAACAAAATTTGCCGATTGATGTGGCTCAGATTCAGATGCGCCTTTCCATTCGCTTGACGATTACTGATGGCGGCGTTTGCCTTGCGAAACTCAGCTTCAAATTGTTCGATCACTTCCGGGCCGACTTCAAAACAGCAAGGGCCAATCGCCGGCCCAAAGGCGGTCAGCACATCGCTGGGCCGCGTATCATAGCTCAGTTGCATGCGTTCAAGCGTTCGTGCGACGATGCGCGCGCGCGTGCCACGCCAGCCGGCGTGAATCGCCGCGAAGGCCCGCGTTCGTTGGTCAATCAACAATACAGGCAGGCAATCGGCGGTTTGCACGGCCAACATGGTGCGCAGCAAATTCGCGGTGAGCGCATCACAGGCTGTCGGCACAGCGTGGGCATCCACTGTATCGCCAATTGACCGGACATCAGCGGAATGTATTTGATTGGCGGTGACGAGCGTCCAATCAGCGGCGTTGAGCGCCGCTTGAAAACGGCGGCGATTTTCCAGAACGTTTTCGCGCGCATCCTGGCGAAAATTGCCCAGGCTCAAGGCTGCGGCGGGCAGGGAACTGACGCCGCCAAGTCTGGTGCTAAAGGCATTCGTGAAGCCCGCGTGTTCCAACGGCTCGCAAACCAGCAATTTAATTGATCCGCATTCGCGGAAAACAAAATCACGCAACGTGTTCAACCTTTCAAAAACAAATATGGTCGTCGGGATAGGCGTTGACATCATCGAAATCGCGCGGCTGGAAACCGCCTTTGCAGCGCCGCACGGCGACCGTTTGCGGCAGCGCCTTTTTACCGCGCAGGAAATTGCCTATTGCGAACGAACAGCCCGTAAGGGAGAACGTTATGCCACACGCTTTGCCGCGAAGGAAGCGGCGCGCAAAGCTTTCGGCGCCGCTACGCCAGTGATGGCGCTGGCCTGGCACGAAGTCGAAATCATAGCATCAACGGAAGGCGCGCCCCAGCTTGAATTTCATGGACGCGCGGCGGAGTTGGCGAAAGAACTCAACATCGCGCGCGCGCACGTTTCGCTTTCGCACGGCAGTCAACAAGCCATTGCTTTCGTGGTGCTCGAAAGCAATTGATGAGAAGGAGGGAAGGGAAGTGCTTCACTCAAAATCTCTAACACTTTTTACATGGCTACTGCTCAATTGCTGCGTGGCACTCGCGCAGCCGCCGCGCGGCTTGCAAATCGCTGACTTGAGCGGCTTGAAAGAAGTGTCGGATGCTCAGATTTCGCCCGATGGAAAAATGATTGCGTTCACGGTCGGCGAAACCACGCCGGATCGCGCGCGCTCAATTTCGCACGTATGGCTTGTCGCAACGCAGGGCGGGGAAGTGCGCCGCTTGACCAAGGACGAAGCCAATGAATCAACGCCACGCTGGTCCCCGGATGGAAAACTCATTGCGTTTTATTCTGAGCGTGACAACCGTAACGGTCTGTGGATCGCCTCGCTCAGCGGCGCTGCGCCAGTGTTGGTCGCACATAGCTTCCGCACAAATTTCTATCTCACGCATGCAGGCGAGAGCTTCACTTGGGCGCCGGACAGCAACAGACTTGCGTTTCTATCAGCGCCTGAAGTTTTGGCGGACGCCGCCCAAGTGAATAGCAAGGGGGCAGGGAAGGGAAATGCCAGCGCGGATTTGAGCAACATTCCCGAACAAGTGCGCCGCCCGCTGACGCGCGAAGAGATCGAAAAATTGCCGGCAGAAGTGCGCGAAATGATTTTGCGCTTGCAAGGTCAAGTCGCTCCGCCTTCAGAGAACACTTCTGTCAATCAACCAGACATCGCAGGATTTCTGAGCAAATCCGAAGAAGACCCGCGCGTAATCACGCGCTTGCAATACAAATCCCGCACAGCTTTTTCTGACGCGTTGCAATCGCATATCTTTATCGCCGACTTGTCCAATGGGCAGCTTCAGCAGATTACTTTCGGCAATGCCTATGAACATTCGCTCAATTGGTCACCCAAGGGCGACGAGATTGCTTTCGTCTCGAATCGCGAAGCCGAACCAGACAAGCTGAACAACACCGACCTCTTCACTGTCAACGTCACTACGCGGCAACTGCGCCAGCTCACGCGAACCAAGGGCTGTGAGTGGACGCCGTTCTTCTCGCCTAATGGAAAAGACATCGCCTTCACGGGAACGAAACGCGAAATCACCACGATTGACAGCGTGGCTGAGGACACGCACGTTTTCATCATTCCTGCTAGCGGGCCTGCTAGCGGGCCGGCGCAGGGCGGGGAAGCGCGCGAACTGAACAAAGAGCATGATCGGCGCGTCTTTGCCATTCATTGGTCGCACGATGGAAATTTCGTTTTGTTCACGGCCAGCGATCACGGCAAGACGCTGTTGTATCAGGCCACGCGGTTCGGCGATGTCCGGCAACTGTTTGATTACGAATCTCAGATCAGCAGTTTTTCGGTGGCGAATGACGGGTCGCTGGCGATGACGATTAGCGACCCAACTCATCCTGCTGAAGTTTACGCGACGCGCACTGCCGGCAAATTTGAGCCGGTGACGAAACTCCATCAGACCTGGCTGGGTACTTTTCAACCCGTGACGCCCCGCGAATTCACTTTCAAGCACGAAAGCTTTGACATTCAGGGTTGGCTCTATCCGCCTGTCGCTGTCAACGAGAGCAAGAAATATCCGGTTGTGCTTTCGATTCACGGCGGGCCGCACGGTATGCACGGCTACGCGTTCAACACCAATGCACAGGCGCTTGCGGCGCAAGGTTATGGTGTGGTGCTGATCAATCCGCGCGGCTCGTCTGGCTACGGGCAACCGTTTTCTGATGGCTGTGTCAACGATTGGGGCGGCGGCGATTATCGGGATTTGATGAAAGGGCTGGATGAAGCGCTCACACGGTTTTCTTTTCTGGACAAAGAAAACCTGGGCGTGACGGGCGGCAGTTATGGCGGCTACATGACCAATTGGGTGGTGACTCAAACCGACCGTTTCAAAGCGGCGATCACAGTGGCAAGCCTGTCGAATCTGGTCAGTTTCTATTCGACCTCACTCTATCAGGATTTGATTCATGCTGAATTCAATGGCCTGCCGTGGGACAACTATGAGCTTTTATGGGAACGCTCACCGCTCAAACATATCAAGCAGGCGAAGACCCCGACCTTGATAGTGCACGGCGAACAGGATCACGACGTGCATATCACGCAAGCCGAAGAGTTTTACACTGCGCTGCGGATGCGCGGCGTCGAAACCGTTTTCGTTCGCTATCCGCGCGAAGGGCACGGCATACGCGAGCCGCGCCACCGTGACGACCAACTCGCCCGCACAATTCTCTGGCTCGACCGTTACTTGAAACCACAGGCCAATCGCAGCAAATAAAATTTGATGAGCGCTACCAGGATTGAGCAAATTCAACGCCGGCCTAAAGTGATGAAACTGCCGCGCGCAGAGCAGGGAACTGAAGCGCGTCTTTCTTTACGTCTGGTGACAATACTGGAACTGCTTTCAGTCATCAGTTCAGTGCTGCTAACAGTTTGGGCAATCGTGCCGCTCTATCCGCAAAATCGTTTGGTGATGGCGTTTCCAGCGCTTCTATCACTGTCACTCATCTTCTATTCTCAACACACCAGGCATGAAAGTCTGGGGGAACTCGGGTTGAGTTCAGCCTATCTTTGGACGGCCTTGCGCCACTTGCTCTTGCCAGTTGTTCTTTGCAGTCTAGTGCTATTGCTGACGGGGTATCTGTCGCATTCCTTGCATCGCAGTACCCATTTCGAAGTCAATCTGGTGATCGTGCCGCTTTGGGGCGTGGTGCAGCAATTTGTATTGCAAGGTTTTATCTACCGCCGGGTACGAATGCTGGTGGTGGACAGCGGGTCTTTCAAACCCGCCGCTGATCGTCAAATCAGATATGCGATTCTGGCGACAGCAGCAATTTTCGCGCTCGTCCACCTACCGAATCTTACGTTGTCATTGTTGACCTTTGCCGCAGCGCTGCTTTGGTCTTGGGTCTATGAGCGCGCACCAAACCTGTGGGTTCTGGGGTTTTCGCACGGCTTGCTCAGCTTGATTGTGATGCACGCATTGCCAGAGTGGCTGTTGCATAGTATGAGCGTGGGCTACAAGCATTTCCTCTATCAGAAGTTTTAATCAGACATGGCCGATAACTTTATCGAAAAACGGAAGGGAAGTTGGCGTCGCCTAGAAGACCTTTTGGATGACGTGCAAGGATTGCGCGGCATACGCGCTTTGAGCCGGAAGCAAGTCCGCGAACTTGGCCGCAGCTATCGGCGCACGGCAGCGGACTTGGCCATCGCGCGGGTCGAGTCGCGGGATCAACGCTTAAGCAGCTATCTGAACAACCTCGTGATTCGCGCCCACGGTTTGGTTTATCGCGCAGAAACCAATGGGCTGCAGCGCATCTGGGTTTTCTATCGCGACGAATTCCCGGCGCTCTTTCGACAAACCTCTCGCTATACCTTGGCGATTTTTTTCATGTTCGTGACGATCTCTCTGTTTTCCTTTGTGGCCACCTGGCGCAATGACGATTTTGCAGAGTTTGCCCATCTCAATTCTCAGGCAGTGCAAGCTGTCAAAGATGGGCATAAATGGTGGGAAGCCTTGAATGACGGCGCTCCCGTCGGCGCTGCTGCCATTATCGCGAACAACATCGGCGTAGCGCTGCGGACCTTCGCTTTGAGCATTTTTCCAGTCCTAGGAACGGTTCAAGCCTTACTTCCAACTTCATTACAGTTCGGCGCGATCAACGCCCTCGCGGTTAAATACGGAATGAAGTTGAAGCTCTGGTCTTTCGTCGCCGGGCATGGGGTGTTGGAATTTGCCGCCATCTTTATCGCTGGTGGCGCGGGGCTACTGCTTGGACTTTCTATTCTGATGCCTGGGGATCGGACACGAGGTGAGGCTCTAGTATTAAGCGGTTCAATGGCGATCAAATTGTTAGCAGGTTGTATTCCAATCCTCATTATCGCTGGCTGCATCGAAGGCTTTATCTCACCCACTCTTTTGCATTGGGGCTATAAATTTGGCGTATCTGCGATCACGGCAATTGGGCTGGCAGTATATTTAGGGAAATCGCCCAAACTAAAGACAGAATCTCACCTGGTAACGAAACCAAACGTTTGACCACTTGTGATACTATCGGCTTCGTTAACACTCCATACTTTCAGAGCAGATGAACGATATGAACAACACTTCTTCAACCCTTCTCACCATTCTGACCAAAAACAGCCTCTTCTCTTTCCTTGGCTTGGTTCGCGCTGAGCTGGTTGAAGCAGACGAACAGACAAAGCGATTGACCGCGATTATCAAACTTGATCCGCGCGAGGGGCAGCCATTCCTGAAGCAATACGACACGAAGATCGAAGCCTTGCGCAGCTACGAGGACGCCATCAATACGAGCGTTAATCGCGGTTGGAGCGTGGTCTATCGCGGTCAGCCCTTGCGCGGCTAACGCGGTTCAGATTCCGGTCTAACCCTGTCACCTTTTGCCTCGCTAAACTATTTTCCCCCATTCACGGTCAAGGCTGGAAACATCGCCTTTCGTAAGTTAGTATTGCGCTTCAAAAGCTGTTGATCTAAATTTCATTGAAGTGGACGTCCAACGGTCATCTTCCATTAATCTCGCTCGAAGAGGTTGAGATGAAAAGACTTAGTAGTTAACGTTTACTTTTTCAACAGAATTTTCCACATGTGGAAAAACCGGCAATTTTTCCCTGATTGCCATATTTTCGTCCTCGTTGTCCCTAGCAAATTGGATAGGCGCTATGTCTGAAAACAGTATTTGGGAGGCAGTCTTAGCTTCGGTCGAAAAGCGGGTTAACCACGAGAGTTTCGTCACCTGGTTTCGCCCGATCATGGTTATTGGAGTGACCCCGACAACACTTAGCCTGCAGGTCCCAGATCAAGCCTTTGGGGACTGGATCATCAATAATTATCGCGATGTTTTGGAAGAGTCTCTGGAAGAGGTCAATCTTGCGGGCAGGGAACTGATTTTCCAAATTTCGAAAGAGACATCTGCTGCAAGCAAAAATCCTTCTTTTTCCGTGCAAGCGCCGCCTGCGTACCTTGAAAAAGACCGAAAAACATCTTCTTTTACAGGCGGTTACAATAAAATATCGGAATCCAATTTACCGGCTCGGACGATTGACTCCGACTCATTTGATTTAACCCTCAATCCCAAATACACCTTCGATACATTTGTCGTTGGCTCCTCAAACCAATTCGCACACGCCGCAGCCCAGGCTGTCGCTGAGTCGCCTTCCAAAACTTACAACCCGCTTTATATTTATGGCGGGGTGGGGCTAGGCAAAACGCACCTGATGCACGCCATCGGTTATCGCGTGCGCGAGTTGAATCGCCATTTACGACTTTGCTACCTGTCCTCAGAAAAGTTTATGAACGAATTGATCAATGCCATCCGGTATGATCAAACCATGTCGTTTCGTGACAAGTATCGCTCGATTGATGTCTTACTCATTGACGACATTCAGTTTATGGCCGGCAAAGAGCGAACCCAAGAGGAATTTTTCCACACCTTTAACGCTTTATACGATAACCAAAAACAGATCGTAATCTCTTCGGATTGCCCGCCCAGGGAGATACCAACTTTGGAAGAGCGACTCCATTCGCGCTTTGAATGGGGACTCATCGCCGATATTCAACCGCCTGACTTGGAAACCAAAGTGGCTATCCTGCGCAAAAAAGCAGAGCTAGAGAAACTGGAATTGCCCGACGAAGTGGCACTCTTCATGGCTGGAAAGATTCGGTCTAATATTCGTGAACTAGAGGGATCACTGGTAAGACTGACGGCGCTCTCTTCCTTGCGTGGTGAACCGATCAACCTGAGTCTGGCGCAAGAAGCCCTCAAGAACATCGTAGACGAGCAAGAGAGATCAATTACCATCGAACTCATTCAACGCGTGGTGGCAGATAATTACAATATGAAGGTTGCTGATCTTAAGTCAAAAAACAATGCGAGAACCATCGCCGTTCCGCGCCAAGTCGCTATGTACCTGTGTAAGACTTTGACCAAGGCAAGTTTGCCCGAGATTGGCAGAGAGTTCGGCGGGAAGCATCACACGACGGTTCTGCACAGCGTCAATAAGATTTCTGAGCTTTACGCTCAAAAAGGCGATTTCCACAGACTTATTAACAGCTTAACTGCAAGCTGTAAATAGCGTTACTTGAATTTCCAAGCCTTACGTTCCACAGCCTCCAAGGAATCTGTGGAAAAGCTTTCAAGGAGCCTATTATCAACTTTTCAACAAGCAAGACGTGGATTTATCAATCGTTTTCCACACTACAATTTATCGTCTTTGGGCCTTTCAGTCTGAGGCCTATCAGGTTTTCCACATTCCCACAGGTACTATTACTACTACTAGATAGATAGAATAAAGATTTCTAGTATTAGTAGTAAAAGCGAGGAGGCACCTATGAACTTCGTTGTCAGCAAATCAGTTTTTCTAAAAGAGTTAAACCTAATTCAAGGCGTTGTCGAGCGTAAAAACACCATTCCGATTCTCTCGAATCTTTTGCTCGAAACCACCGAGGGGGGCATCACGATTAAAGGGACAGATCTTGATGTCTCAATCACCACGAGTTGCGAGGCTGAGGTTAAGAAAACCGGGGCGATTTGCGTTCAGGCCAAAAAACTTTTTGAGATCATCCGTTCACTGCCCGAGGCTGAAATTGAGGTCAAATGTACCGAGCAAGATCAAGTGCTGCTAACTTGCGAAAGATCAAAGTTTAAGCTGGTTGGGCTTGGAAAAGAAAACTTCCCGGAGGTCAATTTTTTCCCCGGGCCATTTGTCTCGCTACCGGCGCCACTCCTTAGCACCTTCATCAATCGGACTGTTTTTGCGATTACCAATGAAGAATCCCGCTATGCCTTGAACGGCGCCAAGTTTGAGTTGTCCAACACAGGGGTTCGCATGGTGGCCACCGATGGTCATCGTTTGTCGTATATCGAAAAGGTTGACAAGTTTTATGAAGGCGAAAAAGTTGATGTTTTGATTCCGCGCAAAACCCTCAGCGAACTTGCCAAACTCTGTGCCGAAGCCAATGGCGTGCTCGAGTTCGGTAAAGATGATAATCATCTGTATTTCAAGGTTGATAAGCGATTGCTCGCTTCACGCACACTGAGCGGCCAGTTTCCGAATTACGAACTCGTCCTGCCCAAAGACAAACGTACTCCCGTCGTCTTCGAGAATGCCAGGTTGTTTGGCGCAATCAAGCGCGTTGCGCTGATGGCGGATGAAAAATCGCACTCGGTCAAGTTTGAAATGACGGAAGGCCAGGTTCGGATTACTTCGCAAGCGGCTGATGTCGGCGAGTCCGAAGATATTCTTACAGTTGATTACACTGGGCCGGCCATCACGATTGGGTTCAATGCCCAGTACCTGCTTGAGTTCTTCAGTGTCATTCAGGATGGCGATGTGATCTTTGATCTTAAGGATGGGAATTCCCAGGTTCAATTACGTTCTGCCTTGGATAGTGAATACGATTTCCGCTACATCGTAATGCCCATGCGGCTGTAATGAGGCAGCCCGCTTAAACGTAATTAATGGCCTACTTACGGAACATCCATTCGGAGTAGTCGTTATAACGGGCACGGGTGAACCTCCTGATAATGGCGACCATAGCAAGTCTGGGGTGGGTTCTAAGCTATGGTCGCCAATTTTTTATCCAACCAGCTCGGTTCGTTAATTCAGCAGTTTCTGCTTTTCTGGCTCCTCTTCCAAATTTAAGCGAATCGTTCCACCGCCATCACTGAACAAATCGTCCAGGCCGGCCTTTCTTCGTTGATAACGGCGCCAGTAAAAGAAACTGCTGCCCGCTAATACCCCGAAGACTGCGGCCAGGGCAATCATCAATCCTATCCAATAAAAAGTCCTTAGCAGTATCAGCGCTGTTTCCGAAGCCTCTTCCAGTGCGGCGGGATCGGGCGGCCGGTACTCCAACGGAATCGCGCTATAGGTTTTACCTTCCCAGTGAACCACAGCGGTGTATTTGATTTCTCCGAGGACCGTGTCGGCGGTCTTCGCATCTTTGACTGGATTGGCGACGGCTACGTAGTTACCAATTCGCTTGATCATCGTTTGCGAGCGGGCAGGTTCGGCAAGCGCAGCTTTCAATGAATCGAGTTTTGCGTATCCGTCAGTTGCCAATTGTGGCGTATGGAATTCTAGCAGCAGCAAACCAAAAGGCATTTCGGGTTGCTGGTATTCAGCCGCCATGCCTTCAGTTCCCCCTTCAAAATTGACCGCCTCTTTAAGAAAGCCAAAGTGCGGATGGTTGGCGAGTGCCTTTGGGCCAACTAGGTAAATCTCGCCCTCAGCTACTTTGTTCGCCTTTGGCAGGTGACTGGATAAAGGAGGAAGTGCGGCACTAGGGTTCTCAAATACTTTTGATAGACCATCGAAGAACTCAGAACTGATCGGGCCAGCACCATGTTCGCGCCGTACACGGATTAATTGGCGGCCTGACCAAAACTGCCGTTGATTCTTTGTTCCCTTTGACTGTAAAAAGGTGAAGAACCCATAGGCGCTGGAGGGGAAACGCATCTCAAAGCGTTCGACCAGATAGTGGTCTTTCTCGTCCGTGTACTTCGAGATTGCGACTGTGCTTAACCCGTATTCCAGTCCTATTTCACCGTCAGGCAAGCTCTCGCAATCTTTGCCCGTGAGCGCGCGAATGCCCCCGCTCGCCTTCCATTTGTTAGCGACTATTGGTGGTAACTGCGTCGTTGTTGCTGTCGCACTTCCTTGCTGCGTTGTTGGCTCAGGGCTAAATGAAGCAACGGGAGCGAAAGCCTGCAATAGGGGAGCGGAAACGCAAAGCGTGACGAATAATAGTCTCCGGACGCCCTGAAATTTTTGTACTGACAAGATAGTCCCTCCTGCGTCGCTTAAGCCGATGGGTCTGCGTCGCTGGCGAGCGAAATTGGAGACGTGCAAGACGTCTAAGATGAGCTGCGCAATTATTTCCAGCGTTGAAGCTGCGTCAAAATCAGATTGGCGTGCTGGCGCGGATTGCGGATGCTTTTCAAAGCTATTTTATCTGCCGTGCCGGCACTGTCAATTAGCACATCGCCAATGCCCAAGAGCCTCCCTGGCAGGCTTTGATAGACGGCGACGTTGTTGATGTGCCGCAGCGCCAGGTTCTGGGTCGTTCTAGAAAACAGCCCTTGCTCAATTTCAATCTTCTCAGGCCGCAACGTGTAGCTGATTTGATTCCTGCTCAAGTGCTGAATCAAGGGGATGGTAAAGAGCAAGAGTAACGAAGCCCATACCCAGAGGACGGACCCTCCTAGATATGCGATCAATACCGTCGCCCCCACGGTCGTTAGCGCCGCCAGGCTGTACGACATTGCAATCTTAAAAAAAGCTGGGCGCACTCTGAAAAGGCATTCGTGATTATCCTGGATACTGCCTTCGATGTGTTCAGCTTGCGCGGCCATGCGCTCGGCCATGTCCGCTACGTTGCCGTAACGGAGCGCCCCGCAATGCGCGCAATGACGGGATTCAAGTGAAAGCTGCTTGCCGCAGTTGTGACAAAACATATCGCTAAGTGGCGTGTTAAGGTTGCAACATTTCCGTTAACACTCTTCCTCTGGAGGCGGGATGCGTTATCCCAAGAAGTCTGGCGACCGTTGGCGCCACATCCGTCAGGCGCATAAAGCCCAGACTTGCTTTCGACTTGATGCCTTTCCCAAAGGCGCTGAAAACGGGCCGCATTTCCACGCGTTGTGGTGAATAGCCTGCGGTGGCATGAACCTTGGATTTTGAAATCGTGCTGCCTTTCGCTGTTCCGCCAAAAAGATAATTCGGAGCCGCATCAAGCATCAGCGCGGCTGACGGTATTGCCCCAACCCGCGAGAGTTCCTGCCGGCTGAAGATGCGCCAAACAGGGCTATCGGGCGTTTGATGGATCTCGCGGAAGAGCGTTTCGACGGCCTTCTCATCTGCTTGGCTCTTGACGAAGATGGCAACCGCGCCTCCCAGCGGTTGAGCAACGGCTTTCCAGTTGGCGATATTGCCTTGCGCGTCTGTCGTCAGCCAGCCCTTTTTCGCTAACACGACGTTCGGGTTGAACTCGTTTTCAGCCCTGGCCATACCACTATCCGAGACGACAAAGAACGTCGTCTGAGAGTTCATTTTTGTTTTCTCGGTGGAGGCCATAATTTGAACGAGCCACTTGTCGATATTTTCCAGCGTTGCTTGCACCTCTTTACTGGTCGTTCCGAACTGGCTCAGCGTAAAGGCGAGGGAGCTGAAATTGATCAGCAGCAAATTTGGTTGTGCCGCTTCGATCAACTCACAAGCTTTCCGCGCGCGCTGTTCGTCCGCGTTCAGCGCTTGCGTGTAGACGCCGTTCTTTGGTTTTTTGTTCTCAGTTGTTTCATTCGCTGACGGCTTGGGAAAGTTCGGATAGTTGAACTTGATGTTTGCACCCTTGGTTAGATTGTAACCAATCGCGGCTACACTCAGCCCAGCCTTTGTTGCGCTCTCCCAGATAAACATATTCTTCTTGGCTTTTTCTGCAGGTTCAGCGGGCAGCTCTATCAATTTGACGGTATCGTCATTCGTGAAGGTGCCGTGATCCGCAGGCAGCATTCCGGTTGCAATGGTTGCTTGTGCGGGTTGTGCGAGCGAAGGGTAAACGCCTTCGGCAGCGGTTGCGACAACGCCTTGAGACAGCGCCGCATACAGCTTAGGCAGGTGTGTGCGCTCAGCATTCAACAATAAGTCCGCGCCCAATCCGCTCACCAGGATCAGCACTACGTGAGAACTGATTTTTGGTGGCGGGGTTTTTGGCATGGGCGTAGCTTTTGTAGGCGCGGGCTGTTGCTGGGCCAAAGCAAAACCCAACAGGAATAGCAGGAGGAGCGTTATTTGAACCAGTGGTCTGGCGAATCTCGTCGGCATCACTCTCAACAACTCGCTATGCTTTCATTCGCACGGCTCAGTGAACGCGGGCACTATCAATAGCAGCCACCATCTCACGTACCGCTTGGTCCAGCCCGATTAAGGCGGCGCGGGCGATAATGTTATGACCGATGTTGAATTCTTCGATCTCACGAATGCTGGCGATGGCGCTCACGTTCCGGTAAGTCAGGCCGTGGCCAACCGCCACGCGCAAGCCAGCGCGGATGGACGCTTTGGCTGCGCCGCGTATGCGTTCAACCTCGGCTTCGATTTCTTTTGTGCGCCGCACAGTCAGATCGCCAGGTTGTTCGTTCAGGTGCGCGTACCTGGCCGTGCAGATTTCGATTTGAAATGCGCCGAGTCTGGCGGACTCTTTGATCTGCTTTAAGTCGGGGTCAATAAACAGACTGACGAAGATGCCTGCCGCGCGCAGCTTCTCGATGGCAGTCTTGATGGCTAGTTTGTTTGCGATTACGTCCAAGCCACCCTCGGTCGTGATTTCCTGCGGGCGTTCAGGGACGAGCGTCACGACATCGGGTTTGACGCGCAGGGCGATCTCGACCATCTCTTCGGTCGCGGCCATCTCCACATTCAAATGTGTGACGACGACTTGTTTGAGGGCGAGCAGATCGTAATCCTGTATGTGGCGTCGGTCGCTGCGTAAATGCGTCGTGATGCCGTCGGCGCCGGCGAGTTCGCAGATGACTGCCGCCGCCGCAGGGTTTGGTTCGTTGGTGCGGCGCGCCTGCCGTATGGTGGCAATGTGGTCAATGTTGACGTTGAGTCTGCTCATCTCTGTTGCGTTTCCGATTTCAGGTTGGCGATTTGCGCCTCCAGATTGTATTTACCGGTAAGGTCGTTCCAGCGGATGGTCGAAACTTCCAGCAGCATTTTGGGCGATGAACCGATGGCGTGGATTTTCGAGCCTTCGACGTGGTTCCAGCGCACGGGCGTTTCCAACAACCGCCAGCCGAGCTTTTTGGCGATAAACAGGATTTCAGGATCGAAGCCGAAGCCGTCAATGCGTTGCAAGGGAAAGATGGATTGCGCGGCCTCGCGCCGAAAGGCTTTGAAGCCGCATTGCGTGTCTTTGAAATTCAAACCAGTCAGGGCGTACTGAAGCCAATTGAACGTGCGCCCGACGATATTCTCGCGAAACCATGATTGGCGCGTACCGATCAGGCTGCGATCCAACGCGCGCGAACCGAAGACCACGTCGTAACGATCTTCGGCAATCGGTTCGATCACTTTGGGAATCTCGCTGACGGGCGTTGCTAGGTCGGCGTCGTAAAACAGCGCGATCTTGCCTTTGGCTTGCAACATCCCGTGCCGCACCGAATAGCCTTTGCCGCGATTGCCGGGGTTATGCAGCAACCGCAACCGCCCGGCCGCGCGCGGTTCGTATTCAAACACCTGATCGGCGGTTTTGTCGCACGACCCGTCGTTTACGACGATCACTTCGCTGTCATAGGTTTGCGCATCCAGATAATTAAACGTTCCGGCGAGCGTTTTTCCGATCCGTGCTTCTTCGTTATAGGCCGGAATGACGATGGATAGAAAAGGCATCTGTTTTGGCGTCTCCATAAATGAAGTGGAACTGTAACGCACTTTGCGCCTTCGGCAAAGCAGCAAACTACTGCATCAATCACGCTCAATGCTGCGCTGGACGGTGTTTGGGGCGAATGCTAAGATGCCCGCCACCTCAGGTAACACGCTATGCATGAATCCAGTTCCAAACTGCTCGCCACGTTGTTTGCGGAAAGCCGTGTTTACAGCGTGAGCGAATTGAATGAGAGCATCAAAGAAGTGATCGAGTCGGAGTTCTTCAGCTTGCATGTGCAAGGCGAGATTTCCAATTACAAGCGGCACACTTCCGGGCACTGGTATTTCACCCTCAAAGATGCCGGCTCCCAATTGCGCGCAGTCTTCTTTCGTCAGTGGAATCGGCTGCTGCGCTTCGAGCCTGAGAATGGGCTGGAAGTGCGCGTGCGCGGGCGTTTGAGCGTGTATGAACCGCGCGGCGAATATCAGATCGTCGTCGAAACCGTCGAACCCGTCGGCGTCGGCACGCTGCAATTGGCCTTTCAGCAACAGGTCAAACGGCTTTCTTCGGAAGGGCTGTTTGATGAAGCCCGTAAGCGCCCATTGCCGGCTTATCCACGTTGCATTGGGATCATCACCTCACCGGTAGGCGCTGCGCTGCGCGATATGCTTCAAATCCTGCAACGCCGCAATCCTTCCATCAACATCCTGATCGCGCCGGTGCGGGTGCAGGGTAACGGCGCGGCGGGCGAAATCGCGGATGCCATTCGCTTGCTCAACAAACACGCGAAAAAGCCCGGCAATCAGCTTGATGTGCTAATCGTCGGACGCGGCGGCGGTTCGATGGAGGACTTGTGGGCCTTCAACGAAGAGCAAGTCGCGCGCGCGATCTTTGCGTCCGAGATTCCGGTGGTCACTGCTGTCGGCCATGAAACCGATTACACGATTGCCGATTTCGTGGCTGATCTGCGCGCGCCGACACCATCGGCAGCAGCCGAGTTGGTCGCGGCTGAGACTTCGGCCATCATTGCCCGCGTAGGTGCGCTGAATGAAAATTTGCAGCGCGCGATGGTTTATTACTTGCTGCGGCGCCGCCATCAGCTTCGCAATTTGACCGATAGTTGCGGCTTTACCGATACGTCACGTTTGGTGATTGACCTGGCCGCGCGCCGGCGCGAGTTGGAAGAGCGTGCGGCCTCCGCCTTGAAAGAGAATTTTCGGCGGGCTAACTGGCGGTTGTTGGATTTGCAGCGCCGGTTGAGCGCAACCGATTTTCGCGCGCCGATTTTGGTGAATCAGACCAAACTCAATTCCCTGACGCAGCGTTTAGAGCGAGCCTTGCAACGCCGGATTGAACGTGAGTCGCGCAAGTTGGCGATTGCTGCCAGCAAGCTTGATGCGCTTTCACCGTTGTCTGTGCTCGGGCGCGGCTACGCATTGGTCAAAGATGAATCCGGCAAACTGGTCACACGGGCTGCGCAACTTACTACCGGGCAAAAGGTGAGGATTCGGTTTGAGGACGGCGAAGTTGCTTGCCAAGTGGCCTCGCCCTAGTGTTTTGAGCCTAATGGTTTGAGAAGGAGTTTCTGATGGCAAAAGCGAAAGAGAAAGAACCTGGTTTCGAGGAATCGCTCGGCACCTTGGAGAAGATTGTCGCACAACTTGAATCCGGCGATTTGCCGCTGGAACGCGCGCTTGAGATTTTTGAAGACGGCGTAGGTCTGGCGCGCCGCTGTCAGACGCAACTCGAAGAAGCCGAGCGCAAGGTCGAAGTCCTGTTGCGTGAACGCGGTGAAATCAAGACCGTGCCTTTCGACACCCGGTTTGAAAACGCTTTCAATGAAGGTGACAAGCTTGGCAGTCTGACCATTGCCACCTCCACGTCAACATCCAGCGTTTTGCAAGCCGAAGCTAATGACGATTCAGATGACATTATTCCGTTTTGAGCACCTAGATGATTAACGTCAACGAGTACTTCAAAACCAACTGCGCTCGCGTTGATGAATGGCTGCAACGGCTTTTGCCCGGCGAACAAAACGCGCCTGCCATTATTCACGAAGCGATGCGCTACAGTGTTTTTGCGGGCGGCAAACGCTTACGCCCGATCTTGACCATCGCCACGGGCGAGCTTTTCGGGGCATCTGAGGAGGCCTTATTGCCAGCAGCCTGTGCGCTGGAAATGATCCACACCTATTCGCTGATTCACGATGATCTGCCGGCCATGGATAACGATTCATTGCGGCGCGGCCGCCCGACCAATCACGTTGTTTATGGTGAAGCGCTCGCGATTCTGGCCGGTGATGCTTTGCTGACGCAGGCTTTTCGCACGCTGGCCGAAGCCACGGCGATACCTGTTGAGCCGCGCTGCCGTGTGATCGCCGAGGTCGCTGAAGCTGCCGGTACGTCAAACGCACTTATCGGCGGGCAAGTGCTAGACTTGCAGTTTGAAGGCAAACCGATCAGCGGCCCCGAACTCGAAGAGATTCATCGCTCAAAAACCGGGGCGCTCATCCGATGTGCTGTGCGCATCGGAGCCATTGTTGGCGGCGCCGGTGAGACCGGGTTGGTGGCGCTGAATCTTTACAGCGAAAAAATTGGCTTGGCCTTTCAAATTGCCGATGATGTGCTCGATGCCACTGCCACCAGTGAGGAATTAGGGAAAACAGCCGGGAAGGATGCCGAGGCCCAGAAGGCTACTTACACCGCGTTGTACGGAATTGAAGGCGCCCGGCAGCGTGCACAGACGTTGCACGGTGAAGCTGTCGCGGCGTTACAAAACCTGGACCGCAACACGGATGTGCTTGTAGCACTAGCGCAATTCATTATTGACCGGAAGTCCTAGCTTGACAGTCCAAAGCTGGATGGGTAGTCTCTCGCTTTTCCAAAATGGCTAATTTGTGAGTAATGCAATCACAGTAGGAGACCGAAAATGAAACGCACATTTCAACCGAACAACCGCCGTCGCGCGAAAACCCATGGATTTCGCCTTCGTATGAGTACCAAAGCCGGGCAGTTGGTGCTGAAACGCCGCCGCGCCAAAGGCCGCAAACGCCTGAGCCCAAGCCATTACTAAATAGTTGTTTCTGATGGATGCACCGCCAAAGCCACCGCTTAAGCTCGGCAGATTGCGCACCGGCGCTGAGTATAAGGTGGTTTATGGCAAAGGGCAGCGCTACCATTCGCCTTACTTTTCGGCATTTATCCTGCCGACAGAAACCAACGAAGCACGCTTAGGCATCACGGCCACGCGCAAGGTAGGCAAGGCAGTCGTTCGAAATCGTTGTAAGCGCCGGATGCGTGAAATCTTTAGGCAGCACCAGCCGGATAGCTTGCACGGCATTGGTTACGATCTGGTGATCAATGCCAAGACGGATTTGGCCAAAGCTGAATTCGGTTTGATTGCCCAGGCTTTCCTGCAAACCTTACAACGCTTTCAATCGTTTCTTGAGCGGCAGGCGCGGATGAAAACGGTTGAGTTCCAAGCGCAAACTGAGACATGAAGTTTCTGGCAATCGCAGTTTTGAAGTTTTATCAATTGGCGGTGTCGCCGCTCTTGCCCGCTGCCTGTCGCTTTTATCCGACCTGTTCGTCTTACACGCTTGAGGCGTTTGAGAAATACGGTTTTTGGAAAGGTCTCTGGTTTGGCGCGCGGCGGCTGTCGCGTTGTCATCCTTTTTGTGCGGGCGGCTATGATCCCGTTCGGTGAATCTGAATTCAGGTGTTTGGTGCGCATCCCTTGTAGTTTGAGTTGCTAGATGGAAAACGAAAATCAAAGCAATCCTCGGTTTATTCTTTTCATTATCCTTTCCATTTTGATCTTTCTGGGTTGGTCATACGCCTATGAAAAGCTTTACCCAACTCAGAAAGCAAAGGTCTCTACAACTGCCAATACCCAAGCTGCCAGTAAAACTGCGCAACCCTCACCAACGGCCATAGCGCAATCTGCACAACCTCAAACTCAACCCTCGACCACGCAACAATCAGCAACTCAAGTTCAAACTGAGCTTCGTGAGATTCGTGTGAAGTCCGATCTATGGTATGCGACTTTGTCCAATCAGGGCGCAGTGTTCACCGAATGGACAATGCTCAAATCCCCTGAAGGCACATTGATTGACGCTGAAAAAGGCGGCGTCAATTTGATCTCTGCCAAGCTTAGTCAGGAAGTTGGGGGCTTTTTTAGATTTTACATTCCGGCTGACAAAGGTCTCGAACAAGAACTCAACGCCGCCCGCTTTGTGGTTGAGAACTCTGTTGAACCTGAAATCGCATTGAACCGGGGCGAAAAGAAAGAGATCGTTTTTAGCTATGCCAATGTTGGCGTTTCAGCGCGGAAAAAACTGATCCTCAAAGGGGTCGGGGCAGAGAATGGGTCTGGTTATGATTTTGATTTCCAAGCCGAGGTAACGCGCAATGGGCAGCCCTTGGAAGCCTTCATTGTCATCGGCCCCAACTTTGGCGACCAGAGTGTCGTCGAGGTGACCACCTACAAGCACGCGCCACAGATTTCCTACGCGTTAGGCAATAAGGTCTACCGCGAACAAGGGGCGGCTGTAGCCAAGGCGGGGGGCTCGAAACCGCTTGGGGATGTCGTGTGGGCTGCCGTAGACGATAACTACTTCGCGATGGCTGTGACACCGGCACAACCGGTCACAGCGGTCGCTTTGGACAGCAGCCGCAATGAAACCATCAACGGAAAAGAGCATCAACGCGATTTCGTCTCTGTGGCAGTCCGCGTCAACCCCGGCCAGATCAATCGTGTCTACGCTGGCCCAAAGAATCTCAATGTGCTCGGCCAGGTTAGTACAAATTTTGGCTTAGGCGCTCAAAATGCCAATTTAGAAGATATTGTTAGCTACGGGATACTCGATTACATCAGCAGTGTGGTCAAACCGATTGCGCGCTTTATGCTGGGGGCGCTTCGTGCGATCAATAAGTATATTCACAACTGGGGCTGGTCCATTGTCGTGCTGACAGTCATGCTCAACATGATCTTCTTCCCGCTGCGCTGGCGTAGCTCGGTGATGATGAAGAAGGCCGCCGTCATGCAGCCGAAGATGAAAGAGCTGCAGGACGAGATGAAGAAGCTCGACAAGAATGATCCGCGCACGCTCGAACTGCAACGCAAGCAATTGGAATTGATGAAAGAAGGCAATCCGCTGATGGGCTGTTTGCCGTTGTTGTTGCAGATGCCATTTTTCATGGCAGTTTTTGCGATCCTCACCGTTTCGATTGAAGTGCGCCACGCGCCCTTCTTCGGCTGGCTGAAAGATTTGTCCGCCGCCGATCCGCTTTATCTCTTGCCAATCATTATGTGCGTCACCATGATTGCCCAGACCGTATTGACACCGTCGGCGGCTGACCCGGTGCAGAAAAAAGTCAGTTACATAATGCCCGTGGTTTTGACATACTTCTTTTTCATTTCGGCCCCGGCGGGGCTGGTGCTGTATTGGATGGTTGGCAATTTGGTCGGTGTGGGGCAGCAATTCGTCATCAATAAAATGACTGGCTCAACCACGCCGCCTTCTCCTTCACCCGTAGTAGATTCAAAAAAGAATGCCGGGGCTGATTCCGGCAAAAAAAAAGCTAAAGAGGCTTTGGCGAACTGACACGATTCTGAGCGAGCCGTAGTTCATCTGGCAGTTTGACAACGAGAAACATCATGACGGAACTGAATTTCGCAGACATCAAACCTGAAGTAGAGCATTTCGTGCGAGAAATGGTAGACAAGTCGTCCTTAGACCTGCGCGTCGAAGTGCTTCAGCCCGAACCCGATAATATCCAGATTCAGTTTCAAGGCTTCGATTTGCCGTTGTTGCTGGGGCACAACGCTGAATTGCTGGATGCCTTTCAGTACATCGCCCGCCGCGCTTTTGCCAAAGCCGTCGCCGACGGCTTGCAGATTGATTTCGACGCCAATGGCTATCGCGAATCACGTTCGCAGGAACTGGAGTTGATGGCGCAAAAAGCGGCTGACAAAGTCAAGGCCACCAAAGTACCCTTCGTGTTTGACCCGATGAACGCCCAGGATCGCCGCATCGTCCACATGGCCTTGGTTGATATGGAAGGCATTCGCACTGAGAGCGAAGGCGAAGGTCAAATGCGGCGCGTGAAAATTCTGGCGGTTTGAGTCGGCACTTTGTATAGTCGCTGACCATCTAGCTCAGATAAGCCCTTGCCCGAACCGATGCGTCCAGCCGACTTCAAGACCATTGCCGCAATCGCTACGCCATCCGGATATGGCGGCATCGGGATCATCCGCATCAGCGGCGTCGAAGCCTTACACTACACCCGCAAGCTTATCCGCCAGGGCGAAACCAAAACCTTCCAGCCCAATCGCGCCGCGCTACATCAACTGATCAATCCGGCCAACGAACAAGTTCTTGACGAGGCTCTTGTCACCTATTTCCGCGCCCCGCATTCGTTCACCGGTGAAGATGTCGTTGAATTGTCCTGTCACGGCAGCCCGGTTGTCTTGGCCGAATTGTTGCGGCTGTTGGTCAGTGTTGGCGCCGACCTCGCCCAACCCGGCGAATTCAGTCTGCGAGCATTTCTCAACCAACGCCTTGATTTGACTCAGGCCGAAGCCGTCCACGATCTAATTCACGCGCAGACGGCGTATCAAGCCCAGGTGGCTGTTCGGCAACTGCGCGGTGAATTGTCGAAGCAGTTGCAGCCGATTAAACAAGCCTTGATCGAGTTGATCGTTTGGTTCGAGTCCTCTGTTGAATTCGTCGAAGATGATTTGGACTCGCTCGATCTCGCCCACTTTCGTGAACGGCTAAGCCGCATTGCCGAGCAGATCACCCGGCTGGCAAATAGCTTTCGCACCGGGCGCTTGATTCGTTCAGGCGCCAAGCTCGCCTTGATTGGCCGCCCGAATGTCGGCAAATCGTCACTCTTTAACGCGTTGCTCGGAACTGATCGTGCAATCGTCACGCCTCTGCCAGGGACGACCCGCGACACTCTCGCCGAATCGCTGAACATCAACGGCATCCCCGTCAGGTTGATTGATACGGCCGGGTTGCGCGACACCGACGACCTCATCGAAAAACTCGGCGTCGAGCGCACGCAAACGGCAGTCGCTGAAGCCGATCTGGTTTTGGTTGTCGTAAGTGCAGAGAGTACTTTGTCAAACGAAGAACTTGATCTTTTTCAGGCTTTGCCTGTCAGTTTTGGCATTGTGAATAAATGTGATCTTGCCGACAAGCAAGCGGCAGTATTGCAACAAGCCCTTGCCGCCTTTGCGCCGGTGCTAAGGGTCTCCGCCCTCACCGGCCAAGGGATTGATTCTCTCAGACAAGCGATTTATCAACGGCTAGTATCTGCTGCGGAATTCAAAACCGAAGATGCTATTATCACCAACGAGCGCCACTACACTGCATTGGAGCATGCGCTGGCTTCATTGCGCGAAGCCGAGCAGGATTTGGCGCGGGGCTTTACCGAAGAAATCGCGCTGGCGAATTTGCATCAGGCGTTGCGCCAACTCGGGGTCATCACTGGCGAGACGCTGATCGGCGACATCATCAACCAAATCTTTTCCACCTTTTGCATCGGCAAATAATCCCGCTGCAATTGCTTGTTTGTTATGCCATATTTTGACGAAGAGTTTGACGTGCTGGTCATCGGCGCCGGTCACGCCGGTTGCGAAGCCGCGCACGCCGCCGCCCAGATGGGCGCCAAGACCGCCATCGTCACCTTCAATCTGGACTTGATTGCACAGATGTCCTGTAATCCCGCGATTGGCGGCATTGCCAAAGGCCATCTGGTGCGTGAACTCGATGCACTCGGCGGACTGATGGGCAAAGTCATTGACGAGACTGGCATACAGTTTCGCCTGCTCAATCGCAGCCGCGGCCCTGCCGTGCAAGCTCCGCGCGCACAGGCTGACCGTGCCCTCTACCGGCAACAGATGCGCCGTGCCCTCGAAGCCATTCCGAATCTTTACTTGCGGCAAGGTGAAGTCGTTGAGTTACTGGTCGAAGCCGACCGCATCGTCGGTGTTGAATTGATGGATGGCCGCTTGTTGCGCGCCCAAGCAGTTGTGGTGACGACTGGAACTTTTCTAAACGGCCTGATCCACATCGGCCAAAAGCGATATTCTGCGGGTCGCCACGGCGAGTTGCCCTCAATCAAGCTGGCGGAAAACCTGCGCGCGCTCGGCTTTCGCATCATGCGTTTGAAGACCGGCACACCGCCGCGTCTCGATAGCCGCACGATTGACCTCAAAGCCTTTGAGGAACAACCCGGTGACGAAACACCGACGCCATTTTCGTTTACGACCAAAGCCATCAAACAATCCCAGATCGCTTGCTACATCGGCTACACCACGCAAGGTGTTCATCAAATGATTCGGGATAACTTGAGCCGGTCACCGCTTTACAGCGGCCAGATCGTCGGCATCGGCCCGCGCTATTGCCCTTCCATCGAAGACAAGGTCGTCAAGTTCCCCGACAAAGACCGCCACCAACTGTTTCTGGAACCCGAAGGGCGTAACACTTACGAAACCTATCTGAACGGCTTTTCGACCAGCTTGCCCGCCGATTTGCAGCGCGAACTGGTGCACCAGATTCCAGGATTGGAAAACGCGGTGATGATCCGGCCAGGTTACGCCATTGAATACGACATGATTGACCCCACCGAGTTGTGGCCTTCGTTGGAGACCAAAAGCCTGCGCGGACTGTTTAACGCCGGGCAAATCAATGGCACGACTGGTTATGAAGAAGCTGCGGCGCAAGGACTCATCGCCGGCATCAATGCCGCTCGCCTGGTTCAACAACAAGACCCCGTCATGATCCAACGCGACCAAGGCTACATCGGCATCTTGATTGACGATCTGGTGACTCAAGGCGTTGATGAGCCGTATCGCATGTTTACCTCCCGCGCAGAACAGCGCCTCAAGCTACGGATTGATAATGCGGACGAACGGCTGAACGCTTTGGGTGAATCGTTAGGACTGCTCGACGCTGAACGTTGCTCAGAATACGCCGCCAAGGCCAAACGAAAGGATCAACTCCGCGATTACCTCCGGCGCACCGCGATCAGTCAGCGTTCCGAAGGGTATGCCGAGTTCTCGCAGCGGACAGGCGTCCAACTTGCCGAAGCCGTCAATTTGGCGCAGTTGGCAAAGCGTCCGGAACTGGGCGCCGAACAATTGCTGCTTTTGCTCCCGGTTGCTCTGCGCGGCGACTGTCAAATCGAAGAGTTGGTCACTGTCGTCACGGACTTTAAGTACGCAGGCTATTTATCTGCCCAGGAAAACACCGAAGCACGCCTGGCCAAGGTTGCGCATCGGACGATCCCTGACCAGCTTCAATATGCCCAGCTTTCCGGGTTGTCGAATGAGATGGTAGAGCGGCTCAACCGTGTGCGCCCGCAAACGCTGGGGCAAGCGATGCGTATCCCTGGCATTACCCCGGCAGCGCTTTCGCTGTTGACGATACACGTCGAATTGCTCTCCAGACAGTCTTCACCCAGGCAAGCCGCGCAATGAGTACGCAAAAAGCCGAACAATTAAAGTCGCTCTTGCTGGACAGCCCTGAAGTTGCTGGCCAGCGTCTTTCTATGAATGAAGTTGAGCAACTGGTTCAGTACTATGCGCTCGTGCTCAAATGGAATCCGCAGCTTCACCTGACGACCATTACTGAACCGGCTGAATTTTTCCGCCGCCACCTTTGCGAGACCATCTTTTTGACCCGGCAGCTTGCGCCTGAAGTTGCTGAAGTCTGGGATTTGGGCTCAGGCTTGGGTGTACCTGGGTTGCCTCTAGCCATTTTGCGCCCTGATTTGCAGGTGAAACTGGTCGAATCAAGCCGCAGAAAAGCCATTTTTTTAGACGAGGCCGTCTATCGAACCGGCAATCAAAATCTAACCGTGCTAAGCCAACGCTTTGAATCGCTTCCCGTTTTACCGGCGTGCGCCGCCATAACTGCCCGCGCAGTCGAAAAGATGGAAGCGTTGCTGCCTATGTTTTTAGAGTTGGGCAAAGCCTGCCAACAGATTCTTCTTTTGGGCGGGGCAGGGCTCGCAGAGCAAGCTGCTAAGCTACCAGCGGATTTCAAGCTGGTAGCTCTGCTGATTCCGGGTTCAGAAGCCAGTTTTCTGGTAAACCTCACCCGTTCCACGTGAAACACTAAATTGGCAGCCCGCTTCGCCGTTCCACGTGAAACATTCCGTCCCGCCTCTTTTCAGTCTTTCCGCTCCTGTGTTAAGGTGCCGTTGAAGGCCAAACCTTGATGAATAAGCAGACAAGCATGGGCAAAATCATCGCAATCTCTAACCAAAAAGGGGGAGTGGGGAAGACCACGACCGCCATCAACCTCGCCGCGTCATTGGCGGCGGCGGAAATTCCTACGTTATTAGTGGACATGGACCCGCAAGCCAATGCCACGAGCGGTGTCGGGGTCAAAAAAGGTTCTTTCCGGCGCGGTCTGTATCATTCCCTGGTGCTGCAAGAACCGCTCGTCAACATTTTGCTCAATACCGAATTGGAATATCTGAAAATCGCCCCGGCGGAGCGCAATTTGGCTGGCGCCGAGATTGAATTGATTGATGTCGAGGAACGCGAATTTTACTTGAAGAAGATTTTGGAGCCGGTGCGCGAAAACTTCCGCTACATCTTATTGGATTGCCCGCCGAGTCTTGGCTTGTTGAATCTAAATGCCTTAGCGGCGGCGGATTCGATCATCGTGCCCATTCAGTGCGAGTACTTTGCCTTGGAAGGGGTGACTGATCTTTGGGATACGCTGGTGCGCATTCGGCGTGGCTTGAATACCAGTCTGTCGGTCGAAGGCTTCCTGTTGACGATGTATGACGAGCGCACGAATCTGTCGAATCAGGTCGTCTCGGATTTGCGGGACTTTCTGGGGGCGCAGGTCTTCGAGACGGTCATTCCGCGCAATGTCCGCTTGGCCGAAGCGCCGAGTCACGGGAAACCGATCATTCTGTATGACATCAAATCGCGCGGGGCAGAGAGTTACTTAAACCTGTCGAAAGAGGTGATGGAAAATGACAAGAAAGGCACTCGGCCGCGGGCTTAGCGCTTTGCTGGCCGAGCCGGCGGCGGAGGCAATCCCGAAAGACGAGGAGTTGCTCGAAGTTGATATTGATCTGATTGACGCCAACCCGGAACAGCCGCGGCTCAATTTCAGCGAAGCGAAGTTAGAAGAGTTGGCGCTTTCGATCAAGGCGAATGGCTTGGTGCAACCGATTCTGTTGCGACGGGTCACGCTCGGGCGCTATCAGATTGTCGCGGGCGAACGGCGTTGGCGTGCGGCGCAGCGGGCCGGGCTGCAAAAAATCAAAGCCGTCATACGCACGATTCCTGACGCCAAGCTGCTTGAGTTGGCGCTGATTGAGAACATTCAGCGCCAGGAGTTGAATCCGATTGAAGAAGCGCATGCCTATCAACGGTTGATTCAGACGCTGGCAATCACGCAGGATGAAGTGGCGAAACAGGTTGGCAAGGATCGTTCGTCGGTCGCCAATTTTTTGCGGTTGCTGAAACTGCCCGCCGCGATTCAAAAGATGTTGGAAGATGAAGTTTTGGCGATGGGGCACGCCCGGGCTTTGCTCGGACTGAACACCGAAGCGCAGCAACTGAAACTGGCCAACGAGATCGTGAACGGCAAGCTTTCGGTGCGGGCAGTAGAGCAAGCGGTCAAGCAGATGACGGGCGGAGCAGCGCCACGGGTCGCCTCGACACCCTCCAAGAACGATGCTAATATCCGTGCCGCTGAATTGAAGATGAAACGCTTTCTGGGCACGCAAGTGCGCATCAATAGCGGCCCAAACCGTGGCAAGATTGAAATTGAATTCAGTTCGATGAGCGAGTTGGATCGCCTCTATTCGATCATCATGCAGAAAGCCACTCATTGACCCCTACCACGCACATTGGTATTCGCCATCTGGCTTAATTCATTGCCCCCAACCACAAGTTGATTACCGCAATTATTCAAAAGGAGAGATAGACGATGAAATTCGGCAGCAGCAGAACCACAAGTGTTGAAGGCGGCCCGACCGACCTGCGCAGCTTTTTGGGCGAAGGCACCGAGATCACCGGTGAGATCAAATTCACCGAGATCATGCGGGTGGATGCAAGCCTCAACGGCAACATCGTTTCGGATAACGGCAGTTTGCTGGTGATGGAAGGGGGGCGCGTCAAAGCGACGGTCAAAGCCGGTTCGGTTGAAGTCAGCGGCACCATCGAAGGGACAGTCACCGCCAAAACGAGCGTCAAGATTCATCCGACGGGCCGCGTCTACGGTGATATTTATACGCCCTCGCTGATTATCGAGAACGGGGCCGTGTTCGACGGCAAGTGCCACATGCTGGACAGCAAGGAGCAGAAAGGCGCATTCAAGCCGGAGCAGAAGCCGTTGGCGGCGGCGGCCAAGGCGGCGGATGCGGTGTAAGCGATTCGCAAGTTCTGAAAGAAATCAAGGGCGCTACAAGCTTGAAGCTGGTAGCGCCTTTCGAGTTTGTTGAGAAATGAAAAGAACTTGTCACAGAAAAGTCATTTACAGTTTCAACCGCAGCTTCTCTTCAAGATAGCGTTTGCTGATCGCCGCGCTCTCTTTGGGTGCACGTCCGGCGGGCGGGCGGTCAAGCTCGATGACGATCCAGCCTTGATAGCGGTAATCCTTCATGATCTGAAACACGCCGGGCACGTTGACTTGGCCTTGCCCAAGCTCGACGAAATCGTATTTGGCGCGCACGGTTGAACCATCCAGCGTCTTGCCCGCCGGTTGCTGGATGCGCACGTCCTTGAAATGCGGGAAGGCCAGGCGCGTCAGGTAATCGCGGACGAAGCGCACTTCGTCCGCGCCCGCCGTGTGCATGTGCGCGATGTCGGGCAGCAGCCAGACGTATTTCGGATCGGTCGCGTCCATGATCCGGTCAACTTCAGCGCGCCGTTCGCCGAGGCTGTCCATGTGGTTGTGGTAGCCGAGCTGAATGCCGTATTCGTTGAACACACGTTTGCCGATTTCGGTCAGGTGCTTGCCGAGCTTGCGGTAATCGTCCAGATCGAGTTTGTAATTTGGTGTGCGCACGCCATCGGTGATTTGCAGATATGGCCCGCCGACCTCTTTCAGCCACTTTGCCATCGCCGCGCGTTCGGCAATTTCCTGTTTCATCGTCGCCGGGTTGAGCGTCGCATTGCCGGAAGAGATTGCGACGAGGGTCAGCTTTTTCGCCGCGAGCAGGTCTTTGAATTCGCTGGTGCGCGTGGCGTACTTCGCGTAATGGGGCTGGCGAATTTGCACGCCGCGATAGCCGAGTTCGGCAATCTCGTCGAGCGCCTGTTCGATTTGGTCGCCCCAGGTGATCGCGTGATAACCGATTTTGAATTCGGCTGGTGCGGCTTGAGCGTAAGCGCAGGGCGCGGCGAATAGCGCGGCGCCAGCGTCAAGCAAAAATTGTCTGCGCGAGAAAGCCATCGGTCTCCTCAGTCACTGTCTCCTCAGTCACTATTGGGCCGGCTTATTTGAAGCCGTTGATCAACACTACATCCGAAGTCTGCGTGCCGCGCGCGACGGCGAGTTGTTTGCCATCGCGCGACCAGGCGTAAGCAAAGATCAGGTCGGATTTGAAATCGGTCAACTGTTTGGGTGGGCTGCCATCCAGCGGCTGGCTCCAGAGATTGAAGATGCCTGCGTGCGCATCAATGTAAGTCAACGCCCGCCCGTCCGGCAGCCAGCCAATTTGCTGCGCGAGGATGGAAAGTCGTGGAATCTCATAGGTCTGGCTCGGCGCTCCTCCTGCTGCTGGAATCACTGCGACTTTCCACTTGTTGGCCTGTGGATCAATGTAGCGGAAGGCAATCTGCGACCCGTCAGGCGAGAGCACCGCAGTACTCACAGGATAGTCGGTCAGTGGCGCCGGATTGCCGCCATTGATCGAGACCTTCCACAGCGCCCCCTTGCCGGAATCCATCAAGCTGTAAACGACCCATTGATTATCAGCCGAGCAGTACCCGCGCACTTCGCCGTAAGTCAATTGCGTGGGATTGCGGCCATCAATCTCCATCCGCCAGATGTTCGGTTTGCCGGAACGATCAGAAAGAAAAAGCACGTAGCGGCCATCCGGCGTTACTGCGGGATGAATGTCGGCGCTCGACTCGGCGGTGAGTTGTTTCTGCCCGCTCCCGTCGGCGTTCATCAGCCAGATGTCCGGGTTGCCGCTCGCCGCCGAGGCGTAGACGAGCTTGCCAGCGGGCGACCAGGCAAGGCCCGCGTAGCCGTCGGACTGGTTGGAGGTGATTTGGCTGGCGCGTTGCGCTTCGCCCTGCGGGGCCAGCCAGATATTTGAGAGCCGCGCCGTTTGCACCGATACCAGCGCGCTGGAGTCGGCGGTCAGGCTCACGTCGCGATAGTTTTGCAAGTCATTGGTGATCCGGCGCGCCGCGCCGCCGGGATAAGCCACCTGCCAGATTTGATAGGCAGGCGCTGACTCCTGATCCACCGCCGTGATAATCAGGCCGCGACCATCGGCCAACCAGTTCAACGCGCCGATGCTCACCCAGGGTCGAGCGGTGACGGGCGTGGCCACTCCGTCTTTGACGCGCACGGCTACGATCTGCGGCGCATTGTTGCCACTCTCAGATCGCCGGAGCGCAAGCGCGATGGTCTCTCCGTCAGGCGACCACGACGGCCAGGCCCGCGGAGTAAAAAAGCTGCTGATCTTGCCCGTGACGAGTTTTTGCTCTCCCGTCCCATCCGCTCGGGCCACGATCAAGGCTGCCTCGCCCCGCAGCGGATCACCGCGCACAAAGGCGAACCGTTTGCCATCAGGAGAAAGCGCGAGCGCCGAATCAACATCCGCCTGCGAAAGCTTTTTCTCAGCGCCGCCCAGCAAGGGCACTTGATAAAGCACGTCGTGACTTAAATCGTTCTGGTTGTAGTAAAGATAGCTGCCGTCACGCGAGAAGGTCAGGTCACCGTAATCAATCCCATTGGGGGGAACGATCTCCTTATCGCTGCCGGTGGCCAGATGCTTGAGCCAAAGGCTCTGCTGCTTGGGCGCGCCCATCACATAAGCCACATACTTGCCATCCGGCGAAAGGGCGGCGCGGGTCGCTTTGCCGGTGGCGGTCAGCCGCGTGAATTTCATCGTCTGGAAAGACGCGCTTGCTTCAGACGTTTGGCGCTGATTGATGAGCTTGTAAAACCAGAAGCCTGCTCCCGCGACAATGACCAGCAAGGCCAGCGCGGCCAGCGCGACGCCTGGCTTGTGGTGTTTGAGCTCACTGAGCAAAAGTTCGGCGGCTGAAGTAGTGTGCGCGGATTGATTCGCGCGCGTGTCGCCGGCAATACCAGTTATCGTATCCAGCAATGTTTCGTCGCTCGCTTTGACTTTTGCCGAAGCGCCTTCGCTTGCGCGCGCCAACTCGGCCTGAAATTCCAACTGCCGTTTGTGTGCTTTGAGTTCCGTCAGCAATTCGCCGATTTGCTGGTAACGCTGCGTGCGCTCCTTGCTCAGCATCTTGTTGATGACCTGGGCTAGCGTGGCGGGCAGATGCGGCGCCAACTGCGTCAATGCGGGCGGCTCTGTGTGCAGGACGGCGGCAATAACCTCCGCGCCGCTCGAGCCGGCAAAAGGCCGTTGGCCGGCGAACAATTCATAACTCAACACGCCCAAACTGAAAATGTCCGTCCGCGCGTCCACCTCCAAGCCGCGCGCCTGTTCGGGCGACATATACGCGAGCGTGCCCATCACTACACCGGGCTTGGTGTGCAGCGATTCCTCGTTGACGGCCCGCGTCGCAAATTCCGACCGTTGCCGCTCGGTCAACTTCGCCAACCCGAAGTCGAGCACTTTGACGTAGCCATCGCGCCGGATCATCACGTTCTCCGGCTTGATGTCGCGGTGCACGATGCCCGCCTCGTGCGCGGCGGCGAGCGCGCCAGCGATCTGCACGAGGATGTCCAGCGCGTCGAGCAGCGCCAGGCGTTCCTGCTTCAGACGCTGGCGCAGCGTCAGGCCTTCCACGAATTCGGCGGCGATGAAGTGTGTCGCGTCCGTTTGTCCGATCTCGTAAATCGTGATGATGTTCGGATGATTGAGCGAGGAAGCGGCGCGTGCCTCTTGCTCGAAGCGCTGCACCAATTCGCGGTCAGTGGTGAACTGTGCGGGCAACAGCTTGAGCGCCGCGTTGCGCCCTAACCGCGTGTCTTTGGCTAGATAAACCTCGCCCATCCCGCCCGCGCCGATGCGCCTGAGCACTTGGTATGCGCCGATGCGCTCCGGGAGGTTGGCTGTAGTGGTGTCGTCAGCGAGAACTTGCGCGGCCACGTTCAAAACAGGCTGCTCTAAAAATTTTTCGGCTTCGGTCTGATTGGCGAGCAGCGATTCGACTTCGCGGCGCAACGCCGGGTCAGCCGCGCAGAGCCGGTTGAGTAAAGCCGCGCGCGCACTCGCGTCACACTCCAGCGCGTCGAGATAGATTTGCTTGGCTTGCTGCCAATGCTCAGGACTCATCGCTTTTCTTTCCCTTCAGCTCGTGCCGCCCTGTCTGCTCCCCATTGCTTGATGTTATTTGAAGCCGTTGAGCAACACTACATCCGAAGTCTGCGTGCCGCGCGCGCAGGCGAGTTGTTTGCCATCGCGCGACCAGTTCCAGGACAGGATTTGCTCGGATTGAAAGTTGGTCAATTGCCTGGGCTGTCCGCCCTCAAGCGGCTGCGCCCAAATGTTCGAGACGCCGCGCCGCGTTTCGAGATAGCTGATCGCGCGGCTGTCGGGTGTCCAGCGCAATTCACGAATCGCCGCGCCGGGCACGTCAAAGGTTTTGACCGGCGCGCCGCCGGCCATCGAAAGGATGGCGATGCGGAATTGAGCGTTCGGCTCTGGCGCAAGATAGTTGCACGCGATCCATTGATTGTCCGGCGAAACCACCGGACGCGCGGCGGCAACAGTTTTGTCAGTTAAGCGCACCGGCTCGCCGCCCGCAGTGGGCCACTTCCACAAACACGCCGGGCATTCGGCGGATTTGGCATAGTAGACCACCCATTGGCCGTCGGGTGAGCATTGGGAAAAATAGACGTTGCTGAGCACTTGCCGTGGGTTGCTGCCATCGCTCTCCATCCGCCATAAAGCCGGGACGCCAGACTGGTCGGAGCCAAAGTAGATATAGCGGCCATCAGCAGAGGCCGACGGCGAGAAGTAATTGCCCGCGATGGCGGTGAGTTGTTTTTTGCCGGCGCCGTCGGCGTTAACCAGCCAGATTTCGGGATGGCCGTTGACCGTTGACACACAGAGGATGCGGCCATCGGGTGTCCAGTTGAGTTGATCGTAATTGCCGGATTCGGCCATCACGCGCGTCGCCTGCTGGGGCGCGGCGCTGGGCGCGCGCCAGAGATAAGCAGCTTCGTTGTGCTGCACCGTGACGAGGGTCGCCGCGTCAGCGGTCAAACTCACGCCAGTGTAGCCGTTCAAATCGTTGGTGATGCGCGTCGCCGCGCCGCTGGGATAAGCGACCTGCCAGAGTTGCGGCGCGCCATAAGCCGCAGCGGCAGAGACCACCAGGCCGTTGCCATCGGGCAGCCAGGCCAACGAATTCACCCGCACCCAAGTCTGTGGCGTCAGCAACTTCCTCGCGCCATCCGCTACGCTGACCGCAAGCAGCCTGGCCGAACGGCCAAAATTCCCTTCGACACAGACGATGACCTTGTCATCAGGCGAGAAAGCGGCGGCGGCCAGAAAGCCTGCTTCCTTGCCGACGGACTGGCGCAAGGCCAGCACGCGCTCAGCGCTCCCATCCGGTTTCATCACCAGCAGCCGGCGGGTGAACTGCGCATCAAGCCGGACAAAGGCGACCCATTGCCCGTCGTGCGAGAGGCTGAAATTGCTGCGCGTGTCCTGCGTGCTGATGTCTTCGAGCAACTTGCGCGCCTCGCCGCCGAGTGCGGGAATCTGGTAAAGCACGTTGCGCGCGCTGCCGCCTTCCTGTTTGAGGTAGTAAAGATAATTGCCATCGCGCGAGAAGGCCGGGTTGCTATAACGCGTGCCCGGCGCGGGCGGCAACAATTTCAGGTTGCTGCCCGTGGCCGTCTGTTTGATCCACATGCTCGGATTGCCATCGTCATCCATGGTGTAGGCGACGTACTTGCCGTCCGGCGAAATGGCGCTCTCAATCGCTCTGCCCGTGGCCGTGAGGCGAGCCAGTTCCATCGTTTGAAAAGGCGCGGGGCGTTGGCGAACCAGCTTGTACAACCAGAAAGCCAAGCCGCCGCAGGCCAGCAGCAGTAACAGGCCCGCCAGTGTCACACCTGTTTTGTGGCGCTTGATTTCGCTGAGCAACAGTTCGCTGGCCGAGGTAGTTTGGACGGAGTGATCTGCCAGTGTGCCTCTGGCAATTCCGCCTTCCGTATCCAGCAATGTTTCGGCGCTTGCTCTGACTTTTGCCGAAGCGTCTTCGCTTGCGCGCGCCAGCTCGGCTTGAAATTCTAACTGCCGTTTGTGTGCTTTGAGTTCCATCAGCAATTCGCCGATTTGCTGATAACGCTGTGTGCGCTCCTTGCTCAGCATCTTGTTGATGACCTGGGCTAGTGTGGCGGGCAGATGCGGCGCCAATTGCGCCAACGCGGGCGGCTCTGTGTGGAGGACGGCGGCAATAACCTCCGCGCCGGTCGAGCCGGTGAAAGGCCGCTGACCGGCGAGCAATTCATAACTCAGCACGCCCAAGCTGAAAATATCTGTCCGCGCGTCTACCTCCAAGCCACGCGCTTGTTCTGGCGACATATAAGCCAGCGTGCCCATCACCGTCCCCGGTTTGGTCTCGATCACATCGTGCGTTTGCACTTGAGTCGCAAAGGCCGACCGTTGATGTTCGGTCAGCTTGGCCAAACCGAAGTCGAGCACTTTCAGGTAGCCGTCGCGCCGCAACATGATGTTTTCGGGCTTGATGTCACGATGCACGATCCCCGCTTCGTGCGCCGCCTGAAGCGCGCTCGCCGTCTGCACGATGACCTCGAGCGCTTCCAATGCTTTCAATCGTCCCGCTGCCAGCCGCTGGCGCAAGGTCTGGCCGTCAATGAACTCAGTGGCGATGAAATGCACCTCGCCAGCTTCAATGGCCGCCCGGCCAATCTCGTAAATCGTGATGATGTTCGGATGGTTGAGCGCCGAAGCTGCGCGGGCCTCTTGCTCGAAGCGGCGCACGCGCTCGCGGTCGCTGGTGTATTCGGCGGGCAACAGCTTGAGCGCGACCTTGCGCCCGAGCCGCGCGTCTTGTGCGAGGTAAACTTCGCCCATCCCGCCCCGGCCAAGCTGCTGAATGATCTGGTAGGGACCGATCTGACCCGTCAATTCGCGCTGCGCCGGAGCTTCACCCAGCGTTTCCGCGCCCGGCGCAAACACCGGCGACTCGATAAAATCTTGCGCCTCTGCCTCACAGGCGAGCAGCGATTCAACCTCACGGCGCAAGCCTGGATCGTCCGCACAGACGCGGTCGAGATAAGCCGTGCGCTCGCTCGCCGCACACTCCAGCGCATCGAGATAGATTTGCTTGGCCTGCTGCCAATGCTCAGGACTCATCGCGTTTCTTTCCCTTCAGTTCGTGCAGCAACCAGGCCTTCGACGCTTTCCAATCGCGCATCACCGTTTCCGGCGAGACCTGCAACACAGTCGCCGTCTCTTCCACGCTCAAGCCGGTGAAGAAGCGCAACTCAACCACCCGGCTCGCGCGCTCGTCCACCACGGCCAAGCGGGTGAGCGCTTCATCGAGCGCCAGCAAATCCGCATCTTGCTGCTGCGGCAACCCCGCCGCTTCCGATAGCGACACGCGCACGGCCGCGCCGCCGCGTTTGGCAAAGTTGCGCGCGCGGGCGAAGTCCACCAGGATGCGCCGCATCAATTGCGCCGCGAGCGCGAAAAAGTGCGCGCGGCTCTGCCATTGCACCTCGTGGACATCAATCAAACGCAGATAGGCTTCATTGACCAGCGCCGTGGTTTGCAACAGGTGGTCGGGACGCTCGCGGCTCATATAACGCTTGGCTAGCGCCCGCAATTCATCGTAGACGAGCGGCATCAACTGCTCGAGCGCCGCCTGGTCCCCAGCGCTCCAGGCGCGGAGCAATTGTGTTACTTGCAGTGCTGCGGGCGTCGCCATACCGACCTCTCGATGCGCTTGATGATGCGCTTGATGAAGATGAATTCAGCTTGCAGGCGGCGCGCATTATAGCACTGTGTAGCGGCTTTTCCCCGCGCCTTCCTAAGCCGCGAGCGGCTGAAAATTTTGGTGGTGGCTAAGTCAGGCGGGACGTGTCAGTAGCCCGCGCGTGAGCAAGGGCTTTACTGGCAGCAGACAGTCCTTGCTCACGCGCGGGCTACTGACACGCCGTCCCCCACTCGATTTAGCCACTACCAGCAAAAAAATCAGCGGGCCACAACCACGCAACCGGATAGGGTGCCAATCGTCCGGCGACGGGGTTGCGAACCCGCTTCAAGTTAGACCCACAATTCGCAGCCTCAGGCGTAGACAGCGCGTCTACCCCTGCTTCTGCTTCTGACGGAAGGAGTGTTGTAATCCGTGGCGCGCGGGGCGTAAGCCGTTTCGCCGATCCAGGTCGCCCATTCGTTGCGACCGATCGAGTATTGCCCGATGATCCAGAAATCGGAACCGCTCGGATCGAGCGACGCGCCGCTGCAAGCGCTCCACACTTTGCCGCCGGGCACAGGGCTTTGTTTGAGCAGAGCGCTCGCTTGCAGCGTGTTCGGGCGGTCGCTGGCGCGGCGACCGGTGAAACGGATCGCGGGGAATTCGGTTTCCCCCGTGCGATTGAAAACCAGCATCATCCGGTTGTGCCGGTCAACCATCACCGACGGGCAGAAATAATGCGCGTGCGGTGTGCCATACACGCCCTGTTGCGTGACGGAACCGGTGAGCGGATTGATTTGAAACCATTGGATTGCGGCGACGTTCGTGCCGCCGCCCCAATTGGCGGAGACGGTATGCGCCGTCCAGAGCGAGCCATTTCTGAAAACTACATTGCTCAAACGCGTGTCGCCCGTTTCGACTTCGGTGTCGGAGTTGAAGAGCTTGCCGTTCGGGGCCAGCCGGTATTCCAGCGTCACCAAATGGCGGCGGCTCAATTGCGGCGAACGTGGCGCGGCTTGCTGAATGCTCCAGTGCACGAGGCCTTTGCCGTCGGGCAGTGCGTTCAAGAAATGTTGCACGTCCGTGCCGCCAAGATTGAGTGCGGGCGTTACGCCGAAAGCAGGCGTGCCGTTCGGATTGCGCAAATCCCAATGATCCCAGGCGTGCAACTGACCGCCGGTGTATACCTCGCGTTTGAACAAGGTGCGCAGCTTGGCGTAAACGAAGCGGGCCTGATTGTCGAACATATTCGCGCTCAGGTAGACAGCCGTGTTGTCTACCGCCAGCCCCAACCCATCGGCCCAGTTGCTCGTTTTCAATGAACCGTCAACGCTGGCGTCGAGCGACCAGACCCACCATTTATCTTGCGGATCGCTGGTGTGCGAGACCGCTAACAAGAAACGCGCTTGCGTCCGCTCGGCGTTGCTGGCGCAGGCGGCCAACAGCCAGCAACCGCGCTGCTGATCGAAGACCACCTTCGGATTGAAAATCTCGGCTTCCTGAAGCACCGGCGCAAACCAGTCGCGCAAATCGGCGAACAGCAATTGGCGGCCCGACTTGTCATACACCGCGCAAGCCGCATTGACCGCGATGAGCAAATGCGCGGGCCCGACCGCCATACAACCATCGGGTGGCGCCCAACCCGCGTCTTCCGTTCCCGCAGAATCGGCGGGCAAGCGCAGGCTTTGCAAAATCAACGCCGGATCGGCGGGTTGCGCGTCGGCCTGTTGATTGCGCGTGCGGCGCGTGGCAGGCGGACGGGTCGCGGCCCCCTGTTTAGCCTGGCGATATTCTGGTTCTGCTTCGTAGTGTCCGACTGGGGCCGTGCGCTGTTCGTTGAGTTGAAACTCAAGACGCACTGGCAATTCTTTGGCCGTGATGACCGACGGCTTGTCGGAAATTTGTGCGCGCATCCCTTTCGCTTCGGGAGTCCTGATGATCTCCTGCTTCTGCAAGCTTTCCATTCCATCCTCCAACACCGGCAGCACCGGCAGCACCGGCAACACCGGCAGCACCGGCAACACCAGATCACATGCTCCCCAACGTAAGAGACGCGTTTGCTTGGCAGCTTCTTCGTGGGAAAACTTTTGAGAATGTTTTGAGTTCGTTACTTGGTAACGACCCGGCTTTCAAATTCGACCGGGGATGCTGTTGGCCGCCTTTGCCAACCGAGCCGTTACTCCCCCCCAAAACTAACTGCGTCAGCCGTCCTCGGTGACGCGGGAGTATGAATACATAATTTTTCAAAACCGGGCATCGTCCGTGCTGACCATTTTGTAGAAATAGAGATAGGAAAGGGCAGCCGATTTCGCCGTGCTGGCACTGGAAGACTAAGATAAAAATAGGAATCTGATACTACGAAGCGGTGATGGTTAGTTGTTTAGGAATGGCTCGAAAATAACTCTGCCAAATCAGGCAGGGTTAGGAGCCACCGTGTAATTCCATTTTGGTAAGACTGCCGCAAAGGCAATCCGAATTTGTGTTTTGACTTCTTCGGTGAGTTTGCGCCCCAATTGGTAGACCTTATCGAGTAGCTGGACGGTCACCGTGAGTCCTTTTTTTGTCGTCGTTTTTTCCATCAGTTCTTTGACCAACGCGGTACTCGTGAAAATGACGCCCTGACAGACGCGCGTCAGATGCGGGAACAAGCGATGTTCAATCGGATTGTACTTCGAGCAATAGGGCGGATAGTGCGCGACGCGTACGGTCAAGCCGGTCGCTTGCGCAAAGCGCGCCAAGTCATATTTGAATAACCAGGTGTTGGCGCGGTTACTGCCGCCGCCATCACACAGCAATAACAAAGAAGTCGCGTCGGGGTAATCGTAACGACCGTAGTTTTGCCACCACCACAGCAAGCTATCGTAAGCCAGTTCGCTGGTGTCGTAGCTGTTGCCAAGCGTCACGAAACCGACGTTGCGCTTGAGGTCGTACAAGCCGTGCGGAATCGCTTTGCCGCTGGCAGCGCTGGGCCAATCGTGATCGTAGGTTTCAATGACGGCCTTCGTATAAAGTTTGCCGGAGCGAAAGAAGTTACCGATTAATTCTTTTTTTTTGGTGTCCATGCTCAACACCGGATTGGCGGAATTCAGGTATTCCGTTTTGTGTTGCGTGATTTCTTCAAATTGTTCGTTGCGTGCTTCGTTCTTTCCCATCGCTTGTTTTTTCTGCGCTTTGCGTCGCACGAAACCATGACGATCCAGCAACTGTTTGACGACGCTTTCGCTGACGTTGCACGCCTGCTCTTTGAGTTGGTTCGCAATCTGCTCGTGGGTTAGGTTCGTCCACTTTACTTTTTCATCCACGGGCGAACCGGCCGTCTGTTCTGCCAACACGGCGAGAAAGGTTTCTTCCAGTTGCGGTAGTGTTTCCGTCGCGGGTTTGCGTCCGGCACCCGCCTGACGAATGCGCGTACGTGCCAACGCCGCTTGATCCTGGAGTTCGGCTAACCCCGTCGCGATCAGGCGACGCTCACACCCGACGACACTCGCAATGTAACTGGCACCACCGTGTCCCAACTTGCGCGCTTCAATCGCGGCATAACGGCGTCGGTCTTTTTCATTCAAGCTCTCATAGAAGGCGCGCATTTCGCCTTCTATTTCAGAATCGTATCTTTTCACTGGCAGACTCTCCTTCAGCAGATTTCACGTCACAAGGTGAGTCTACCTGCAATCACTGGAATTGGCAGGTTAATTTCCAAGCCATTCCTTACTTGCGTTCTGATTGGCGAACGCACGCCAGCGCTTAAACTCCAATTCCCGCCAAGAAGCGAAATATTCGGGGAGCCAGCCGGCCCTGGAGCCGCGATGCTGAGAGACCAATTGCCAGCCGGTGGATTGTGAATCAAGAACGCTTGCGTGATGCGTGTTTCAGTTTGATAGACTTGGTATTTACCTCCTAGCCCATTGACCGAAGCGGGCGTAAAAGTGTTTCCGCCAGGAGCGTTCAGGGTAAGGTTCGGGTTTATATGATCGCTCGTTAGGCTGATGACTAAATCACTGCCTTGTTCGACTACGAAATTGACAGTGTTGTTTGGCGAAGAAACAGTCAACTTGCCAGAAGCCTGAAGAATACTTTGCAGTGGAAAAGCTGCGGGCAAAACAGGATTGCCAATACTCACAACAGAAGGGCTGGCATTGGCTAAACGCAAACTGGATGGCTGGCACGAAGTGGAGCAAGGAACAGCCGCAGGCCCAAGCTCATATTCGAGAGTTGGCCTGACCCGCTGGCAGTATAGTTCTTTCCATATTGAGCAATCACTCTTAATGGCTTCATGCAGGGTGTCTAATAACCCTCCTATTCGTTTCCTCTGGTATGGCCCAGGCAGGAATGTCTCTCCCTTCCACGGAACTCCGAGTTGACTAGAAACGGGAATTACATCATCACTCCCAGTCTCATAGTCCTCATCCTTTATTGCTACACAAGAACCCGGCCCGCCGCCGCAGACTGCTCGTAATCGCCCTATTGCTTCACTGGCAACCGGGACGATTCTTGTTTGTGGACTTTTCTCTGGGGGGTACTTCTCGTTAAATGTCTTGATTCCTTCCGGTGTAAAAAGACCCCGCGCTTTGTCTTGAAATGACACCTGTACGACCGGAGCAATGAATTGAAGAAAATAGTGATCTGCTCCCCGATGTGGCGTATCAATAGTGATTATCGCCCTCACCTTTTTCCATAAATCAACGTTCTGCGCACTTCCACAAACGCTCACGGTCTTCTGTCCTACTCCAGTTGCAAAGGCTCTTGAAATCAATCCCCCCATGCTATGACCGATGAGAATATAGTTTTCAATGCTGCTTACAGTGGTGTCACTGCAAATAAATGTTTTGAGGCGTGCCAGGTTTTCTTCAATGGTTCCCCAGCCATCCAGCCCAGTAACAACCTTCACTTCAATGCCTGGAAAATCCGTCTTTAGCTGGTTGAGCGTAAAGTCCTTCCAACTGGCTGAATGATCGCCGCCTTCAGACTTAGACCAACCGTGAAGCAGGAGAATCGCTATCCGAGAATTTATCTGCACAGTTTTAGAAGTAAGCCTACCCCAGCGACTGTTAAAGCCACGCACCCAAAGTGTGTGAGAGCCATTTGATACCGAGGTCAATAAAACAGTCGCTTGCTTACCACTATCAGTCACAGACATCTGCGTACACTGTCCTGGGGCCTTGCTATTATCGTCAAGGCAGACCTCTGCCCTTGTTACTGGAGTCGTGTTTTTGAATGTAGCTATCACAGAAACATTCGCCGCTTGTTCTATGGGGTCAATTCTATCTACTTCCGGTAGAGTCGAAGGCGGATCACCTACTACTGGTATCGTCATTTCTACCGACCCGCACCAAACATCCATCAACCGAATTACGTCTTGCCCCGTGTTACTGCCTGCCGTGTAGTTGATGCTGCTGCCAGTAGTACTCGACAGCGAGCCACCTGACGCATTGGTCACCAAACTCCAAGTGTAGTTCCCACTGCCGCCATAGCCTCTGATCTCCTGAGTCTGATTCGTGTGCGCAGACAGTGACACTGGATAGACGCGTAGCGCCGAGCTGGTGCAATTGGCCGTCTCTGCGCGCACCAGTACCGTATCCTCAGCCGAACCACCGGACGAAGTGATCATAAGTTTGATGCTGTATAGCCCTGGCACATCCGGTGTGAAGTTTGGCGAGGCGGTGTTCAAATTGTTCAACGTCGCGGTTGATCCTGATGGCTTGCCAATGAATGACCAAGCATAAGTTAGGACTGAAGTCGAGCCTGAGCCATTCAAAGTTACAGTGGCTGGAAGGCGAACGGTTTGGTCAGGACCGGCATTGGCTACCAAACCGGATGTGGCGATGACGGTAAGCGAAAGCGTCTTTGAGGCAGTCTTCTGCGGGCTGCTGCTGTCACGGACAGTGACCGTGAAGTTAAACGGGCCCGCGACAGTCGGTGTGCCGAAAACGGCACCTGATGATGGATTAATCCCCATGCCATTGGGCAGGCCGGAAGCTGACCAGCTATAAGGATTCTGCCCGCCCGTTGCCGCCACAGCCTGCTGCGCTCCGTACCCCACTCCGACTGTTGCTGTTGCTGGGTTGAGCGAGGTGGTCGTAATCGAAAACGCCGGGGTGCCGTTGGGTGTGGCAGTGACTTGGCTGCTTGGAGCGCCTTGGCCAGCGCTGTTGACCGCGCTGACGGTGTAATAGTAGGTCTGCCCGTTGTTCAAGCCTGTGTCCGTGCAGGCGAGTACCGCGCTGAGATTCGCACAGCCACCGCTTGTGACGATCTGTTGGTTCGAGTTGGTCGTTCCGCGGAAGACGCGGTAACTCGTGATCGTAGCACCACCATTGGACGCCGGTGCCTGCCAGCCGAGAAAGATTTGACCATTGCCTGCCTGCCAAGCCAGGTTCAGCGGCGCGCCTGGAAGTGTTGGCCCGGTGGGTGTGGCGGTGACTTGGTTGCTTGGGAAGCCCGTGCCGACGCTGTTGTCCGCGCTGACGAAGTAAGTGTAGGCCTGCCCGTTGTTCAAGCCCGTGTCCGTACAGGCGAAGATCACGCCGAGATTCGCGCAGCCGCCGCTCGTGACGAGCGCAGCAGCCGAGCCGTTCGTGCTGCGGAAGACGCGGTACCTCGTGATCGTCGCGCCGCCGTTGGACGCCGGTGCCTGCCAGCCGAGAAAGTTTTGGGCATTTCCAGCCGATGTCTGCAGGTTCTGCGGCGCGCCCGGTACGGTGGGTCCGACGGGTGTAGCCGTGACGGTGTTGCTTGGAGCGCCCGTGCCAACGCTGTTGTCCGCGCTGACGAAGTAAGTGTAAGCCTGCCCATTGTTCAAGCCCGTGTCCGTGCAGGCGAAGATCACGCCGAGATTCGCGCAGCCGCCGCTCGTGACGAGCGCAGACCCCGAGCCGTTCGTGCTGCGGAAGACGCGGTACCTCGTGATCGCCGCGCCGCCGTTAGACGCCGGTGCTTGCCAGCCAAGAAAGATTTGCCCATTGTCCGCCGATGCCTGCAAGTTCTGCGGCGCGCCTGGAATGGTTGGCCCGACGGGGGTCGCCGTGACTTGGTTGCTGCCAGCCCCTTGGCCGACGCTGTTCACCGCGCTGACGAAGTAAGAGTAGGCCTGCCCGTTGGTCAAGCCCGTATCCGTGCACGCGAGTACCGCGCCGAGGTTCGCGCAGCCTCCGCTCGTCACGATCACTTGGTTCGAACTGGTCGTTCCGCGGAAGACACGGTAACTCGTGATCGTTGCGCCGCCATTGGACGCAGGCGCGTTCCAGCCAAGAAAGATTTGGCCATTGCCTGCTTGCCAAGCCAGGTTCTGCGGCGCGCCCGGAATGGTTGGCCCGACGGGGGTAGCCGTGACGGGGCTGCTGCCGGCCCCTTGGCCGACGCTGTTCACCGCACTGACGAAGTAAGTGTAGGCCTGTCCGTTGTTCAAGCCCGTGTCCGTGCAGGCGAATACCGCGCCGAGATTCGCGCAGCCGCCGCTCGTGATGATCGCAGACCCCGAGCCGTTCGTGCTGCGGAAGACGCGGTAACTCGTGATCGTGGCACCGCCGTTGGACGCTGGTGCCTGCCAGCCGAGAAAGTTTTGCCCATTGCTTGCCGATGCCTGCAAGTTCTGCGGCGCGCCCGGAATGGTTGCTGGTGCGGTGGGTGTGGCTGTGACTTGATTGCTTGGGGCACCTTGGCCAGCGCTGTTGACCGCGCTAACGATGTAATAGTAGGTCTGCCCGTTGGTCAGGCCCGTGTCTGTGCAGGCGAGTACCGCGCTGAGGTTCGCACAGCCGCCGCTCGTGACGATCTGTTGGTTCGAGTTGGTCGTTCCGCGGAAGACGCGGTAACTGGTGATCGTCGCTCCGCCATTGGACGAAGGCGCGTTCCAGCCGAGAAAGTTTTGCCCATTTCCCGCAGATGCCTGCAGGTTCTGCGGTGCCCCCGGGATTGCGGCGGCTGTGGCTGATTTGGCCGCCTTGCCGGACAGCGCGTACGTGATGGCTTGCGCGGTGGCTGGCTTGGAGACCAATTGATACGTGCTGACAACGAGCAAGGCTGCCGCTAACGCAAACCCGACTGGCCCGTTCAGGCAGCGGCGCATGGTTTTCCACACTGCGGCAAAGATTGGCGAGACTTGCATGAGGGAGTCCTCCTGATCACGGCCATGACTGCCCGGCAACATCCGCTGCGCTCACCGCCCACACCGGCGTCAACGCAACGACTTTATGTTGCCAACAATCAGCAGTTTGTCGGTCGGATTGATCGGGCAAGCGCACTGAACTGGGCTTGCGCCTGATTAGTACGATGCGGTACGGGGAGCGGTAGCGACCTGGCGCTTTCGAATCGCACGCACTCGGATGCACCAAGTCGCTACCGCTCCCCGTACCGCATCGCGCACTGTCCCGTACAGTGTTCTACAAACCAGTCTAACAGCCACAAAACGCCGCGCCAACTTGCCGTGGTTGGCGCTCTGTGTGCTGCAACTTTCGCTCTCGTTACAAGCTGCCACCTTGCCAACCGGATTCACCGAAACACAAGTTGGCGGCACAGGCGCGAACATCAGTAACCCGACAGCGATGGCGTTTGCGCCGGATGGACGGCTGTTTGTCTGCCAGCAAACGGGCAGCTTGCGTGTGTTCAAAAACGGCGCGCTGCTGGCGGCGCCGTTCTTGACGCTCGCGGTCAATTCGTCGGGCGAACGCGGTTTGCTGGGCCTCGCCTTCGATCCGAACTTTGCGGCGAATCAGTTTGTCTATGTCTATTACACGACCGCCAGCGCGCCGCTGCACAACCGCGTCAGCCGCTTCACCGCCAGCGGTGATGTCGCGTTGCCGGGTAGCGAAACCAGTCTGCTCGAACTCGACAACCTGAGCGCCGCCACCAATCACAATGGCGGCGCGCTGCATTTCGGGCCGGATGGCAAGCTTTATATCGCGGTGGGCGAGAATGCGACGTCGTCCAATTCGCAATCGCTTGGCAACCTGTTGGGCAAGATGCTGCGCATCAACGCCGACGGCACGATCCCGCCCGACAATCCTTTTCTGGCGCAAACGACTGGGCGTAATCAGGCCATCTGGGCTTTGGGGTTGCGCAATCCTTTCACCTTTGGCTTTCAACCGGGCACGGGCCGTCTGTTCATCAACGATGTCGGCCAGAACACTTGGGAAGAAATCAACGCGGGCGCGGCGGGCGCGAATTACGGCTGGCCGACATGCGAAGGGACGTGCGGCGTGGCGGGCTTTGCCAATCCGCTCTATCAGTATCTCAACGACGCCAGCACCTGCGCGATCGCGGGCGGCGCGTTTTATAACCCGGCGGCGCCGATGTTTCCGGCGGAATACGCGGGCAAATACTTTTTCGCCGATTATTGCGCGGGCTTTATTCGCCAACTCGACCCCGCCAACAACGGCGTGACGGGCTTTGCGACGGGTTTGTCATCGCCGGTTGATTTGCAGGTGGGGCCGGATGGCGCGTTGTATTACTTGCAACGCGGCAACGGCGGGCAGGTGTGGCGCGTGGCTTACCTTGCAAATCCGCCCCCGCCCAAACAGCGCGTTTGCGATTTTGACGGCGACGGCAAAACTGATTTTGCCATCTGGCGCGGGCCAATCGGCAGTTGGCAGGTGCTCAACAGTTCCAACGGCATGCTGCAAACCACGCCTTGGGGTTCGAGCGCCGCGCCTTATTTCGATGTGCCGGCGCCGGGCGATTATGACGGCGACGGCAAAACCGATCAGGCGGTTTGGCGCGGGCTGGATAGCACCTGGTACATACGCAAAAGCAGCGATGGGCAAACGCTCTCGCAATTCTGGGGCGCTGGCTATGCGCCCTATTTCGACGTGCCGACGCCGGGCGATTTCGACGGCGACGGCAAAACCGACGTCGCAATCTGGCGGCCTGCCGCCGGAGCTTTCTACGTGTTGAAAAGCTCGGATGGCGGCGTCCTTGCCGAAGCTTGGGGCGTCAGTGGCGATACGCCTGTGCCCGCCGATTATGACGGCGATGGCAAAACCGATTTCGCTGTCTGGCGGCCCGGCAACGGCACTTGGTACATCAAACGCAGTTCCGGCGGAACCGACATCATTGCCTGGGGCGCGGGCTATGCGCCGTATTTCGATGTGCCTGTGCCGGCTGATTATGATGGCGACGGCCAGACCGATCTGGCCGTTTGGCGCGGCCAGGACAGCGTCTGGTACATCCGCAAGAGTTCGGATGGCCAAACGAGTTTTCAATTCTGGGGTGCCAGTTATGCGCCGTATTTCGATGTCGCGGTGCCCGGCGATTACGATGGCGACGGCAAGGCGGATGTGGCCGTCTGGCGTTCGGCGACGGGCGCCTGGTATGTGGTGAGCAGCGCGAACGGCGCTCTCATCGCCCAGCAACGCGGCCAGTCAGGCGATACGCCCGTGCCCGCCACCGGCGTGCGGTGAAGTGGCCCGGCGAAGTCTGGCGCGTAGTGAGTGCTCATAGATACGCGGATAACGCGGATGCAGCGGATCAGCGCGGATCCATTCAGAAAAAAATCCGCGAAAATCCGCTGCATCCGCGTTATCCGCGTACCTATTGTGCGTTCGTTGCGAAAGTGCCCTGACATCAGGAGTACGACTCAATTTTCAAGGCTTCCTCAGACCCGCTTACCGTGGTATATCACCACTGTCATCCGCTGCCCGATGCGTCTGCATCGTCAGCTTTGCCCCACACCGAACCTGGCAATTTTCTTCTCACACTTGAGCAAGGGTTTAAACCAATGAAACGAATTTTTCTCATCACGATTTTACTGACCTCGGCCACGGCGCTGCTGACGGCGGGGCTTTTCTATTCGACCAGATTCACAGCCCGGGCGCAGGACGGCGCGCCGCCAAGCAAGCTTTCGCAATGGCTGCTCGACCACAGCGCACCCGGCCAAGAAACCGAGGCGCTGGTCATCCTGCGTGAACGAGCCGACCTGACCGCAGCCGCACGCATCAAAGCGAAATCAGCAAAAGGCTTGTTCGTCCGCGATGCCCTGCTCGCCAAGGCGCAGCAATCCCAGCGCGGCTTGCTGGCATGGCTGACAGAGCGCGGCATCGAGCATCGGTCGTTTTACATCGTCAATGCCGTCTGGGTGAAAGCTACGCGTGAAGTCATCGAAAGCATCGCTGCGCGCCCCGAGGTCGAACGCCTTGACGCCAACCCGCGCGTCAAAAATCAATTCGAGCCCAAGCTCAGTGAGGAAGAACTCGAACAAGCCATCGAATCAGTCAAACAATCACTTACCGCCAGCCCCAACAGCATCGAACTCGGCGTGAGCACCATCCGCGCGCCCGAAGTCTGGGCGCTGGGTTTCACCGGCCAAGGCATCGTGGTCGCCGGGGCTGACACGGGCGTCAACTGGCAACACAACGCGTTGAAGAATAACTATCGCGGCTGGAACGGCGCGGTTGCCAATCATAATTTCAACTGGCACGACAGCATCCACAGCAGCGCCAGCAATCCCTGCGGCGTCAATTCGGCGCAACCTTGCGACGATGACAATCACGGCACGCACACCATCGGCACGGCGGTGGGCACTGATGGCGGCACGAATCAAATCGGCGTCGCACCGGGCGCTAGATGGATCGCCTGCCGCAATATGGACAACGGCAACGGCACGCCCGCGACTTACATTGAATGCATGGAATGGTTCCTGGCGCCTTATCCCGTAGGCGGCACGCCTGCGCAGGGCGATCCCAGCAAAGCGCCCGACATCACGACCAATTCCTGGGGCTGCCCGCCATCGGAAGGTTGCCAACCGGCTTCGTTGCAAGCCGCCGTCGAAGCGCAACGCGCCGCCGGCATCATGATGGTTGTCGCGGCGGGCAATAGCGGCAGCGCCTGTTCGACCGTCAGCGACCCGCCCTCGTTTTACGCGGCGTCGTATACGGTCGGCGCGTTCAGCGCCAGCACCAGCGCGATTGCCAGCTTCAGCAGCCGCGGCCCGATCACAGCCGATGGCAGCAACCGGTTGAAACCTGAAATCACCGCGCCCGGCGTGACGGTGCGTTCGGCGCTCGCCACGGGCGGCTATGGCAGTTTGAGCGGGACTTCGATGGCGACGCCGCACGTAGCAGGCGCGCTGGCCCTGCTTTGGTCGGCGCGTCCGAATTATCGGCATCAGATCGCGCAAACGATTGATCTGGTCAATCAGGCGGCGGTGGATGTGAGCCTCAGCGCGTGCAGCAGCAGCGGCGTGCCCAACAACGTTTGGGGCTGGGGAAGGTTGGACATCAAGGCGGCGGTGGATGCGGCGACTGGCGGTTGCACCTATCAAATCGCCCCGGCCAGCGCGGCGGCGGCAGCCAGCGGCGGACCGGGGGCGACGGCCATCACGATCACGGCAGGCGCGGGCTGCGCGTGGACGTCGGCGAGCAATGCCAATTGGCTGACGATCACTTCGGCGACAGGCGGCACAGGCAACGGTTCGCTGACCTATGCAGTGACCGCCAATACTGGCGCGGCACGCAGCGGCACGCTGACTGTGGCGGGGCAAACCTTCACCGTGAATCAAGCGGCTGCGGCTGCGCCAACAGTAGCGAAGAAGGCCGATTTCGATGGCGATGGCAAAGCCGATCTTGCAGTCTGGCGCGGGGCGGCCAGCAATTGGCTGGTGCTGAAATCAGCGAACAACCAACTGCAAACAACGCTGTGGGGCGCCAGTTACGATCCCTATAACGATGTAGCTGTGCCTGGCGATTACGATGGTGACGGCAAAATAGACATCGCTGTTTTCCGCCGCCAAACCGGCATCTGGTACATCGTCAACAGTTCGACGGGCGCCTTTCGCGCCCAAGCCTGGGGCGTGTTTACCGATACGCCGGTGCCGGGCGATTACGATGGCGATGGCAAATGCGACATCGCGGTCTGGCGCGGCGCTGAGAGTAAATGGATGATCCTGCGCAGTTCCGACAACACCGAGCAGGACGCAATTTGGGGCGCTTCCTATGCGCCATACAACGACGTGCCGGTGCCCGCCGATTACGATGGCGATGGCAAATGCGATGTGGCGGTCTGGCGGCCGCTGGATGGCGGATGGTACGTGATACGCAGTTCAAACGGCTCGATCTTCGCGCAAGCATACGGTCAGGCGGGCGATACGCCGGTGCCGGGCGATTACGACGGCGACGGCAAGTGCGATCTGGCGTATTGGCGCGGCGCGCTGAGTACGTGGAGCATCTTGCGCAGTTCAAATAACACGACGCAAACCGCGAGTTGGGGCACCAGCCTGGCGCCTTACAACGACATTCCGGTGCCGGCCGATTATGACGGCGATGGCAAATTCGACATCGCGGTCTGGCGGCAAGGCGATGGCACGTGGTATGTCATTCGCAGTTCGAATAGTTCATTTCTGATCCAAACACTCGGGCAAGGCGGCGATACGCCCTGCCCGGCGACCGGTGTACGTTAAGCCAAACGGCGAAAGCCGCGTTCCCAAATGCTCACAGAAAGCGACGCTGCGACGGAATTTGATTGCTTGCTGAATTGGCTGGGGCCGCGCCCGGAAGAGGCCGGTCGGCGTTACGAATCGCTGCGTCAGAAGCTGAGCGAGTTTTTCGAGCGCCAGGGCTGTGCGCCCGCCGCTGAATGGGCCGATAAGACTTTCGACATCGTGGGCCGCAAATTGGCTGCCGGTGAAACCATCCGCGCCGAAGCGCCAGCAACGTATTGCCTGGGCGTCGCGCGCATGTTGCGGATGGAATACTGGCGCAATCCTGAACGCAAATTCGACCCGCTGGCATCCGCTGCTGAATTCAAAGCCAACGACCCGCAGGAAGCCCTGGCCAAAGAATGGCGGCACGCCTGTTTGGCCGCGTGTTTGAACAACCTGCCCGCCGCTGACGCTGACTTATAGCGATTTGCAGATGGGTGCGACCGACCAACGTAGGGGCAGACCTGCGTGTCTGCCCCGGTGGCAGCAGACGGAATCGAGGGCGTCAAAGGCGACCGGGGCAGACA
>JAYUCP010000432.1:0-4007 GCA_043740245.1 Acidobacteriota bacterium | reverse complement strand
CGACTTCATTTTGCGGATGCGCGTAACTTTCCGTTTTGATCTCGCCGCGCTCGTTGATGACTTGCATCAGATGCATGGCGAGCGGAATGACTTCGTTCTCGGCTTCGGGTTCGCCGCCGGGCGGGAAGTTGGGTTCATCGCTGGGTGAATCGTAGGTGCTGAGTTTGGCGACCTGCTCTAGTTTTAGCACCTGATGATCGAGCGATTCATCAATTGTGTTTACCAGGCTGCGCGAGATATAGCCATAAATCGCTAGGCCGCAGACCATGAGCACCAGCGAGAGGATGACCAGATAATACAGCGCGAGTTTGTAACGGAGGGAGAGCATAGGGGCAAGGATGTGAAGGATGAGGGATGAAGGATGAGGGATGAGGGATGAATGTCTCTTTCATCCCTCATCCTTCATCCTTTGCTCAGGCGGTTTTACTTTCCGCCAGCGGCACGATCCGCGATTCACCCATTGGCGCTTTGAATTGATAACCAACGCCGCGCACAGTGTGGATCAGCTTGGGTTCGAATTGGCGATCCACTTTGTTGCGCAGGTAGTTGATATAAACGTCAATCACATTGGTCAGTGTGTCAAAAGTTTCTTCCCAGACTTTTTCCGACAGCGTCTCACGCGAGAGGATTTCATCCGGGTGGCGCATGAAGTATTCGAGCAGCGAAAACTCTTTGCCGGTCAGTTGTACTTCGATGCCGGCGCGATTGGCTTTGCGGTTGATGAGATTGAGCGACAGATCGCCAAGTTGCAGCCGCGTTTTGTCTGCGCCGGCGTCGGCGGGTTGCGCGCGGCGGGCCAGCGCGCGCAAGCGTGCGACCAACTCGGAAAAGGCAAACGGTTTGGTCAGGTAATCGTCCGCGCCCGTGTCCAGCCCTTTGACTTTCATTTCGGTGCTGTCCTGCGCGGTCAGAATCAGGATCGGTGTTTTGTTACCGAGGGCGCGCAATTCCTGCGCGACTTCGAGGCCAGCGCGGTTCGGCAAACCGAGATCGAGAATGATGACATCGTGATTGCCCGCTTGGGCTGCGGTAAAGCCGCTGTCGCCATCAAAGGCCAACTCGACTTGCATCCCTTCTTCTTCCAGTCCGCGTTTGATCAGGTCGGCCATCTTGGTTTCGTCTTCAATGACTAACACACGCATCGCCATATAAACTCCTTATAGCTTCTCGCAAATATGATTGGACGCATGCAAGGCGAATAATTTTTCCGTTCACTCTTGGTCTTATACAACTGGGGCCGTCGTAAACCGATACCAGGGCTTGCACGACGCAGCCGCGTCCAATTGGGGAAGGAATCGAGGAACGGGTTCCTTGCAATGAGCTTGAACTGTTAGGGGATCGTTGTGACGTAATCTACACAAAGCGCGTTGCTTCGGGCAAGACATCATTCTTTGCGTTACGTGCACGGGTTATTGGGGCTGATTCGGGTCAACGAATTTCTCTCGAGCAATCGTTTGAATGAACGGGGGAAGGGCGAAGCAGCGAATCGAACTACTTGCTTGTCTTGACCGACGCGTGCAACCACGCCAGGTAATCCGGCGCGCCAGCCGCGATGGGCAAGGCAATGATCTCGGGCGTTTGGTAACTGTGCAAGCGCTTGATCGCCGCTTCGAGTTCGGCGTAAGCCGCCCGCGTCGTTTTGATCAAGAGCAAGACTTCGCTTGCCGTTTCGACTTTGCCTTGCCAGCGGTAAATCGAAGTCATTGGCGCAACCATTTGAATGCAAGCCGCCAATTCGCTTTCAATCAAGGCGCGGGCCAGTTGTTCAGCCGCTTGCTGTGTATCGGTTGTCGTGATGACTAGCAACGCGTCTAACAACGCATCTGGCGGGGCTGCCGTGTTCAATTCGCTCATCTCAGTGCTGGGCTTTCTATCAAATCCTGATCGCGTTCGTCAAATGTCGCTTCGGAACTGAAGAACGCGGTGTACAACGAGCGCGCCTGTTCGAACTCACTTTCGGCTACGCACAAGCGGATTTCTGAATACCCGCCCAGCAGCAGCAGCGGTTCCAGCCCGCCGAAATTGCCGCCTTGCAAGACCGCCGCGAGGCCGTTGTTTTCGAGCAATTCCGCGACCATGCCGGCTTCGGCGGAATTGGAAAAGTAGGCGACGGTTTTGAGGTTGATCTCGTCAGTCGTGCTCATTGCAACTCCTTGGAAATGGTGGCGCGGGTTCTTTACCCACGCTAGTCGTTAGCGCGGGTAAAGAACCCGCGCCACCTCGCGCCGCCATTTTCATTTCGCTAGCCATTCGCCTTGATAGACCGCACAAGCCTCGCCCGTTTGTACGACAGTGTCGTCAGTGCGCCATTCGACCAGCAATTCGCCCACGGCGGTTTTGACGGTGACTTTGCGTTCGGTCAATTCGTTCAGTATCGCCGCCAGCGCCGCGCCGCAAGCGCCTGTGCCCGAGGCGAGCGTCTCGCCGCAACCGCGTTCCCAAAACCGGACTTCGATCTCGCGGCGATTCAGCACGCGGATGAACTCGACGTTGGTGCGGTCAGGAAAGGCTGGATGTACTTCCAACGCCGCGCCCAACGCGCGCCAATCCAGCCAGTCAAAATCGTCAACGAACAAGCTGCAATGCGGATTGCCCATCGAAGTCGCAGTGAATTCGATTTGCTGTCCACTAGCTTCCAACGGTTGGCGAATCACGCGTTGCAGTGGTTGCGGCAAGATGATTGGCACTTCCGCGCTGCGCAAACGCGGCTTGCCCATCTCGGTTTCAAACACGAAGCGCGTGCCGTCGCGCTCGATCAGCTTCAATTCTTTGACGCCCGCGCCCGTGGCAATCCTGACCGATGGCGCCGACCACGCGCCGGTGTAATACAACCAAGCCCCAACGCAGCGTGTGCCGTTGCCTGAAATCGGCGTCTCGCCGCCATCCGCATTGAACAGGCGCACGGCGAAGTCGGCTGCCACAGGATTCACCGCCTCACACAGCATCTCCACGCCGTCCGCGCCCACGCCGAAATGCCGGTCGCAGAGCCGCCGCGACAAGGCTTCGACATCCTGTGACACCGCGCGCAAATCGCGTTCGTGTGCAATCAGGAAGTCATTGCCGAGGGCTTGGAATTTGTGGAAAAGCATGAAGGGTAGCCGGTAGTCAGTAGCCGGTAGTCGGTAGCGGACATAACCGACTACCGACTACCGGCTACTGACTACTAGATTTCAAAATGCGTGAACTCTTTGAACTCGTGGAAGCGCGCCTTGATTTCGTCGGCGGTCAGGCGGCGCAGGCGGTCGCAACTGAACTCTTCGACGTTGTAAGACGCCATCACTGAGCCGTAAATGATGCCGCGCCGCAGCGTTTGATTATCAACCTTGTCGGCTTGCGCGAGATAGCCCATGAAGCCGCCCGCGAAGCTGTCGCCCGCGCCCGTCGGGTCGAAGACGGCTTCGAGCGGATAGGCCGCCGTGGCGAAGAAGGAATCTTTGGTGAAGAAGGCCGCGCCGTATTCGCCGCGTTTGACGATCAGCAGTTTGGGGCCGAGGTCGAGCACCTTGCGCGCGGCGCGAATCAAATTGGCTTCGCCCGCCAGTTGGCGCGCTTCGGCGTCGTTGATGATGACGCAATCAACGACGCTGATGGTTTTGATGAGTTCGTCGCGCGCCACGTCAATCCACAGATTCATCGTGTCCATCGCCACGAACTTCGCGTTCGATTGCTCGCGCACCTGGCGTTGCAGCGTCGGTTGGATGTTGCCCAGGAAGAGGAACGGCGCGTTCTTCAATTCGGCGGACAGCTCCGGTTTGAAATCGGCAAAGACGTTGAGTTGTGTGTCGAGCGTGTGCGCGGTGTTCAGGTCGAAGCCGTATTCGCCGACCCAGCGGAAGGTTTTGCCGCCGGGCACGCGTTGCAGCGAGGCGGTGTTGATCTTGCGTTCGTGAAAAACGGCTTCGTCCGCCGCGCTGAAATCGTCGCCGATGACGGCCACGACGCTGACGTCGGTGTAAAACGAAGCGGAAACGGAAAAGTGTGTGGCGGAACCGCCGAGGCTGCGTTCG
>JAYUCP010000431.1:0-24560 GCA_043740245.1 Acidobacteriota bacterium | reverse complement strand
CTAAGACCGTAGGCGGAAACTCAACTTCATCCTGCCCGTCTGATTCAGACCGCGACGTTTTACCAGCCGCCTTGTCTGAAATTCAAGATACAAGGCGGTACTCTAAACGCCCGCTTGCCCGGGTCACGGTTTCTGGCAGTGTTCCAATGTCGCGTGGTCTGATTTAGTTTTCGACTTGGCAGCCATTCACCGGCGCGCTTTGCGCCGCTTCTTGATTACCGTCGCCGCGCTATCCGGCGTCGTGGGTCTTTCCAAATTCCGCTTTGCCACTGGCGACGAAAGCACAATCGAAGTCGTCGTCGTTCCAAACGGCAACAGCCGGTCAATCAATCGCTCAAGGTGATGCACCGAAGCCACATTCACTTTCATAATGAACGAATCGCCGCCCGTGCCGCGATGGCATTCGCTGATTTCGGGCAGCTCTTTCAAAAACGCGGTCAGGCGCGGCGTCATATCGCCGACGATGTTCATGCGTATGAATGCCGTGATGGGCAGGCCGATCTTCTCGGCGTTCACCTCGGCGTGATAGCCGCTGATGAGCCCCGCGTCTTCCATGCGGCGCACGCGTTCGGTGACCGCCGGGATCGAGAGGCTGACGCGGCGGCCTAGTTCGGCAAATGAGACGCGGGCGTTCTCTTGCAATTCGCGCAAGATTTTCCAGCCGATTTCATCGAGTAATTTTTCTGATGTTGAAGCCATTTCCACAGATTACCTTAGAAACTAAAGTGAACTCCTGATATTTTCAGCGAGAGTTTATTCAATTAGCCGAATAACCGCCATATCATATGTGGCATTGGCCGTGTCAGTAGCCCGACCGTGAGGGAGGGCAAGCTGCCAGGCAGAGCGGTTAGATGCTATTCGACGCCTGCCCTCCCTCACGGTCGGGCTACTGACATAGGTTGATTTTCCAAACGATAAGGAGACGCGATGGCATTCGAGAAAACAAAATGGGTTTGGCACAACGGACAGAACATTCCCTTTGAACAAGCGACGATTCATTCGACAGCTTTTGGATTGCATTACGGCACGGGCGTGTTTGAAGGTATGCGCGCCTACGACACCGCGAACGGCCCGGCGATCTTTCGCCTGAAAGAACACCTCGACCGGCTCTACGCCTCGGCGCGGGTTTACAACCTGGACATCGCCTACACGCCCGAACAACTGACCCAAGCCATCTGCGACAACATCACGGCCAACGGCCTCACGAATTGTTACATCCGCCCGACAGTGTTTTTTGATGCGGGCAGTTTGGGCATACGCGCGCGCCCGCCGGTCAGCGTCAACATCCTGACCTGGGAATGGCCGAGCGATTTCGCCGCCAAACAGCGCGACGGCATGCGGCTGACGCTTTCGCCCTGGCGCAAGTTTCATCAGACGATGATGCCGACGACAGCCAAGGCGACCGGGCAATATCTGAATTCGATCCTGGCCGTGCGCGAGGCCGAACAGCGCGGTTACGACGAAGCCTTGCTGCTCAACGCCGACGGCAACGTGGCCGAGGGCGCGGTCGAAAACGTCTTCATCATCAAAGACGGCAAGCTCAAAACGAATGACGAACGCTCTTCGATCCTGCTGGGCATCACGCGGCTCTCGGCGATGCAGATCGCGCAGCATTTCGGCATCGCGGTCGAAATCGGCACGCTCACGCTGGATGAAGTGTTGAATGCCGATGAGACGTTCCTGACTGGCACCGCGATTGAGATCACGCCGGTGCGCGAGATTGACGGCAAAGCGATTGGCAATGGCGGGCGTGGGCCGCTGACGGAAAAGATTCAACAGGTCTATTTCGACAGCGTGCGCGGATGCCGACCCGAGTTTTTGCATTGGTTGACGCCAGTGCAACAGCGGGCGAGCGCAAAAGCTTGAACGAGAAAGCGAGTGACAGGCGATGTTGAACAATGCAGTAGCAACCGCGAGTAACACCGGCCAACCAATACCTGATCTGGCCTTCGCCGAGATCAGCACCTTGCCGCTCGATCATCCGGGCGCGCACGACTTGGAATACCGCGCGCGCCGCGATTACATCGCCCGGCTGGCGCGCCAATACCGCCAAGACCCGCAGCACCGCTTGCCCGATGTTGATTACACGCCCGCAGAGCGCGCCGTCTGGCAGCACGTTTGTTGCCAGTTGGAGAAAGTCCACGCCCGGCACGCCTGTTCGTTCTATCTCGCAGCCAAGCGCCAACTCGGCATCAGTTGTTTGCAAGTTCCGCAACTGAGTTGGCTGAGCGCCGAACTGACGCGGCGCACTAACTTCCGCCTAGCGCCCATTGAGGGCCTGGTCGAAACGCGCGGCTTCCTGAGTTGGCTGAGCAAACGAACGATGCTCTGCACGCAGTACGTGCGCCACCATTCGCGCCCCGATTACACGCCCGAACCCGACGTGGTGCACGAATTCATCGGCCACGTCCCGGCGTTTACGAATCCCGACTTCGCCGACTTCTCGCAATACATCGGCGCGGGCGCGCTGCGCGCGACCGAAGAGCAGTTGGAACAACTGGGCCGCCTGTACTGGTTCACCGTCGAGTTCGGTTTGATTGCCGAAGGTAATGCGACAAAGGCCTTCGGCGCGGGCCTGCTGTCGTCGTACAGCGAACTGGAACACGCGTTCAGCAGTGAGGTCGAACGCCGCCCGTTTGATTTGCGCGAGGTGATTGCGACGCCGTTCGACTATTCGGACATGCAGCCGCTGCTGTTCGTGATTCCGTCGTATGCGTATTTGAAAGAGGTGACGCGCGAGTTCATCGAAAGCTTCGGCAAGGCGCGGGATCAAGAGATGAGGCCGGCGGGATTGGCGCAGGCGGTTTGGTAATTCTGAAACGGCAATTTTGAAGGACAGCAAGCCATGCATATCATCACACGCAAACGGCTCAACGAATTTGCCGCGCGTTACCCCGAAACCAGAAGCGCGCTGGCGCAATGGTATGAGACGGCAAAGAAGCACGATTTTGCCAACCTCGCCGACTTGCGCCTGACGTTTCCCGCCGCCGATCAAGTCGGCAAGTTGACGGTCTTCAACATTGGCGGCAACAAAGTGCGACTCATCGCGGCGGTTCACTACAACCGCCGGAAGGTGTACATTCGGGCTGTCCTGACGCACGCTGAATACGATGAAGGAAAGTGGAAGGAGTAGATCATGCCGATGCTTGACCTGAGAAAAACTGCTCGTTTCTGGCCGAATTTGGCCGACACGATTTTCGTCCCACGCACGGAAACCGAATACAACCGCCTGGTGGCGATGCTGGATGAGTTGATTGATGAGGTTGGTGAAGACGAAGCGCATCCGCTGGCTTCTTTAATGGAGATTCTGGGAGTGTTGATTGAGCGCTACGAGAACGCGAATGTGCCTGAATTGGTATAGCAACTTGCTATGCTTATCGCGCAATTTCAACTAGGAGATCAAGCCAATGCCGACTAAAAAGAAGACCAAGAAGAAAACCAATCAGAATGGCGCTGCGCCTGAAACCGTGCAGCTTTTTGGCAAGAACCTGGTGGTGACGATTCAACAAGGCAAATCGAAACCGCCGCGTCCGATTCGGCTGCCGGGGGAAACTGAGGAAGAGCGCGCCAAACGTTTGGCGAAAAGAAGAGCGCTCACGATCAAAGCCTTTCAGATGGCCTACGAAGATCATCAGCAACGCAAGGCAGCACGATGAAGTACTTCACCTGCGACACCTCAACCGTCATCGCACGCAATTTGATTGATCCGCCGCTGGCTTCTTTAATGGAAATTCTGAGGGTATTGATTGAGCATTACGAGAACGCGAATGTGCCGGAGCTTGCGACCTAGACTTTAGTATTAACTCGTGAGACACCTCTGAGCGAACCGAACACACGGAAGGAGTACCGTATGGAAAGATGGAACTTGAGAATGATCTTCAAACACGTAGGGCTTGGGTTGCTGATATTAGGGATAGGGCTTGCAGCCATTGGGCTATTGGCACTTGCCCGGAAAATGTCCCCCATTCACATACCTGACTTGTGGGTATCAGCTTTGCTATCGATTCCTGTTACGTTGATTTGCATGGGCATTTTCTCTGTTCTCTACGAATACTTCACGCGAGTCACGTTTGAGGAATCCATGAGATCGCAGTACTCAGCTTGGAAGACAGGGGTTACCGTTTTCCCCATACACCGCAATCTTCCCAGTAGAGAGAATATTCTCAAAGAAGCTCGCCAAGAAGTACGACTGATGTCGACCTCACTTGCCAGATATTTCATCGCTGTTGACGGGTTGGTTGACGAAAAACTAACACAAGGAGTGAAGTTCAAAATCATCATTTACAAACCTGAATCACAGGCAGTAGACGAAAAGGCTGCTGAGGAAAGCGTAACATCAGATCTCTTCAGACATGAGATTCAGTTGGTTTGCGAAACCTACCTAGGGCCACTGGTCAAAAAGCACCCAGGCAAAATAGAAGTGAAGTTTTGCTCTTTCAACGTCCCATTCAGCGCTACCATCATTGATGACGAAAAGATGGTTCTTTCCCTGCACGTATACGGCCTATCACGTTCAAATGACGGGATACCGTGCTTGATAATTGACAATATCCTCGCTAAGGACAGTGTCTTTAAGCTCTACAAGAATTCTTTTGAGACGATATGGAAGAAACTTGAAGGAACCCCCTATCCCGAATCTATCCGCAAATTTTTCCCTGATGCAAACCAAGACAAAGCAACCTCACATTTGATCAACAACCAATCAACTGATCTCGATAACATTCAGGAAAGATGGTCCTCGCAACATGAGCTATCCGCGCAGACGTACCGCTACGTGTTGGACTTTCTGGCGAGTGACCCGACGCCGGAGCAAATTGCCGCATTTGGCCCAACGCCGCAGATAGTGGAAAGAACTCAGGCGCTGGTAGCGAAAGAGAAAGCAGGCCAAATCACTCCTGCGGAAAAAGCCGAACTTGACGATTACGAACGCATTGAACACTTGGTCGTCATGGCCAAAGCGGGCAATCTTCCCTATTTGAACGGCAACCAATGAGCAGCACATACATTTCCGCACAACTTCGCCGACTGGTCAGCGACCGTGCGGGCAATCGCTGTGAGTATTGCCGGCAACCCGCTGGAGTCAGCTTTCTGCCGCACGAGATTGACCACGTAATTGCAGAGAAGCACAAAGGAAAAACAGAAGCCGACAATCTGGCATACACATGCTGGCGTTGTAATCGGCATAAAGGCACTGACCTCAGCTCTCTCGATCCACAGACCGGCCAACTCAGCGTTCTCTTCAACCCGCGCACACAACGCCGGGCTGAGCATTTTGATGTTGATAACGACTCAATCGTCGGGCTGACGGCGGAAGGGCGCGCCACAATCGAGTTACTACACTTGAACAGCAAAGAGCGCATGGATGAACTGCGGCGCTGGCTGAAAATCATTGATTGAAGGAGGAGTATTCAGTTGAGCAACAATCCACTCAAAATCCGCCAAGTCCATCACATCGAAATGTACGTCGGCAACGCCAAGCAAGCCGATTACTACTATCGCAACGCCTTCGGCTTCGACCGCGTCGCCTACACCGGCCTCGAAACCGGCAACCGCGCGCAGTGTTCGTATGCGCTGCAACAGGGCACGTTCCGGCTGTTGCTGACGACGCCGTATACGCCGCGCGATCCGTCGGGCGTACACATCCTGAAACACGGCGATGGCGTGCGCGACATCGCCTTTGAAGTGGACGCCGCCGATTTCGCCTTTGAACAGGCCGTGGCGCGCGGGGCTGAACCGGCGGTCGCGCCTTATTCGATCAAAAGCGAACGCGGCGAAGCGCGACGCGCGGCGGTCAAGATTTACGGCGACACGATCCATTCGTTTTTCTCGAAGCGGGATTACGACGGCCCGTTCATGCCCGACTTTGTCGAATCGCGCGCGCCGGGGCGCAACGCGGGGTTGCTGCGGCTGGATCATTACGTCGCCAACGTCGAGTTGGGGCAGATGCAGGTGTGGGAGGACTGGTACCAGCGCGTGCTGGGGCTGGAGCGGTTTATGACCTTTGACGACAAGGACATTGCGACCGAGTACACGGCGCTCAACAGCATCGTGATGGCGAACGAATCGCGCAGCATCAAGTTCCCGATCAATGAACCCGCGCCCGGCAAACGCAAGAGCCAGATCGAGGAATACAACGAATTCAACCAGGCGGCGGGCGTGCAACACATCGCGCTGCTGACAACCGACATCATCACGACCATCCGCCAATTACGCGCCAACGGCGTCGAGTTTTTGGAAGTGCCCGACACTTACTACGAATTGCTGCAAGGCCGCATCGGCGCGCTTGACGAGGACATCAGCGTGTTGCGCGAATTGAAAATTCTGGTGGATCGCGACGACGAGGGCTACCTGCTGCAACTGTTCACCAAGCCGGTCGAAGATCGCCCGACGCTGTTTTTTGAAATCATCCAGCGCAAAGGCGCGCAGGGTTTCGGCAAAGGCAATTTCAAGGCGCTGTTCGAGGCCATCGAGCGCGAGCAGGCGTTGCGCGGGAATCTGATATGATGCGGTAGCTTTCAAACCCCTCCCACGAAGCCACACGAAGCGGACACGAAGAAAGGCACAGGCTTCTTCATGCTCTTCATGCTCTTCGTGCTCCTTCGTGTGGCTTCGTGGGAGGATGGATTGCCCAGTTAACCCCTGAGAGGAGAGATTCCCGATGAAAGTTCGTATCGCACTAATCGCGCTGGCCGTGCTTTTGCTGATCGGCGGAGGCTGTGCCGCCTACGTCTGGGCCACGTTGAAAATTAGTTACTCGACCGGCGAGCGTTCCGGTTTCGTGCAAAAGCTGTCGAAGAAAGGCTGGGTCTGCAAGACCTGGGAAGGCGAGATGGCGATGGTCTCGATGCCGGGCACCGCGCCGGAGATTTTCTATTTCAGCGTGCGCACGGACGCCGCCGCCGAAAAAATCAACCGCACGTTGGGCAAGCGCGTGGCGATCAGCTACGAGCAGCACAAAGGCGTGCCGACGAAATGTTTCGGCGAGACCGAGTATTTCATCACCGACGTGAAAGCGGTGGAATGATGGAACAACCAAAACCAAACCGGTTGCCGCTCGTGTGGCTGGGCCTGGCGGCGGCGTTGATTGCGCTGCTGGCGGGCGTTGTGCTGTGGCAGCGCGTCGCGCAATTCCCGTTGCACAATCAGACCAACATCACGCACTCGCTGGTGCTGGAAAAGGTGCAGGCCGTCGCCAAGCTGGTGTCGAGCGAAGCCACTATGCGCGATGTCGTGATATACGAAGACACCTGGCTCGGTTCGACCAAACGTTCGCTGGTGGTGGTGACGGCGCGCGTGTTGGCGGGCATCAATCTCGAAAAAGGCGCGGATGTGCGCATTGACGAACAAGCCCACAAGATCAGCATCACGCTGCCGCCCGCCACCCTGTTGGCAACCGAGATCAGCGAGATGAAAACCTATGACGAACGGCGCGGCTTGTGGAATCCGTTTGAGCCTGCCGACCGCGACAAGATTTACCAACAGGCGCGCCAGCAGTTTCAGGACGCGGCGCAACAAGCCAAACTGACCGAACACGCCAACCAGAGCGCAAAGCAGATGCTGGAAGCAATGTTCAGCCGCGATGGCTTTAGCGCCGAAGTAACTTTCCGCTCACCGTAACAACATGAGCACAGCGCACGACGACAAGCTCGACTATCAATCCGGCTTCGGCAACGAATGCGCCAGCGAAGCCATTGTCGGCGCATTGCCGCAAGGCCAGAACTCGCCGCAACGCGCGCCGCTGGGGCTTTATGCCGAACAACTCAGCGGCACGGCCTTCACCGCGCCGCGCGCGCAGAACCGCCGCACGTGGACGTACCGCATCCGCCCGTCGGTGTTGCACAAACCGTTTCGCCAAATCGGCAACGGCTTGCTCAGCAGCGGCGCATTCAATGAAGTGCCACCCACGCCGCAACAATTGCGCTGGGATCCGCTGCCCGTGCCGGATGAGCCGCGCGATTTTATTGACGGGCTGGTCACGCTGGCGGGCAATGGCGACGTGGGCGCGAATGCGGGCGTGGCCGCGCACGTCTACGCCTGCAATCGCTCGATGCAGGGGCGCTACTTTTACAACGCCGATGGCGAGTTGTTAATCGTGCCGCAACTCGGCGCGTTGCGTGTGCACACCGAACTGGGCGTGCTCGATATTGCGCCCGGAGAAATCGCTGTGCTGCCGCGCGGCGTCAAGTTCCGCGTTGAATTGCTGGATGAGCAAGCGCGCGGTTACGTTTGCGAAAATTACGGCGCGCTGTTGCGGCTGCCCGAACTGGGGCCAATCGGCGCAAACGGGCTGGCGAATGCGCGCGACTTTCTGACGCCGGTGGCGACGTATGAAGAGCTTGAAGGTGACTTCCGCATGGTTGCCAAATTTCAGGGCAATCTCTGGGAAGCCGAGATCGGCCATTCGCCGCTGGATGTGGTCGCGTGGCACGGCAACTATGCGCCGTACAAATACGATCTGGCGCGCTTCAACGCGCTCAACACGGTCAGCTACGACCATCCCGATCCTTCGATTTTTACGGTGCTGACTTCGCCGTCGGCGACGCCGGGCACGGCCAACGTGGATTTCGTGATCTTCCCGCCGCGCTGGCTGGTGGCCGAAAACACCTTCCGTCCGCCGTGGTTCCATCGCAATGTGATGAACGAATTCATGGGCTTGATCTTCGGCCAGTACGACGCGAAGCCGGCCAAAGGGGCTGGAGGCTTTGTGCCGGGCGGCGCGAGTTTGCACAATTGCATGTCAGGGCACGGGCCGGATGCCGAAGCGTTTGCGCACGCGAGCAGTGTCGCGTTGCAGCCGGTGAAGTATGAACACACGCTGGCGTTCATGTTTGAGTCGAATTGCGTGTTGCGTCCGACGCGCTTCGCGCTGGAGACGGCGGCGTTGCAGGCGGAGTATTGGCAATGCTGGCAGGGATTGCAGAAGCATTTCAAACGGGTCTGACGATGCAGCTTCCACTCAAATACCTCTTGCACCGGTTGATTGATTACGCCGGGTTGTTTCCGCCCGCAGGCTTGGAGATGGCGGCGGCGGTCAACAACTATGCGGCGTACTACGGTGGTGAGCATGCCTGGATGCTGGGGCGATTTATCGTTCCGGTCAGCCGGCTCGCAGAGTTTCGCCAAGCTGCCGTTGATCTTTTGCCGGATGGCGGTTGGGAAGGCGATGAGTATTGGCGTTTGAGCGCGCTGGCCGGCACTGACCTCGCCGCCGATTTGGAAAGCATCGCAGCCTTCAATCAGCATTACGCGAGCCTGCCGTATCCGTATGCAGGCGGGCTAGCCAAGATTGACACGCTGGAAATCAAAGCGGAGCAGCCAGCCGAGATCAAGCGGTTGATGAAGCTGATCCCCGCACAACTCACGCCTTATTTTGAAATCCCACTCACCGGCAATCCGGCTGAATTGATCCGCGCCATTGCGGACGCAGGCGCGCGCGCCAAAGTGCGCACGGGTGGCGTGACGGCGGCGGCGTTTCCTTCCGCCCACGATCTGGCGCGCTTCATCGCCGCTTGCGCCAGCGAGGACGTGCCGTTCAAGGCGACGGCGGGGTTGCATCATCCATTGCGTTCGGTGCAGCGGTTGAACTATGAACCGGCAAGCGCAACGGCGCTGATGTTTGGGTTTCTGAACTTGTTCCTCGCCGCCGGTTTCGCACAGTTTGGCCTCGAACCTGAGTTGCTGGTCGAAGTGCTCGAAGAGCGCGCGCCGGAAGCGTTTGTCTTCGACGGTGGCGGCGTGCGCTGGCGTGGGCACGATCTGGTGCTCGCGCATTTGCGTAACACGCGCACCCTGTTCGCGCTCTCGTTCGGCTCGTGCTCATTCACCGAGCCGGTGGAAGATTTGCAAAAACTTGGCCTCTTGTGAGAATGCTTATGAGCGATGCGATCAACGAAACCCACGATCCCAATTTACAAAGCTGGGTCGCATCGGCCAACGACCCGGCCACGGATTTCCCGATTCAAAACCTGCCGCTCGGCGTGTTTGTCGAAGATTGCGACGACCTGCCGCGCCTGGGCGTCGCCATCGGCGATCAGGTACTGGATTTGTCCGCCGTTTCTGAGACGCTCTGGGCGGACGATTTTGACGACGTGCTCGCCGATGCCTGCAGCTACGAAGCGTTGGACATGCTGCTGCTGGGTGAACCGGCGCAGTGGTCGGAACTGCGGCGGCGGCTGAGCGAGTTGCTGCGCGCCGACAAGCGCAACACGAAACGCTACCTGATCGAAGAGCATCTGCTGCCGCAAGCCGCGGTCGAAATGCGCCTGCCGGTGGAGATCAAGAACTACACTGATTTTTACGCTTCGCTCTATCATGCGACCAATGTGGGCAAGCTCTTTCGCCCCGACCAGCCGCTGTTGCCGAATTACAAATGGGTGCCCATCGGCTATCACGGGCGCGCGTCGTCGGTGATCGTCAGCGGCACGCCGGTGCGCCGTCCGCAAGGGCAAACCATGACTGAGGGCGCGGACACGCCCGAGTTTGGGCCAAGCAAGGTTTTGGATTATGAATTGGAAGTCGGCCTGTTCGTCGGCCAAGGCAATGCGCTGGGCACGCCCGTCACTATTGACCAAGCGGAGGAACACATCTTCGGCCTGTGTCTGGTCAACGACTGGTCGGCGCGCGATATTCAGCGTTGGGAATACCAGCCGCTGGGGCCGTTCCTGTCAAAAAGCTTTGCGACGAGCATTTCACCGTGGATCGTAACGCCGGAGGCGCTCGCGCCCTTCCGCGCGCCTGCCTTTCAACGCGCAGCCGATGATCCCGCGCCGCTGCCCTATCTCGATTCGCCGCACAATCGTGAACGCGGCGGCTTCGACATACACCTGGAAGTCTCGCTGCTGACGCCGCAGATGCGCGAGCGCGGTTTGCCGCCGCAGCGCTTGAGCCGCAGCAATACGCGCGATCTTTATTGGACGCTGGCGCAGTTGTTGACGCACCACACCAGCAACGGCTGCAACCTGCAACCCGGCGACTTGCTCGCCAGCGGCACGGTGTCAGGCGCGACCAAAGAGGCGCAGGGCTGTTTGCTGGAATTGACAAATCGCGGGGCCGAGCCGATTCAATTGCCGGACGGCGAGACGCGGCGCTTTTTGCAGGATGGCGATGAGGTGATTTTGCGTGGCTGGTGCGAGCGTGACGGCTTCCGGCGCATCGGTTTCGGCGAGTGTCGCGGGGTGGTGATGCCTGTCGCCGGCTGAGCAGATTCCCTGGTTCCCTTTGACCCTGTAACCCTCATTTCGTAAACTCCGCAGCCGTTGCCCCATTCGTTACAATAAGCTTTCCGCAGGCGTTTGAAGGGAAAGCCTCCGTACAAAAAATGCTGACCAGTTTGTGTTGCCGTACTCTGAGCTATGGCCGCCGCGCAAACTGATCTCCGCTATCCTCTTCTCTACCTGATCGAAACATCAGCCCCGTTGATGTTGGGTGCCGTCTATGTCCAGAGACCTGAGTTTGGTCAAGCTCCGCCGCGTGGATGCGGGTTTGAGGAAATCCCTGGCAAAGGTTGCGTTGATTGGGCAATTGTCGAACACGAGCGGGAATTACCTGCGACTCGCGGCAGAGGTCAGCAAACTGATCGCGGGCAAGGAGGAATGGCTCTCCGACGTACCCGACGCGGTGCTGCTGGCCTTGATGGTCTTTTGCGCGCGTTATGAGGACACGGCGCTTGAGGGCTTTTGGGCGCCTTTTCTGCGCTGCCTCGGCTTGCCCAACGAAGCGCGCCTGCAAAACGCTTGCCGCGCCCGGTTCAAAGAGGCGCGGGCGAATCTCTGCCGCTCATACCCTCATCTTTACTTCCCCGCCGAAGGTTACGCCTACGTCACCTCGATTCTCTATCACGCGATTATTCCGCAGGCGTGCGTCCCGGAGATGGCGCAATTCAAATGAAGCGGTTATCTATCCTACTCACTACTTATAGGTCGTTGCTGCCTTCGGTCTCCTGCCCGATCAACTCAGGATGCGAGCATGCCATCAGGATACGCGCGAGCGCCTTGGCCTTGCCTGCTTCACTACTGAAATGTGAGGTGAGCGAGCGCAGTCTGCCAACATTGGTAATTGACAATTTTGAGACAAGGATTGACCTGAGTATTTTGTCTCTGGTTGCATCACTATCAACACCCTCGACGAATCTGAAGGTATTGTCATACAAGACCCGGTCATTCGATGATTCAGCGAGCTTGGCGGAAGACTCAACAATCGCGAGTAGCGCAAGGACTTTGAAGTCATCGTCACCGATCATCTCTGCTGTCTTGAGCGATTCCAATAGCAGTGTGTTGTCTTTCATTGACAATCCGAGGATGGCATAAGACTCAGCAATTGTGCGTAACGCATCGGCCTTGTCGTAATCGCTACTAAGTAGCTCTGCCATTTTGAGCGCTTCCAATAGCAATTTACTCGCTTTCGCTTTGTCTCCCAGCTTGGCATAAGACTCAGCAATTGCGCGCAGCACAGTAATTCCGGAACGAACGTCACGGGTCAGCTTGAATGCTTCCAACAACAGCGCACTTGACTTATCTTTATCTCCGAGCCGAGCGTAAGACTTAGAGATCGCGATCCACGCAATGGTTTTGGAACCATCATCACTGATCCGCCTTGCTATCTTGAGCGATTCCAATAGCAGTGTGCTGTCTTTCACTGACTCTCCGAGCTTGGCATAAGACACAGCAATTGCGCGCAGCGCCTCGTCCTTGCCGGAATCGCCACTGATCAGTTCTGCCGTCTTGAGCGCTTCTAACAGCAATGTGCTGTCTTTCATTGACTCTCCGAGCTTGGCGATAGGACCATCAATCACCCCCATTGGAGGAACTTCAACGGAGCTATCGTAACGCTCTGTCGTCTTGAGCGCCTCCAATAACAGCGAACACGACGTCGCTTTGTCTCCGAGCTTGGCATAAGATTCAGCAATCGCGCGTAGCGCAGGAACCCTGGAACGATTGTCACTGATCAGTTCTGCTGTTTTGAACGCTTCCAACAGCAGTGTACTGTCTTTCATTGACTCTCCGAGCTTGGCATAAGACTCAGCAATTGCGCGCAGCGCAGTAACCCTGGAACGAGTGTCACTGATTAGATCTACTGTTTTGAACGCTTCCAACAGCAGTGTGCTGTCTTTCATTGACTCTCCGAGCTTGGCGTAAGACTTAGTAATTGTGCGCTGCGCAATGGTTTTGGAGTTATCGTCACTGATCCGCTCTGTCATCTTGAGCGCTTCCAACAACAGCGCACTCGACTTCGCTTTGTCTCCCAGCTTGGCAAAAGACTCAGCAATCGCGGTCAGCACAATGGTTTTGGGGTCGTCGTCGCTGATCCGCCCTGCTGTTTTGGGGGTTTTCAACAAAAGTGCACTTGACTTTTCCAGTAGCGCGCTCGCTTTCATTTTGTCTCCGAGCTTAGCGTATGACTCAGCGATCGCGATCAGTACAATGGCTTTGTAAGTATCGCCCTTGATCCGCCCTATGACATGGTCAACAAGCTGTGAATCCCCTGAGTAAGCGAAAGCCTGGGCAATAACGGCCAAAGCGTCTTTATTCTTCAAATTGTTGCCGTAACTGTGCAAGTCTCCTTTGATCAAATAAAGTTGCCAGGTGTTGGTGTTCCAGCCGATCCATCCACAGACAGCAAGCCAAACCATCACCCCCAAGGCCGCAAACTGCCAGCCGAAGCGCCGCTGGCTGGCTGCCAACAACTCTTCTTTAGCCTGTCGTTCTTTGCCCCACGTGACGAAACGTTTGTGTTTGTTGATCAGTCGCAACTCAGGCCACGAAAATAAATAGCGCGCCGCGTGCCCGCCGCCGAGCCATTCGTTGACGCGGCGGTCGAGCAATTGATCGGCGCGGTCAGCCTCGCTGAGTTGTTTGCCCGCCAGCCGCCGCAAGGCAGGGATCAGGCGTTCGTGCGCCAGTTCGTATAGCTCCTCTTCATTCTCCGACAACGGCGAAACCAAGCGCACATCGCTGCGCGCCAGCCACACAACCGCCTCTTTCAATTCGGCGTCAGTGATGTCGCTGCCCAGCTTCTGGCGCAAAACCTCAATGGTCAGCGCACCCGCGCGAGTGTTGCGCTCCAGGTCGGTCAAGGCGAGCAGGACTTTGATGGCGGACTGGCGACGGGCTTCAGTTTCGCGCACAGCCAGCGCGCGCGTCAGGTAGCGTTCGAGCAGACCATCCACGCCGCCGAGCTTTTGAAAAGTCGTGCGGTTGAAGGCGCGGCCATCCTGCGCGGTCTGTCCCGCGACCATCCACGCCAGCACCTGAATGTCTACAGGCGAGACCAGACCGTCAGCAGTATCGGCCAGTTCCTGCCGCGTCATCTCGGCGATGAAGCGGCGGTCGTATTCGAGTTGCTCTTTTTCGGCGAGATAGCAGAAGACCTCCGTCGCTTGATCCGGCTCGAAGCGCTCCAAGCGAAAGCTCTGCGTCGGGCTGAGCGAATATCTCATCGCCTTTTGCAGTTCGTTCAACCGGTCAAGGAAATCGCCGCGAATGCAGATCAGGATTTTGACCGGCAACGACCCCATTTCAGCAAACCATTTGGTCAACGCCTGCACGAAAGGCGCACGGTCGCTCTTGCGTTTGCGATGGACGAAGAACTGCTCGAATTGATCGAAGAGCAGCACGATGGGCGTTGCATCATGCTGTGTTGCGGCGCTGAGCAGGCGCAGAAAATCAACGTCTTCGATTTTGTCATCGCCGAGTTCCAGCGGTTGAAGCTGTTTGAGGCAGGCTCGTTTGACCGACTCGAACGGATCGAGGTCGCTGAATTTGACGTAGACGCAGCGGAACTTGGGCTTCTCCCGCAGCTCAAGCGCAGGCCACAATCCGGCTTGCAGAAAAGAGGTCTTACCCGCGCCGGATTCACCGCTCAATACTCCCAGCCGCCAATGGTCAGCAGTGATCGCTTGCAGACATTCTTTCAGGTTCTGCTCGCGTTGCAATTGCGCGAAGATGTCGGCGTCTTCGTGGCCGAAGGGCAACAGTCCCTTGATCGCGCTCAACTTTGGTAACTCGTGCTCAGGCAGCGGGCGTTTGGCGCGGGCCGCAATGATGACGGCGCTCAGCACCAACAAGCCAACGAGCACCCAAAAGGCCTTCGCGTACCAGCCACCAAATTTCGGCTGCACAAACTGAGTGAGCAGTCCGTGAAACGGCCACTCGTGTGGATTGAATAGCCCGAACAATACGACCGCCAGCAGAAGCAGCAGCGCGACCCAATTCTTTTTGCGAATGAGTTCAGCGATCCATTCAATGAACTCGGTCGCCTTCTTGAACAGATCTCTGATTTTTTCGAGGTCGAATGCCATAGCTGCGCGGTGCGTTACTCATATGTGTTGACTGCTTTATTCGAGCCATTATGAATAGCTGCGACTATGGCATCCTACGCACAAGGCGAGAATGGTTCAAGAGCAATTTGAGAGGAGAGCAAGAGTGGCAAATCTGGCAAATTAAGCAGCGAGTCTTATTGAGCCAGAAATTCGACAACCTGCGGTTGCGGCTGTTGGGCGCCCCCTGATCGATTGAGTTGCGGCTGCCGCGCGACCGGCAATATCGCGGCGACGCCTATGCCGACCGCGCGTTGCGGTTGGAGCGGGACAAAAAGATCGCTATCGTTGAATACGCGCCGGGTGCTGAAGTCGTGGCCGACAAACACGTCTGGAAAAGCGTCGGAGTGGTCATTCGGCAGGAACTCAACAGTTATGAGGACCGAGTCTGCCGCACCTGTCGCCATCTGGATCGGTCGCCGCGCGGCGGCATCCCGATTGTCGGAGCATGCCAAATCTGCGGCGACACACGGCCCGATGATTATCCCGGCGAGAAATTCGATTACGTTGACCCCGACGGCTTCACGACGGATTGGACGGCGGAGTTGCGGCGCGCGGGGTTACAGGTTGATCTGGGCGTGAATCGCTCGCGTTCGTTCCTGCTGGCGGAAGGCGAGAAGGCTGCGCCGCAATCATTGCCGCTCGATGGGCCACCGCTCCTGCATTAGTCCTACCGGCGCGACGGGCGGCTTGTGGCGATCAATAGCGGGGCCGACCCGGAGGGCTTTTGTATTTGTGAGCGCTGCGGCCGACAGGTGGAATCGCCGCGCCAAACTCGTGGCAAGCGGCGTAAGGCCGCCGCCGGGCACCGCACGCCGTGGGGCGAAAAATGCGCGGGCGCGGGCAGACTGTTTCATCTCGGTCATCATTTCAATACCGACACGCTCCATCTTCGGTTTGAGAGCACGACCAATTGCACGCTGCCTTCCGGTGGCGAGCTGTCTTTCTGGCGGTCACTGACTTATGCGCTGCTCGAAGGCGCGAGCTTGGCGCTACAGATCGAGCGGCGCGATCTGGATGGTGTGGTGCGTCCGGTGCGTAGCAATTCAACCAACGACCCAACGGTCAACTATTCGCAAGAGATCGTCTTGTTCGACAACGTGCCAGGCGGGGCGGGACATTCACGCCACCTGGCGGACAAACTCGAAACCGTCCTGCGCCGCGCGTTGGCCGTGGTGGAATGCAGTTGCGCCGAAGATACAAGTTGTCAGAATTGTTTGCGCAACTACGGCAACCAGTTTTACTGGGAGGAACTGAAACGCGGGCCAGTCGCGGCTTATCTCGAATCATTGCTGATCGAAGCCTTCCCGGAAGGCCTTAACCATTTGGCTGCTGGTGCCACGCGCGTCGCGGCACTCGAAAAACCGCGTTGGCTGGCGCAACAAATACTGGCCGCCGAGCAAGAGGTCTGGCTGGCGGTCAACCGCTTGACGCGCGAGCAACCGATGGGCGAGTCGAAAAACTGACTGGAGTTGCTGCAGGACTTGCTTAGACGTGGTCGCCAAGTCTCGTTATGCCTGCCCGAACTACCTCCGCACGATCCAACTCGTCCTGAATTGATTGGATTACGCAATCACCTGCATCTGCTGGCGCAGGATTACGGCCTAAAACTTTTCACCATCGAGGCCGCCGCCTTTCCTCACTGGCAAATCCTGCTTGACCCCGAAGGCGAAAATAGCCGCGCCATCCGGATAGAAGGCACCGACTGCGCTTTGCACGAACGCACGGGCGCGGACGGATTGATCTACACCGCTCACCCGGACGCGGTGAAAAAGATCGCTGCCGAGATCAACAAATTGCCGCGCCGCGTCGCCGCCGGTTCAACCTTGGAACCACCGCCGAATGTCCGCATTCTGTACATCCGCGAGGGCGAGACGGTGACAGAGGCCAAACTGTTTGCCGAACTTTTCCGTTTGCCGTTGACCGCGCTGCATATCAACGACCGTTATCTGCGCTCGGCGCAACACGAAAAACGCTTGCGCGCCTACTTGGCGCTGGTTCAGACGCGGTCGGGTCAAAAAACTAAAGTGACCATTGCCACGCTGCCTGCCGAGGAGCAAATGTCTCGCCCGCCGTGCTATCAAACTGCTGCTCAACAGCGGCAGATGCTCGGGCGCTTGCAACAAGCCTTTCCGCAACTCGATCTGCAACTCAGGCTCGAACGGCAATTGCCACATGATCGCTATTTGGAATTGCAGCGCACGAACGGTGCAAGTGCGCGCGCGGGAATTGGCGTCGGGCTGGATTTTATTCAACCGAATGGGCGTGCACGGATGACCGACATCATCATCGAAGATCCCGTGAGCAAGAGCCGGTTGATTCCCGGCTAAAGCGCGGCTGTTGTTTGCCAGCGCGAATGCTTGTGGCAGAATGCGCGCACCCCTGGGGCAACAACGCAGTATTCAGTTGGCACGAATTCCCATGTCTAGAAAAGCAGTCTCCAAAATCTCCCTCACACTCCTCTTCATCCTGCTGGCGAGTTGGCGCGTGGCGAGCCATCCGGCTTACCAAAACATGTATGCCAACGACCCGCGCTCCAAACCGGAGTTGCGCACCGATTGCACGATCTGTCACGCGATTGACGGCAAGGCGAGCCAGCCGAATTTCTTGAGCGAATTCGGCAAGGCGTTCAAAACCAATCGCAACCGGTTGAGCGAAGAGTTGCGCGTGCGTTTTCCCCGGCTGTTCAATCAGTCTGACAACCCCGTGTCGGGCGTGCCGGTCGAGACGTTGAAGATGGCGACGGCGCAAGTGGTCATCAATATTTCGGTCACCAATGCCAAAGGCAAATTCGTCACGGGGCTGGACAAGCAGGCGTTCACGCTGACCGAAGATCAGCACGAACAAGAGATGGTCGAGTTCCTGGGCGAAGATGCGCCGCTGGCCGTGGCCGTCTTGGTTGACACTTCGGGCAGCGCGCTCGAAGCCGATTTGCAGAAGGCGCGCAATGCCGTGCTCGATCTGGCGAACCGGTTGCGCCCGAACGATGTGCTGGCCGTTTACACCTTTGGCGAGGGCGGCGTGCAGATGGTGCGCGACTTTTCGCAAGGCGTGAAGGATTTGAAGCCGTTGCTGAAAAAGCTGCAAGGGCACGGCAATACGCCGTTGTATGACGCCGTGCTGGACGCAACCGAAGATTTGCGCAAACGGCCTGAACGGCGGCGCGCGCTGGTGTTGATCTCGGACGGCGCTGACAGCGAGAGCCAGGCGACTTTGCGCGAGACCGAAAAGCAGACCTTTCTGGCGGGCGTTTCGATTTACGCGATTGATCTGATCAACACGCAAAAGAGCGCCCGCCGTTCGCCCGAACGGCAGGCCGCCGCGCAGGTCTTACAGCAACTGGCCGAAGTCACGGGCGGGCGCTATATCACCACCGAAGGCGGCTTTTTCATGCTGACCAGCCGCGCGAAGCTCAAACGCATTTTCACCGAGTTGATTGACGAATGGCACAGCCAGTACACGATCACTTACGAACCGAACAACGTCCGCCAGCAGGGCCGTTGGCGCACCTTGCGCGTGCAGATGGAACAGGCCGATCTGACGGCGCGCGCGCGCATGGGCTATCGTGAGGCGGCGCAATAACGCTTGAGCTTGGTGGCACGTACTTTCCGAAGAACTATTTATTTCAAGCAACGTCGTACCGTAGGTTGTCTAACCTGCGGAGTACTGGCTGGAGAGCCGTCCCGGAAGCCAAAGGACTTTTGCCCAGAGGCTCCGCAGGTTAGACAACCTACGGTACATATCTTTTCTTGAACTCTAAATGAGCATTGAACTGAACTACTTTCTGCAACGCGATGAGTATTACACGGCGCTGGAATTCTTCCGCCACCAGCGCCCGACCGCCTCTGCCGACAAGCTGGTCGGCGGGCTGCTGATTTTGTTGGGCGCGGCGCTCTGGCTGGTGACGGGGAACGCAGCGATCTTCATCATCTTCCTCGCTGTCGGCTTGGCCGTGGCAATTTTGTCGGCGCCGTTGCGGCGCATGCTGTTCAATCAGAAATGGGCGAGTGAACCGCTCTTCAGCGCTGAACACACGGTCGCGGCGGACGAACAAGGCGTCTTCTTTCGCATGGGCAAGATCGAATCGAATTTGCCGTGGACGTATTACGAGGGTTTTCTGGAAAGCGCCGAGGGCTTCCTGCTGATTTATGGCGAGGCGTTCAATTTTTTGCCGAAACGTGTCTTCGCCGGGGAAACGGCGCTGCAACAGTTTCGGGAATTGATGGCGAAAAAGCTGAAACGCTAGCCAGGGGTGCGTGCTTCAACCATTTTGCAATTCTTTGAAGAGCCAGGCGCGCGCCAGATTCCAATCGCGTTGCACGGTGCGCAGCGTGAGGTTCATCACTTCAGCAATCTCTTTCTGGTTCAAGCCGCCGAAAAACTTCAATTCGACGATGCGGCTCTTGCGCGGATCGAATTTCTCAAGGCTGGCGAGCGCGTCATCCAGCGCGAGGATGCTGGCGTTGTGTTCTTCCCGGACTTCCTCCGCTGCGACCAGCGAGACACGCAACCAGTCGCCGCGTTTTTCCTGCTGGCGGCGACGCGCGTGATCCACCAGGATGCGCCGCATCAGTTGCGCCGTGACGCCAAAGAAATGCGCGCGGTTCTGCCACTGCACCCGCTCGCCATCAATCAAACGCACAAAGGCTTCGTTGACCAAGGCCGTTGGTTGCAGGGTGTGGTTGGCGCGTTCCCGGCTCAGGTAAAGCTGGGCCAGCCGATGCAACTCGGCCTCGACGTGCGGCACCAGGCGGTTGAGCGCTGCTTCATCGCCATTGCCCCAAGCCAGCAGCATTTGGGTAACTTCGTGCGAGGAGGAAACCGTCATCACGTTTCTTCAATCAAGATAAAGAATTTGGGTAGTGTTGGTAGTGTTATCTAGTGGTTGATGCACTCAAGGTTGTAATGCACGGCAAACAGTTTGAAATGCAGGTTCAGCATGTACTCTTTCTTTGAAAACGAGAGAGCCTTGCGCACGAGTCGGCTGATGCGCTGCCGGAGTGTATTGTTGAGCCGTTCAAGGTGCGCAGTCTCGCCCGTCTCTTTGCCGACCAGTTGATGGGTGGCCGACGGCAGACAGTTGTAGGCGCGCCAGCCATCACTGAAACTGCGGCAGCGTAAATACTCATAAGGCAATTTGCGCCACAGTCGTTTGCAGGAATCCATTGAACCAGCGCCGATAAAAAACGAGAGAATCTGGCGGGTGCGCCGGGATTGCACAATCCAGCTGCGCACTTGCTGCACCTTGACCTGCACAAAGGTGAAGAGTTCAGCGGCTTCCAGCACGTCCCCCGCCTGTGCCGGGGCCAGCGTGGTTTTGAAGTTTACAGCGGCGCGCGCTTTTTTTTCAGGTGCTGGAACACGGTGACGTGACTAATCCCGAAAATCCGCCCAGTTGCCCGTAAGGAGTTGCGTTCCAGATACGTGCGCTCCAGCACTGCCGGATCAAGCCGCCGAGTGGGCAGCCGACTGTCGAGGACTCTACTGACCCCACAGTCCTTGCACTTGTAGCGTTGGTTCCCCACGCGGTTTTTGCCGTTGTGGACAATGTTGGAGCTATGACATTCATGACAAGTACGTGTTTCAGTGATCATACGCCGCATTGTCACATCAACCACTAGATAACACTACCCGGTTTTCAATTGCGTTCTGTCAATCCCGCCTATATCCTGTCAATCCTGTCAATCCTGTCAATCCTGTCAATCCTGTCAAAGTGTTTTCTGCTTCGATCTAAACATTGATTTGCAGGCCGATCTAAGCCGGCAAAAACAAATAAGGAGTTGCTATGTTCACGAACCTGCCAATAGCCGCCCCCCGCCTACGGGTGATTTGCTTGTCTGGGATGTGTGGTTTGCTGGTTCTCTTGCTGGCAGGAGCCGGAATCAGCGGCTGGTTGGGTAGGCCCCGCACGGTTCAGGCCGCTTCATCCGATTTGCCTGGCTTGGCCTATAGGCAAGACACCCCACCACCACCCACTAATTGCATTTCGCCTGAACAGCGGGCACAGATCAAGCGAAACATCGCGGCGTACGAAGCACAGTATGGCCCAGTTCCGGCCACCCCCGACGTCGTGCAGTCCTACCCCTTTTATCCACAGGCCGGCACGCTCTGGCAGGATTTAGCCATCGGTAATTTCGTGGACCTCGATCCCAGCAGCGCGATTCAAATTTTTGATTGCAGCACGCACAGCTACAACGGACATACCGGTCACGACGTTGGCTTCGGCTATTTTCGTGAAATGGCAATCGGTATCCCGATCTTCGCCGCGCTGGACGGCACAGTAGTGGATGCGCACGATGGCGAGTTTGACATGAACACCCTTGGCATCGGCCAATGCAATCCTGCCCCGCCAGCTAACTATGTAGTACTCAATCACGGCGGCGGCCAGCGGACGATCTACTTTCACATGAAGAAAAACAGCGTGGCAGTGAGCATCGGCCAGGTGGTGACCGCCGGCACGCAGCTTGGGTTGACAGGCAGCAGTGGTTGCAGCTCAGCTCCACACTTGCACTTCGAGTCGCAACTCAATAACCAGGTTTATGAGCCTTATGCAGGCGCCTGTCGCGCGGGAGCAAGCAACTGGGTAAATCAGATTCCAGTCCGACAGGATATGTACGCGCGAGATTTCTATTTCAGCAATGCCTCGCCAAATTACCTGAATGATCAGCGGCTGGGGACCTTCGTCATGGGCAACGGGACACTGGTCTGGTTCCACCTGGAATTCGCCAACCGCCCGGCCGGTGGAACCCAACGCATAAGATACTTTCGTCCAAATGGAACCACCGCCACCGACTTTACCAGCCCCAACCTCACTACGGAATTTTTTGTTGGGAGTGCGAACATAGCGCTCTTTGTCGACCTGGATACCACGGGTACTTGGCGGATGCTCTACCAGGTGAATAGCCAGACGATCGTTGATGCGCCCTTTACTGTCGTCGCCTCGCCCGCACAGATTGTCAACCGCCCGCCCAATCCGATTACGCTGAGCTTTGATCCGCCTGCTCCTCAACCGGGCGAGGTGATCTTCTGCCGCGTCAATACCAGCCTTTACGCACGCGATCCGGACTACGACATAATGCGCTATCGGTATCAGTGGCGTGTCAACGGCACGCTGGTACGCGACGCCACCTCGGCTAGTCTTTCAGATGCGCTCGCCAAGGGCTTGGCCCCGGCCAATGCGAGTGTGACGTGTACGGTGACGCCAAGCGACGGCACAACCTCAGCAGCGCCGACTGTTGTCAACACCACAGTTGGTTGTCCGATTATCACTATCTCGCCGGCAACCTTGCCTGACGGCGCTCTTGGAACAGCCTACAATCAAAACCTGACACAGAGTGGGGGCAATGGAACGATTACTTGGAACATCAGCGCGGGTGCGCTGCCGGGCGGCCTGACGCTCAATTCCACCAGTGGTGCCTTGTCGGGCACGCCCACCGGCACCGGCACTTACAACTTCACGGTGCGTGCGACAGATGCCAATAACTGCCCGGGCGAGCGCGCCTACTCGCTCACCATCACCGGTAGTTGTCCAGCTATCTCCGTCTTTCCAGCGACATTGCCCAGTGGCTTCGTGGGCATAACCTATAATCAAACCTTCACGGCGCAGCGCGGGACTTCCCCCTACACCTTCAACGTCACCGCAGGCACGCTGCCAAACGGCTTGACGTTGACGGCAGCAACGGGTGTGCTCGCGGGCACGCCGACTACACCAGGCACATTTAACTTCACCATCCAAGCCACGGACGCCAACGCCTGCACAGGCACGCACGGCTACACGGTCATCATCAGCGGGAATGGTTTGCAGTTCTATGCGCTGCCGCAACCGGTGCGCTTGCTCGAAACGCGTGTGGGCTTTGCGGGCTGCACGACGCCGGGCGCGCCGATCAATGCGAATGGCACGTTGACGTTGCCCGCGCGCACCACGTGCGCGGGCATCCCGGCGGCGGCGGCGGCGGTGACGGGCAACATTACTGTCGTGCCTTCTGGGCCGGGCTTCCTGACGCTGTTTCCAAGTTCGGCTACGCAGCCGACGGTGGCGAATTCCAATTTCCAGGCTAACGAAATCACCAACAACGTTTTCACGGTGGGCCTCGGCGCGGGCGATGGCGCGTTCAAGATTTTCAGCAGCGCGACGACGCACGTCATCGTGGACGTGACCGGTTACTACGCGCCGCCGAATACTGGCGGGCTGTACTTCCACGCGCTGGCGACGCCGGTGCGCTTGCTCGAAACGCGCGGGGGCTTCACGGGCTGCCTTGCGCCGGGCACGCCGCTCACCGGCACGGGCAATCCGAATGCCGATCCGAATCTTGACCTGTTGTTGCAAGGGCGTTCGCCTGTCGCAGCACCGTGCAACTCGATTCCGGCAACGGCGCAAGTGTTGGTCGGCAACGCCACAAGCGTGTTACCAACGGGCGGCGGCTACCTGACGATTTATCCGAGTGGCGGGACGCGGCCCACGGTGGCGAGTTCGAATTACGCGGGGAGCGATGTCATCAACGGGCCGTTCGCCGTCAAGCTGGGCGCGGATGGCAAGTTCAAGATTTACACCTTTGCGACGACGCATCTGGTGGTTGACATCCTCGGCTACTACAGTGAAGAGGCCGCCGACGCGAATGGCGCGGGGCTACTCTTCAATCCGCTGCCAAGCCCGGTACGACTGCTCGAAACGCGCGCAGGCTTCGCGGGCTGCACGATGACCGGCGCGCCGATTGTGGGCAATCTCAACGCGGCGACGCATACACAGATGGCGGCGAACTTCTGCACCTTGCCCGCCAGCGCACAAGCAGTAGTCGGCAATGTCTCAGTGGTCAACACCACGGGCGCAGGCTTCCTGACGCTGTTCCCGGCGAACCTGACGACCGCGCCGCTGGTGGCTACGTCGAACTATCCGGCACCCGCGACGTTTGGCTACAACCGGCATTACTTTGTGGGCTTGAGTCCGGCGGATGGGAAGTTCAAGGTGCTGACGCAATTCACGACGGATTTGATTTTGGATGCGTCGGGGTACTTTGCGCCGTAAAAAGAGGTCATCACGGGTTAAATCCAAAACCGCGCGCGCGGGAAGAGAACGCTGCTTCTTCTTCCCGCGCGCTTTTTTAGAAATAATCCAGAATTTCTCCTACACCTTGGTTCTTTGCTTCCGACACTAAGGAATGGCTTGGAAATTAACCTGCCAATTCCAGTGATTGCAGGTAGACTCACCTTGTGACGTGAAATCTGCTGAAGGAGAGTCTGCCAGTGAAAA
>JAYUCP010000430.1:0-9713 GCA_043740245.1 Acidobacteriota bacterium | reverse complement strand
AGCAATCCGAAAGAGCGTCGAAAATGAGCCGGTGCTCTGGCAGGTATTTCTGTGCCTTGTCAATGAAAATTCAAACTCGCTCACTGCGTAACATCAGTTTTCATATTCTTTTTAGTCACTGCTCAGCCCCTGGGAGCGCAGTGCTTCCAGCCTGCGTGCCCGGCTGGAAGACGCTTTGGAAAACCAAGGTGTGAGTCACCACGGCTCGCAGCCTGGAAGGACTGCGCTCCCAGGGCTGCGTAGTTACTTCTTTTTTCAGAGGCGGCGCATCATCCACCAATCCGTTTGCGGGTCATCGCCAAATTGAAAAATATGCTCGCCGACGCGCGCAAAGCCCCACTTGCGGTAAAACGCCTGCGCGCGCGGATTATGCTCCCACACGCCTAGAAACATTGCGCAGTAACCGGCAGTACGCGCCAATTCAAAACAATGCCGCAACAGCGCCGGGCCAATGCCCGCGCCCAACACGGTTTGATCAACGTAGATGCGCGACAATTCAATGGCCTGCGGTTCGGCGATGCAGTCGGGCACGGCGCTGCGTATCAGCTTGGCATAACCGACCGCGCGGCCCGCCAGTTCGGCCAGCAAAAAGGTGCTTTGGGGATCGTCCAGTTCCTTGCGGAATTGTTCGGGTGTGAAAGCGGTGGACATATACGCCTGCATATTTTCGGGCGTATTGGTGGCCGCAAACGCGTCGTAAAACGTGCGCGCCGCGACGTCGAGCAGGGTTTCTAAATCAGCGGCAAGCGCCGGTCTGATGCGCAATTCGTTCGATTCGTTCATACGGCGCGAGAGCGTAGCACAAGCGTTTTAGGTCGGCTAGGCGGGCGCGTTACGGCGCCGCAAACACAAACGGGATCAGTCTGCCCGCGCAAACCGATCCCGTTTGTTAAACACGAGAGTCAAAGCTCAACTCAACAAACTGCCGCGCACGATGGTCACGGCCTGTCCGCCCAACACGACGCGGTCGCCATCCAGTTTGACGCGCACATAGCCGCCGCGCGCCGAAGCCTGATAGCCCAGCAATTCACTGCGCCCCAACTTGCCAACCCAATACGGCGTCAGCGCGCAATGCGCCGAGCCCGTCACGGGGTCTTCATCAATGCCGGCCCAGGTGGCGAAATAGCGCGAGACAAAATCTACGCCGGGCATTGCGGCTGGCGCGGTGACAATCAACCCTTTGCTCACTTGTTGGCGCATCAGATTGAAATCGGGCTGCAACGCGCGCACGTCCGCTTCGCTGCCCAATTCGACCAGATAGTTTTTCTCCAAGTCACGTTGGTCGCGCACCAGCAATACACGCAGCGGTGTCGCGCGCAACGATTCCGCGACGCCCGGCGGCACGGCGATCTCTTCCAAACGCATTGCTGGGAAATCCATCTCGATGCCTGCGGCGGTTTTGCGCGCCAGCAACCAGCCGCTCAGTGTGTGAAAGCGCGCTTCGGCATCCGCCGCCAAGCGGCCCGATTCCCACAGCGTATGCGCGCTGGCAAGCGTGGCGTGTCCGCACAGCGGAACTTCTATGGCGGGCGTGAACCAGCGCAAGTCAAAGCCATCACCGGTGGCACGCGGCGCGAGAAAGGCCGTCTCTGACAAGTTCATTTCGGCGGCGACCTGTTGCATCCACTCGGTGGGTTGCGCGGTAGCGAGCGGACAAACCGCCGCCGGATTGCCTTTGAATGCTTCGCTCGTAAAGGCGTCAACGATATAAATCGGTGTTTCCATGCGTTACTCCTCTTTGGCGAACTCCTTCGCCAGATAAATCATTTGTCCGATGTGATGAAACAGATGCGCCGCACAGCGCAACCAGATGCTGAAACGGTTGGGGCACATATCCGCGCCGACGGCCTTGTATTCCTGCGTCCAGTCGGCGGCCGTTTGCGCGTCGAGCGTGCGCATAACCAGCGCAATGGCTTCGTCGAACAGGCGCAAGGCCTCGGCCTTCGCGGGCGGCTGGCTATCGGTGAATTCGCGCTCGCGGTTGCGCACATAGCCTGTGCCCTCGATCTGCGTGCCGATGTAGTAATTCAAATTGCCAGTCAGGTGCAGCGTCAGGTGTCCGAAGCTGTTGCCGTAAGGATACGGCTTGCGCCAGAACTGCTCTTCTGAAAGCGGCGCGGCCAGCGTGTGCACGCGCTGGGCAAACTCCTGGTAGGCGGCGCTGAAGCCGTTTGCGATGGTATGGGATAAATCGTTCATGTTTCTCTCGCAATGCTCGTAAAAGCGCGCGGCCACGGTAGCGCAAACTGTCTAGTTTGCGCTGCGTCCGGCGTGACCAGCATAGGGTGCCTGAAGACGTCCGCCGCCAGCCGCGCAAACTGGACAGTTTGCGCTACCGCGTTCGCGCGCTCTTGTGAAAATGAAAAGAACAGCCTGATGACAGGTCTTACAAGCCGCCGCTGGCATCATTTCAGACCAGCGCCTTACGCGCAGCCACTTCCCGCGTCATCTGCACCGGCGCCAAGCTCTTGATTTGCGCCTGCACCAGCTTGCCCAGGCATCGCATACCTTCTTCGATCTGCGCCAGCGTCACCGTCGTGAAGGCCAGCCGCAACGTATTCGCGCGCGCGCCGCAGGCATAAAACCGCGCGCCCGGCGTGAAATAGATGTTTTGCAATTGCGCATGCGCCAGCAGCGTTTCGGCGTTGACGCCTTCTGGCAAGCGCACCCAAATTGCCAACCCGCCTTCCGGCTCCGTCCAGCTTGTGCCGCTGGGGAAATGCCGTTGCAACGCCGCCAGCAGCGCGTCGCGCCGTTGCGCATAATTGCGGCGGCAACGCTGGATGTGTTTGTTCAGCCCACCCAGCCGCGCGAAATCGGCGAGCGCCGCTTGCGCTAGCAGGTTGCCGTGCATATCCGTACACTGCCGCAATCCGCGCAAATGTTCGATCAACCGGCGCGGCGCGACGACCCAGCCCACGCGCAAGCCCGGAAACGAAACCTTCGAGAAGCTGTTCAGGTGAATCACCACGTCGTAAGGATCGAGCGCCTTCAACGACGGCAGCGCCGCGCCCGCGTAGCGCAAGTCGCGGTAAATCTCGTCTTCGACCAGCGGCACGCGGTATTGCGCAGCCAGTTCGATCAAACGCCGCCGCGCCGCCAAATCCAGCGACACGCCGGTCGGGTTGTGAAAGGTCGGCACGACGTAAATCAGCTTGGGCCGGCGCTGGCGCAACACGTCTTCGAGCGCGTCCAAATCCAGCCCGTGCGCGCCCACCGGCACGCCGATGCACTTGTATTGCGGCTGGCAGAACAGGCTGAGCGCGCCGGGATAGGTCGGGTTCTCGACAACGACCTCATCGCCCGGTTGCAACAGCGTCTGGCGCAACAGATCCAGCGCCTGCTGGCAACCGCTGGTCAGCAGGATTTCGTCCGGCTCGGCGCGGATGCCGGTCAGCGCCATCTGTTGCAACAGGTATTGCTGCAACGGCTCGTAACCGCTGCCCGCGCCGTATTGCAGCAACGCGCGCCCTTCGCGCCGCAACACGCGCTCGACCGAACGCCGGAATTCATCCAGCGGAAACAACTCCGCCGCCGGCAGCGCGTGGGTGAAAACCATGCTTTCCTTGCGCCGCTGCGCCGACTCGCGGCTCGCCAGGAATTCATTCACGCGCAGTTCCGGCAGCACGGTTTCCCAATTCAGCGGCGCAATGCGTGGCGGCGCTGGCGCTACGGTTTCCGGCTGCGCGCGTAGCGGCGTTGACGGGACAGCCGCCACATACGTCCCGCTGCCCACGCGCGCGGCAATCAAACCGTCCGCCAGCAATTCGTCATAGGCCGTCGCCACCGTGCTGCGATTGACGCCGAGCGACTGCGCCAGTTCGCGGTTGGGCGGCAGCCGGTCGCCGATGTTCAGCGCGCCATGCCGGATCATCTGGCGCATCTGCGCGGCGATCTGAGTGTACAGCGGCGTATGCGCCTGCCGGTCGAGCTCTAAAATCACGTGCGGTCTCCTTTCCATAATTGGCTCGTCACTACGGGCCATTTTAGCCAGTTGGTCGGCCAGGTAAACAGCCAATTGCGGGCCAATTGCAACCAGCCAATTCCCTGGGTGCGCACCGCTTCCAGCGTGCTGCGTACCCAGGATTGCCCCGTTCCCTCACGCTCGCTACACTCGCGGCGATGAATTCCTCCAAACCGCTTGGGCCGCTCACCTTCAAACAATGGCTTGCCATCGCGGGAGTGACGCTGTTGACCGTCGGCGCACTTTGGTCTGCGTGGCGTTGGTGGTTGCGCATACGTCCGGTCAAGCCGTTGGCGAATGTCGTCACCATCGCTGGCGCGGGGCCGCAACTGACGGCCAATTCGCTCGCTGATCCATTTGGCGTTGCAGTGGGCGCGGACGACGAAGTGTATGTGACCGATGGCTTGGGCGGGCGCATTTATCGCGTCGAAGCGGATGGCCGATTGGCGGTCGTCACCGAAAAGCTGGATATGCCCTCGGTGCTTGCGGTCGGACGCGACGCTTCGTTGATCGTTGCCAATACGGGCGCGCATACCGTCGTGCGCGTCAATGCTAACGATGGCAGCGTCGCCACCATCGCGGGCCAGCCAAATGTGAGCGGACGCGGCGACGGCCCAGCCAAGGCCGCGCGCTTCAATGCGCCCATCGGCGTGGCGGTCGCGCCCGACGGGACGATTTTTGTGGCCGATACTTACAACGACCGCATCTGCGCGCTTGCTGCCGCCGGACAAGTGCGCACGCTGGCGGGTGGCAATGAACCCGGCTTCCACGATGGTGTGGGCGGTGAAGCGCTGTTCGATACGCCGTGCGGGCTGGTGGTGGCGCGTGATGGTGCATTGATCGTGGCTGACACTGGCAATCATCGAATTCGCCGTGTGGCGCTTGATGGCACGGTGACGACGCTGGCGGGCACGGGCGAGTGGGGTATGCGTGATGGCACGCCGTTGAGTGCGGCCTTTGCCGAACCAGTGGCGCTGGCGTGGCGGCGTGATGGCGCGCTGGCGATTGCGGATGCGGCCAGTTCGGCGCTGCGCTTGTTGACGTTCGGCGCACAGCCCGCGGTCAGCACCATCGCGGGCGGTTTTCCGTTTGGGTTGGTGGATGGGGCGGTGTCAGCCGCGCGGTTGAATCGCCCGCTGGGATTGGCATTTACCAGTGACGATGCATTGTTGTTTGCCGATGCTGGCAATGGGTTTTTGCGCGCGTTCGTTCCGGCGGGCGTGGCGTTGGGGCGCGTGGCGAAGCCGGAAGCGGCGCTGGTCAACGCGGCAGAGATTCGGCGGCGTGTGCCCGCGCGCTGGCCGTTTCAGCCGCCTGAGGCGCGGCGCGAAATCGCGGGCACCTTCGGCGAGATTCGCGGCGCACGCCAGGCTGAAGGTGAAGCCTGGTTTCACAACGGACTGGACATTCCCGGCGCGTATGGCGAGGCGGTGTATGCGTTGAAAGGCGAACGCGTCACGCAACCGCTGGCCGTCGAAGGTTTCAACACGACGCGCGAACGTTTGCGCTTGCCGTTGCTGGGTTACATTCACCTGCGCTTGGGGCGCGATCAAAACGATGTGCCGTTTTTCGACATCGAGAATCAGGGCTTCCTCTTTCGCCGCGCTGCGCAGGGGTTACTCACGGGCTTGCGCATACGGCGCGGGACGCGCATTGGCGAGGGCGCGGCGCTGGGCACACTCAATCGCTTGAATCACGTCCACCTGATCGCGGGGCCCGCCAGCAGCGAAGTCAATGCGCTGGCCGCGCTGCCACTGCCCGGCCTCGGCGATACGGTTGCGCCAACCATCGAGGGCGTCAGCCTGCTGACGGAAAGCGGCGCGCGGTTTGATTTGCCTGCGCCCGTGCCTGCCCAAGCCAAGCGTAAAAGCTTGCCACCGGCGGAACCGCCCACAGTGCAAGGCCGCGTGCGCATCGTCGTGCAAACTTACGATCAAGCCGATGGCAATGCGCGTCAACGCCGTTTGGGGCTTTATCGGTTAGGCTATCAGGTCTTCAATGCCGATGGCACAACGGCGCACGGGTTTGCACAGCCGCGTTACAACCTAAGCTTTGAGCGTTTACCCGATGCTGCTAACGGCGTCGCGTTGGCCTATGCGGAGGGCAGCCAATCCGGCTACACAGGGCAGACAATCTTTGCCTACACCGTGACGAATGTGGTGCGCGACGGTCTGGCGCGCGAAGAGTTTTGGGAAACCGGACAATTGGCGGCGGGCATATATGTGTTGCGTGTTTTCGGCGAAGACTTTTTTGGCAATCAAACGCGGCGTGATGTGACGGTGCGAGTGTTGAGCAAGTAAACAGCGTAGGGGCAGACCTGTGTGTCTGCCCCGGTCGAGTCAGATGGAATCGAAGACGTCAAATACCACCGGGGCAGACACACAGGTCTGCCCCTACGCTGTTCAAATTTCATCGCGCCGCCGCATCTGCAATTTGCGTTGCATCCAGCGCGGCCAGGTTGAAACGTAGCCGTAGCGATTTGCCGCTTGGGCGAGGTTGTCTATGCGGGTTGAACCGCACTGCGGGCAGGCCGTGGCTTGTCCGCGCGTGGCTGTGACGCAGGCCAGGCAGATCGTAAATTCGGGCGCAATCGCCAGCGCGGGTAATTGCGTTTGATGAAAGACCAGTAAGAGCAGGGCCAGCAGCCGTTCCAGCGTCGGCATAGTTTCACCCAGCCAGAGCGCGCTCGCGCCGCCCCAGATGTGACCGGCTTGCAAATTTCCTTCGAGCTTCAAACGTTCAAGCAGATTGAGCCGGTGCTGAATCGGCAGCTTGAGCGCGTTGGTGTAAAAGACTTCTTCTTCGGGCGCGGATTCCAGATTGAGCGCCTGGAAAACCGCGCCGTCATACTGGCGCAGGTCGAGCCGCGCGAAACGGTGCGGGGCGCTCAGGTCGTGCGATTCGGCGATGTGGAAGCGCACCTTGTGTTTGACTGAGAGCCGTTCGGCTTCTTGATGCAAATGATCTGCGACGCGCGCGGCGAACTCATTGGGGATGGGGTCGGCGCCCAGCGCCTTGCCCGTGACGGCTTGCGTCAATTCGGCCAGACCGACCGGGCAGAGCGCGTGCGCCGTCCAGCCGAGCGGCAGGAATTGTTCGTTGTCCTGGCGCATTGCCAGCAAGGACAGCGCGCCCGCTTCGCCGCGTGCGAGCAGCTTTTCCAGGAAGACGCGTTTTTCCAGCGAAGCCTGGGCTGCCAATTCGAGCAAGTCGGTTAGCAACGCAAAGACACGCGCTTCGCTGCCGGTGGCGCGATAGGCCAGGCGCGGCAGGTTGATGGCGACCGAAGAAAACATGGCCGCGCGCCATTGCCAGCTTTCGGGCGCGCGTTGCAACTTGCTGGCGCTGACGCCGTAGCGCGCGGTGAAGGTGTGCGACGCCAGTTCGGCCTTGGCCACATCCGCTTCCGCCGCCGAATTCAACGGGCGATCAAAGACCAGCAAGACGCCGCCGCGTTCGGTGGCCGCGCGCATGATTAACTCCAAAACACTGCGCTGGCCCGGGCTGGTCAGCAATTCTTCGGTCACGTGCAGCACCGGGCGCGGGCCGGTGAAGGGCAGTCCCTGGCCATCGCCTTCGAGATACACTTCAAAAAACGCTTTCAGAAAATCGCGCGCCACGGCGACATGCTGGCCATAGGTCGCCAATTGTTTTTCGCCGCCCGCGCCCACGGCGGGCGCGTCCTGCAAATAGGGCGGGCAATCCCAATCCAGATGCAGATCGCAATGCACCAACTGGCCGCCGCGCGCGACGGCGGGCGCCGACAATTCAAACAGCAAGACCTGCGCGATCTGTTTCATCTCGCGCTGATTCAGGCCGACCAGCAGCGGCGCAATCGCAAAGTTGACCGAGTCCCAAGCCAATGCTTCGCTGAAATAACCGTGCAGCGCCGCCGTGTGTTTGACCAGATGCGCGGCCAACACTTCGGGCCGCCGTGCGGGACGCGAGCCGGCGAAACCGCCGGGCAAGCGCACGCCGTGGCGTTTGACGTAATCGAGCGAGCCGATCATCGTCGTCGGGCGATCCACTTCACCCAGGTTTTCGATGTGCAGATCGCCGGCCAAATGCGCATTGGCGACCGTTTCAGAAAAGACCGCCAGCATCGCGTATTCGCGTTTGATCTCTTCGGCCAGCGCCAGACTGGTGCCGTCGGGGCCGTGCAAGGTCGTCTCGGTTTCGCGCGGCGCCGCTTGGATGGTGCGGTCTACGTCATAGAGCGGCACGCCCAGCCGCGTGTGCAAACGATAGGCGGCGGGCTGGCCGTATTCGAGCAACTTGGCGTCAACCAGGCAGCGAATCAACGGCGCGGTCAAGGCGCGCATACCGGAGCGTTGAATTTGTTCTTTGACTTCGCGGCTGATTTGCTGCGCCAGTTCGGGCGCAAGCTGGGTTTCGCGGATGAGGGCGTCGGTGATGCGTTGCGGATCGAAGGGCGCAAACTCTTCGCTCGATTGGCGGACGACGAGTTCGCTTTCTTCCAATAATGGAGGTGTAGGAACTGTTGGACTCTGCAAATTACTCATACAAGGGGCGAACTGAGCAAGCCGGGGGATCAGCTTTGCTCAGACGGAAACCAGTGATTCAAAGGGCCAGCGCCGTGGCCCAAACCGGGCGCGGTGCGGATCGCCGCGCTGACGTATTGCTTGGCGCGTTGCACCGCCAGCGGCATGTCAACGCCCAAGGCCAAGCCCGCCGCAATCGCGGACGAGAGCGTGCAACCTGTGCCGTGCGTATTGCGCGTGCGGATTTTGGGCGCACGCAACAATTGCTCAGTCTGCCCATCGTCAAACAGATCCACCGCTTCATCCGGCAAGTGACCGCCTTTGATGAGGATTGCGTATTGCGGATTGCGGATTGCGGATTGACTGCGCAGGTATTTCACTGCTTGCCGCATTCCGTCTAAATCTTTGACCGGCAGACCAGTCAAGCGTTCCGCTTCGGGCAAATTCGGCGTGACGATGTCGGCCAGCGGCAGCAGGTGTTCGACCAACGCCGCGAGCGCCACGTCGTCAATCAAATCGTAGCCGCTGGTCGAACGGATCACCGGATCGAGCACGATGTTCGGCAGTTTCTGCGCGGTGATGATCTCCGCCACGGTTTCAATGATCTCGCGGTTGGGCAGCATGCCCAACTTGACTGCCGCGATGTCAAAGTCTGCGAGCAACGGCGCGATTTGCGCGCGCACAACCGCTGCCGATTGCGGATAAACACCATAAACGGCCAGCGTATTTTGCGCGGTCAATGCGGTGATCGCCGCGACGCCGAAACACCCAAAGGCCGCCAGGGTCTTAATGTCGGCCAGCGTTCCCGCCCCAGCGGACGGATCGAATCCGGCAATGGTCAATACAACACGCATGCCAAACGACTCTCAGCAAAACGCGCGGTGAGCGGGTGCCGCGTTTGCTTAAAGCACTTTATCTAGTAGGAGTACACGGGCATCATAACACTATCTTGGGACAGGGCAAAAGGCTGGCAGAAATAACAGGCAGTGCAGCGTAGGGGCAGACCTGCGTGTCTGCCCCGGTGTGGTTTGGAGCCTTCGATTCCGTCTTAGACGACCGGGCAGACACACAGGTCTGCCCCTACGCTGTCACAAGCAGTTGGCTCAATTCGCTTTTGGCCGTGGCAAGCGAAACCAGAAGCGCGAACCTTTTTCGGCGCGGGCGGCGTGGCCGATGAGGCCGCCCCATTGTTCGACCGTGATGCGGCAGAAATAGAGTCCCAGCCCGACTTTGCCTTTGCCTTTTTT
>JAYUCP010000429.1:0-9714 GCA_043740245.1 Acidobacteriota bacterium | reverse complement strand
ACGGGCAACATCACGACCGTCAATTCGGGCGGCGGCTTTCTGACGTTGTATCCCAGCAACGCTGCGCAACCAACGGTGGCGAGCACGAACTACGGCGTCAACGAAATCATCAACAACGTCTTTACGGTGGGCCTGGGCGCAGACGGTGCGTTCAAGATCTTCGCCAATACCACGACCGATGTGGTGGTGGATGTGTCGGGCTATTATGCGCCGCCGGGCACGGGTGGCTTGTTCTTCCACCCGCTGCCTGCGCCGGTGCGCTTGCTGGAGACGCGCCCTGGCTTCACGGGTTGTGTGACACCGGGCGTGCCGCTGACAGGCAATGCGGATTCGACGCAACAAGCGCTCAGCGCCTGCACGGGCATTCCCGCTGCCGCGCGCGCCATCGTCGGCAACGCCACAACCGTCGGCCCACAGGGCGGCGGCTTCCTGACGATCTTCCCGGCGGATGCAGTGCGGCCCGTGGTGGCGGCGTCCAACTTCAACAACAATCAAATCGTGAATGGGCCTTTCGCGGTGGGCCTCGCGCCGAACGGTCAATTCAAAATCTACACGACCTCGACGACCGATCTGGTGGTGGACGTGCTCGGTTATTACAGCACCGAAGTGCTTGACGCGAACGGTGCGGGCCTGCTGTTAACGCCGTTGGCGCATCCGGTGCGCTTGCTTGAAACGCGGCCCGGTCAACCAATCGGCTGCTTCAAACCGGGCGTACCGTTGACGGGTGGCGCAGAGACTACGCAAACGGCGCGCGGCGTATGTGACGGTGTGACGATCCCAGGCAACGCACTTGGTGTCGTCGGTAATGCAACGGTCGTGTTACCCAGTGGAGCAGGCTTCCTGACATTGTGGCCGAGTACGGCGGCGCGGCCCTTGGTCGCAACCTCAAACTACAACCCCGGCGATGTCGGCAATCGCCACTTCATCGTCGGGCTGGGCAATGCGGATGGCGCGTTCAAAATGTTCTCGAGCGCGACGTCGCATCTAGTGATTGATCTGTCGGGGTACTTCGCGCCGTAAGCCAACCTTCAACCGCATTCAGCAAACCCGCCGCGGGCGCAATGTCAGCGGCGGGTTTCTTTCGTTGCTTTCGCTCAAGCAGTTTTTCCTGGGCGGCGTTTGGTTGGGTAGACGCCTTTGACGACGGATTTGGCGGCGGCTTTGGATTTGGGTGTCGTTTGCTGGTTGTGTTTGATAGCCGCGCGCAGGTATTGCCGGATGTGCGGCTGTTTCAAATCGTCCGCGCTGGCAATGCGGATGTGGCGAATCAGCTTGCCGGTGCCTTTCAATACGCCTGCCGGATCAGCCAGTTCCGCGCCGCGCTGAAAGCCCAGGTTGGCATAGCGGCTGTAAACGGCAATATGGCAGAAGCCGGTTTGCCATTTGTCCGTAAACGAAAAGGCGATGGCGACGGCGTTGTAAGCGTCGTAGATGAACTCATTCGCGGTGGGCGCTTCCGCCAGCACAAGCTCGCGCAAGGCGAGCGCCAATTGACCGACCGCCGGATCGTAGGCGGTTAGGAATTTCAGCAACTCAGCGCTGGGTGGGCGTTTCATTTTCATCATTGGTTCGGTACCGCGCGCGTGAGCAAGCGGAGCTTGGCAAATCAATCCAATGCGTATCCGCGAACGGCTCCGCTTGCTCACGCGCGCGGTACTGTTGCGGTTCAGCCTGGCGGCGTGTAGACGCGGTAATCCAGTTCGGCAAAAATGTTGTCCTTGCCTTCGACATCGGCCAGCCAGGCCTCGTCAAGCTCGCCTGCCTCGATCATTTCATACAGCCGCGTGAAGCGGTGGATGTGATCTTTGAAGCGTTTGACCGCGTATTGCACCATCGTCCCCGTGGTGATGATGAAGGCCCAATCCGACGATTGCGCCAGCAACAATTCGCGCGCGGCCTGATTCAAGGCGCGCAACAACAGGCCGTCTGCCTGTGGATGCCGTTCAGCCAATTCGACCATGCGCGTCTCGGCGACCTGTTGATGCAGGTAGAGCCAGTCGGTCTGCCGGTTGATCCAGACGCGGTTGTAACCTTCGGCGCCCCAGGACGAGGCCGAGGGGGTTTGCGTCTGGTTGTCGGGGTACATTTCCAGATAATCAAGCGGCGAGATGGCCTGAATCTGATTCTGGTCGTGATGCAGTTTTTGAAAGAGGTAGTAGAGAAAGAACGGCCCCTCGAACCACCAATGGCCGAACAGTTCGGCGTCGTAAGGCGCGACGATGACCGGTGGGCGGCCCAGCGTGTAGCTCAAATGCGCGGCCTGTTTCTGGCGGTTTTGCAGAAAATTCGCGGCGTGTTCGGCGACGCGTTCCTGCGCCCATTCGGGCACGTAAGGTTCTTTGGCGTGCAGCGGGACTTTGCCGGTGATGCGGTGGTATTTGAGGCCGATGTTGCGCCGCACGCCATCGTCGTGCAGATAGGGTTTGATGTAGTCGTAATCCGGCGCGTCGTAACCCAGGTCGCGGTAAAACTCGCGGTAGACCGGATCGCCGGGATAGCCGATCTCGCTGCTCCAAACCTGCTCGCTGGTCTCGCTGTCGCGGGCGAAGACGGCGACGTTTTCGGGCGTGACGACGGGCGCGTAAATGCCGCGGCGCGGACGCGGCGTGCCATACAGAATGGCGTGCGCGTCGGTGATGAAAAACTTGATGCCGGCTTCGGCCAGATATTTGTCATCGCCGGGATTGAAGGCGCATTCGGCCAGCCAGATGCCGCGCGGCGGGCGGCCAAAGTGTTTGAGGTAGTTGGCGCTGGCGATTTGAATCTGCGCGCGTTTGGCTTCTTCGTTCGACATCAGCGGCAAAAAGCCGTGCGTCGCGCAGCAGGTGATGATTTCGACGAAGCCCGCGTCCTGCAATTCGCGGAAGCCGCGCACGATGTTGCGGCCGTATTGTTCAAACACTTCGCGGCATTCGTTGAAATGGCGACGGTACATCAGCGCGGCGGAATGGAAGTCGGGCGCTTCGTTGGCCGTGCGCGCGACTTCTTTTTCGGCCAGTTCGCAGAGCTTTTCCAGATGCTGCGCATAACGATTCTGCAACAACTCATCGCTCAGCATTTCGCAAAGCGGCGGCGTCATAGACATCGTTACCCGAAACTGCACGCCATCGCGGCGCAGCGTGTTGAAGGCCACCAGCAGCGGGATATAGGTCTCGCTGATCGCTTCGTACAGCCAGTCTTCTTCGAGGAAGTCGGGATATTCGGGATGGCGGACGTAGGGCAGGTGTGCGTGCAGGATTAAGCTTAAGTAGCCGGATTCCATAGGGGTGAAAATCAAAAGGCAAAAGTCAAAAGGCAAAAATCAAAATGGCGCTACAGCTTTTTGCCTTTTGATTTTTGCCTTTTGATTTCAAAATCTGCGGTTTACTGACTACAGGTTCAAACTCGGCAACCATTGCCCGTGCACGATGCTGCCCGGCGCGATTGGCGCGGGCGTCACGTTCGGCGCTTGTCCGGCGCGCTGTTCCGACGCCACCTGGCCCAGCCGTTCGGCCAGATAGAGCGTGATGGGTTTGTCTATTTCCAATTCGCCGCTGCTGAGTTTGCCCAACTCGGCATTCACCGCGCGCCGCAAGACTTCGGGCAGATAACGCAACAGCAGCATGTAGCCCAACTCGCCATCGCCCATCTGCGCGATCGTGCGCAAAAACTCTTTCACCCATTCGGCGAGTTCGGTTTCGCTCAAGCGTTCCCACCAATGGTCATATTCGCGCCCAGCCTGCACGTCGGCCATCGCGGTGATCAATTGGCGGAACGACACCGGCAACGCGTCCAGCAGGCGCGCGTGCTCGGCGTTGTCGCGGGCCGGCAGCAAGGCTTCGACGGTGAAAGCGCGCTCAGGCACCAGATGGCTTTCGCGCAGCACCTTCAGATAATCATCCGCCGCGATCTGGTATTCGGTTTCTTCGGCGCTTTGGTCGGAAGGCGCGCCGCGCGGCATGCGCACCGCTTGCGAGCCGAGCAGCTTGATGAAACCGAACTGCGGCGAACGCAGCCCCAGCTCGACGCGATAGCTGCGATCCGGGAAGACGTTGAACCAGTATTCGCGCGCATACCCGGCGTCAAAGAACACGGCGATGGCATTGCTCTCGTCCACCAGTTTGAGCACCGTATGGAACGTCCCGGCGGCCGCTGCCGGGAACATGCGTTGCAGCCGTTCAAACGGGTCGTCTTTCAATTGCCAGTGCACGAAGAGGTGAAAGGGGTCTTGCACCAGCGCGCGCATCAGGTCGAGGCTGTAAGTGGCGGGAATCGGCAGGCCGTGATCCACGTGCGGTTCGGCGGACGCGGCTTCGTCCGCTTCCGTCGCATAGCCCAACTCGGTTTCGACTTCATCGGCGACCACGACCGGCTCGAACGGGTTGCGTTCGACGGTGGGCAGCAGCGACGAGAGATCAAAGAAAAATGGCACGCGATACTTCTCCGCCAGGAAATTGATACTGCATTGAAAAGGTGAACAAACCGCCTAAAGAACCGATGAACATCCAACGGCAGCTTGAGTCGAAGACGCGGGCAGCTTAAGAGCCGGTTGTTTAGCTTGTCAAGTTTGGGATTTGCCAGGTCATAAGCTTGGCCGCAGGCCGAACTGGGGCTCAGCCTTCCCAGGCTAGTGGACGCTTTCAAAAGTAATCCGCCCACTAGAGCGGATTTCAATTCGGTGTCCGGGAAACTGGTGGGACGATTTGGCAAATCGTCCCACCAGCACGGCACGTATGACCGGCCATTCCGTAAACTCAATTGCAAATCGATCTAAATCGGAACACGCAACATTGGGACACTGTGTCAGTAGCCCGACCGTGAGGGAGGGCAGGCTTGTGGTCAAACCCAAGCGATCTGACTGGACGGCGCGCCCTCCCTCACGGTCGGGCTACTGACACGCCCTGCCGCGACTGTACCAATCTTGTGTGGTTCGATTTAGCGCGTGCGATTCAGCAGCATCGTGAGCTGCCAGAAAAATTCAGACGCCACGGCAATGTCCAGCCGGTTGTCCTGATCGAAATCGCCCACGGCCAGGCCCACGCGCCGGTCGGTATTGGCGGTCGCCGGGTTGATGCCTCTGGCCGCGCAGAAATTTCCGTCGCCCGCGCCCGCGAGCAGCAACACGCCTTCAGCGCCGCTCGTGCCCGTAACGATCAGCAAATCCATGCGTCCATCACGATCAAAATCGGCGGCGGCCAGCGGCCCCGCGCCGGCATTGGTCGAACGCAACGCAAACCCGCCCGCGCCAGCGCCCAGCAACGCCAGCGTAACATTGTTGCGCGTCGCCGCATCCGTGCCGGTGACCGCCAGATCAGGTTTGCCATCGTTGTTGAAATCCGCCGCGATGATGTAGCTGGTTGAAAAATCAGTGAAGGGCAACGACAGCGCGCGCGGCTCGTCGAATTCGCCGCCGCCCTTGCCCAGCAAGACCAACAGGCTGGCGCGAAACGTGGTCACCGCCAAATCAGGCAAGCCATCAGCATTGAAATCGCCACTGACCAGGCGCGCGCCGTCGGTGGGCAAGGCCACATTGCGCATCGTCGTGAAGCCGCCGCTGCCATCGCCGAAATAGAGCGCGAGTTGCTGTTTGCCATCCACGACGGCGGCCAAGTCCATCCGGCCATCGCCATTCAGGTCGGCGTTGATCACCGTGAAGACGGCTTGGGCAATGACCGTGCGGCGCGGCGACGCGAATTCGCCCGTGCCGTCGCCGAGCAGAATTTCGAGCGCGCCGCCATTGGCCTCGCTGTAGCTATACGCCAAATCAGCAATGCCATCCTGATTGAAATCCGCCGCCAGCAAACCGGCGGCGAAACGCGCGGGCCGCAGCGTCTTCCATTTTTCCAAGCGCCCCGCGCCCGCGCCGCGCAACAGCGTGATCTCGGCGCTTGGTTCGGCGGGCAAATTAGTCGCGGCCAAATCGAGCCGGCCATCGCGGTCGAAATCGGCTGTGGCGAGCAGCGTCGGATGATGCGTGAGCGTGTACGTTTCGGCGTTGAACGCAGGCAGCGTCGTGCCGCACGCGCCCGGTAGCCTGACCGTCAGCGTGAAGCGTTGTGTGGCCGTCGCGCCGCAACGATCCGCCGCCGTCACGAGCACGGTGAAAACGCCGTCGCTCGCGGCGTTGGCGAGGCGCACTTCGCCGGTCGTGGCGTTGACCGCCAGCGCGCCGCTGAAGCCCGCCGCGCTGACCGTTAGCGTGAGCACGTCAATCGGCAACGCATTGGGTTTGACCGTGATGGCCGCGCTGCTGGTGAGCACAGTGTCGGCATAGGCGGCGAGTTGCGGCGGCGTGTTTGGTTGTACGTTCAACGTCAAGGTGGCTTGCGCTTTGGCGAGACATTGGTCGGTGAGTAACACGTCGAATTGGCGCGGGCCGAGCGCGGCATCGCAGGCCGTGGTGAACCTGCCGTAAAGCGCGCTCCCTTCCACCGTCGTTGTCACGAAGACGCCCGTTGAATTCAGCACGACGGCATTCAACGCGCCCGGCGCGGCATCCGCATCGGCAATGTCCGCCAGTTTGACGCGCACGTCTGAAACGCCTTGCGCCAGATTCAACGGTTGCGTGGTGACGCGCAGGCTGGGCGGCTGGTTGGCTTGCGTGAGGTTGCGGATGAGCACGAGGCGGTTCGTCGTCTGGTTGATGACCGCGATGTCGCCGCGCCCGTCGCCGTCAAAGTCGCCCACCGCTGCGCTGCCCGGCACGCCCCCGATGCCGTAGCCGTTGTAGCTGAGCCGCGCCGCCGCCTGATTCAGCGGCAAGACGGCGCGCGTGGTGGCGGGATTCAAGATCACGGCCAACTCGTTGCCGCCGATTTGTACCAGGTCGTCCTGGCCGTCGTTGTTCAGCTTGCCCGCGTAAAGCGCCGTTGTGCCGTAAAGCACTCGCCCGCCGCTGCCGCGTTGATAGCCGTAACCCGGATGCACCAGCAGGTCGTTGTTCGACGCATCGAAATCCACCGTCGCCAGATCGAGCCGCCCAGCGCCGCTGAAATCGCCCACGACGCCCGCCGCGCCCGCGCCGTCGCTGATCGAAGCGCCAGTCCGGATGGTGAAACCGCCATCGCCGTCGCCCTGCGCCACGCGATAGCCGATGAAGCCCGTGGTGTCGAAGAAGATCAAATCCGCGCGCGCATCGGCGTCGAACTGGCCCGCCATAAAACGCTGGCTGATCGGCCGGCCAACATTGACGCTGGGCGCGGCGCTGAAAGCCAGCCCTGCTTGATTGAACAGCACGCGCAGGTTCGTGCCGTCGTGCACGGCCAAATCAGGCCAGTCATCGGCGTTGAAGTCGGCGCTTTGCAACGAGCGTGTTGGAAAAGGCAGCGGCGTATCGTTGAGCAAACGCAGCCCGCCGCCGTCAACGCCGGTCAGCAGGTAAATGCCTTGCGCGCCCGCGACCGCGCAATCCGTGAAGCCATCGCGGTTGAAATCGGCCGTCACCAGCGTGCGCGTAGCAAAAGCTTGCCCGCCCACTGGCGGCAGTTTGAAACTGCGCGGCGCGCCGAAGCCGTTGCGGCTGCCGAGCAAAACGCTGACTTCATCCGTCAGGTTGGCGGTCACGACATCGGCAATGCCATCGCGATTGAAATCGCCCTTTTCCAACAGGCGCGGCGCATCACCTGCGGCAAAGCTGGGCGGCAAATTGAATTCACCCGCGCCAGCATTCAGCAAAATCAACACGCTGCCGTTGAGCGCGGGCGTCACCACCGCCAAATCCTGCCGCCCGTCTTCGTTGAAGTCCGCGTTGGTGATGAAGCCGCTGTTGGGCGCGGCAATGAATGAAGACGCGCTGAACCCCGCCTGTCCGCCACGCAAGATCGTGATGCGTCCGGCGAAACTGACCGCCAGATCGAGCCAGCCGTCGTTGTCAAAATCAGCCGCTGTCAATCCAGCCGCGCCGCCGGTCGTGATTGTTTGCGAAACGAAGCTGCCGTTGGCCTGATTGAACAGCAGCGTGATGTCTTGATTGGCAACGGCCAAATCAGTGCGCCCGTCGCGGTCAAAATCGCCAGTCACGACGGTTGCCGGGCGATTGGGCAACTTGATGGGCGGATTGGCAGTGAGCGCGCCAGTGCTTTGGCTGAGCAGCAACGTCAGTTCATTCGCCGCTTGATCGGTCACAACCAAATCGGCTTTGCCATCCCCGTTGAAATCGGCGGCGCTCAACAGCACGGCGTCCGTGTTGAGTTTGAACGGCCCGCCCAACGTGGCGGGGAAGCGCCCCGCGCCGTCGCCCGCCAGCAACGTCAATTCACGCGCCGTGCGATCCGCCACCGCCAAATCGTTTTGGCCATCGCCGTTGAAATCAGCAATCACCGCTGCCGTGGCGCTGTTGCGCGTATAGGTGGGGAAGGCATTGAGCGCGAGCGTGAAATCGCCAGTCGCGCCGCTGAGTCTGAGCAACAAGGGTTCGCCAGCCAAGCCGGACGGCAGCACCAAATCGGGCCGGCCATCGCCATTGAGATCGCCCGCCGCAATGAAAGCTTGCGGCGTGCCCGGCCCGCCCAAAGCGCCGTTGCTGCGGTCAAAGCCGAAGTTGCCGCGCCCGTCACCCGCGCGCAAATTCGCGCTGCCGCCAAAAGGCGTGTCTTGGTCGTTGGGCAGCAAATCCGCGTGCCCGTCGCCGTTGAAATCGCCCACCGCCAACTGCGTCAGGCAACAGCCCGTCGCCAAACTGAGCGGCGCGGCAAAGGCCGGCGCAAAGCACGTCCGCGTGGGCAGCACTTGAATGGGCGTCGCCGGACGCGGCGGTACAGGCGGGTTTTGAAACGCGCGTCCGCTGCTGAGCGAATTGACCAGGAGCGCCAGCAGCAACACCAGGCCACTCGCCACACCGGCGCGGCAAAATGCACGGCGGGTTGAGCGCATCACGAACCTTGGCAACGATGAGAGCAATGTTGGTGGGGAAAGAAGCGGGGAAGAAGTTCGACCGGGCAGCGCTACCGAATAAACCACAGGGGGCACGGGGAACACTGGGAAAGCCAACATAGGCTGGTTGATTTTCCCCGTGTGCCCAGTGTCCCCCGTGGTTCGGCAAGCTTGTTTTCAAGCCATCCCTTAGCCAGCCGCCGCAGCTTGCGCGGGCGCGCAGTGTTTGTTAAACGCCGCCTTCAAAATATCGGCGATCTGATAGGCATCGCGCCCTTCGATCTCGTGGCGTTGCAGCAGCCAGACCAGTTCGCCGTTTTTCAGCAAGCCAATCGAAGGCGACGACGGCGGATAGCCTTTGAAATAACCGCGCGCGCGTTCGGTGGCCGCGATGTCGGCGCCGGCAAAAACAGTAACGCTGTGCGCCGGTTTGATCTCGTTTTGCAGGGCCAGCATTACGCCGGGCCGCGCCTTGCCCGCGGCGCAGCCGCAAACGGAATTGACGACGACCAGCAATGCGCCCTGGGTGTTTTTGACGGCGGCGTCCACCTGTTCGGGTGTGCGTGTTTCTTCGATGCCGAGCTTCGACAAGTCTTCGCGCATCGGTTTGATCAGGATTTCGGAATAAGGCATTTTCACTTCTCCTTGGTTTTGCTGTTGAGTTTGGATGGTTGAAGCCGTTGCTTCACACGTTGCGACGGGTGGGATAGTATGCGGCGGCAGGCGGGCATTACAAGCCAAACAACTCACCCGTGCCAGCGCTGACGATTTTGACGGCGCTGTGGCGCGTGACCGATTATCTGGCCGCGCAACTCAAGAAAGGAACTCTCTGAACAGTGGTCAGTGGTCAGTGGTCAGTGGTCA
>JAYUCP010000428.1:0-4017 GCA_043740245.1 Acidobacteriota bacterium | reverse complement strand
TGCCGCCCGTCCAATTGACCGCTGTGTTGGGCGCGGTAAGGCGGAACGGGCCATTGGCGGGCACCACCGTCACTTGCATCATGGCCGTGTTAATCCCGCCGCCGCCCGCATGGTTATCGCGCACAGTGACGCGGAAGTTCATCGTCCGCGCCGAGTTCGTCACGGTTTCCCCGCTCAAGCAATTTTCCTGGCCGCAGGGCACCGTGGCGGGCGGGATGTTGGCATTGTTCAGAATGTATTGGAGCGAAGGGAAAGTCCGCGCGGGGCTGACCGACGGGCGGTAAGAACGGAAAATGGGCCGATTGCCATTATCGGTATTCGGCGGAGAGGCTGCCCCGAGATCAAATTCCTCCCAGCAGTAGGTGAGGGCATCGCCGTTGGGATCGTTGCCGGTCGCCGTCAAGGTGAAAGGAGTGCCGCGCGGAACGGTGAAATTCGCGCCGGCGTTGACGGTCGGAATTTGGTTGCCGATGTTGACTTGGTTAGCGCAGGTCCCGATGTTGGTTACGTAATTGATGACTTGATCGAGACTGGCGCTGTGAAAGTAATCATCGCTGTTGAGTTGTAGATTGCTGGCGTCACAGGTGCCGGCGTAAGAGGCGACCGTCGAGGCGGACCCTGGCTCGTATGCCACCATCGGCTCGCGATTTCCCGCCGTGCACGCGCCCTCCCCGAGCGCATTGAAGGTATGGCCAGCGCCAAATTGGTGGATGATTTCGTGGGCGACAAAATCCACGTCGAAAGGGTCGCCGACCGGATTATCGGTGCCCGTGGCGCCGCCTGCTTTCGCTCCGGTTATACAGACTCCTTCCCCTCCCACGCCGCCACCGGCGGTCAAGAAAACGTGCCCTTGGTCGTAGTTGGCATCCCCGATCACCGCGTCCAGGTTGGCTTGATTTTCATCCGCCGCCGTATTGGGATCTTCGTTGGTGTAAGGGTCAGTTGCAGCATTCGTGTAAATGATCGCGAGTTCATTGGCGATCAACACAAACCGAATCGCCATATCGCGCTCCCAGATGCCATTGACGCGATTCATCGTCGTGTTGATGGCAGCCAGCGCCCGCACCTTGGCCTGCGCGTCAGTGTCGCCGGCTTGCCGGAAGAAGGTGGTGTATTCGCCAGTGGCCGCCATCGCCAAGCGTAGCTCGCGCCGGAATGAGCCATTCGGCACATGGGGCTGTTGTCCAGCGCCGCTCTGCGTCCGCCGCCCTGAGCTGGGCACGAGGCACTGCCAGTTTGGATCCCGTTTAGGATAGTCACTCTTGGAATACGCGATGTAGTTGGCCGTGTCGCCCTGCGCATAAGGGTCAACATAAACGGTCACGCCGGCTGAGAGTATTTGCGCGTGAAACCCTTGCGGCGTCCAATCGAGGCTCGCCGTCGCCGTCGGATCGTCCAGCCCCTGGCCGCGGAAGGTCTTGATTTCAGGAAACTGCGCCGCGAGTTCGGGCGCCATGATCGGTGATTCCTCGATCCGGAAGCTGGCAAAGCTCCCATCCGGCAGCGGGATGGTGATGACGACTTGCGTCTGCTGGGCTGCGGCGGAGGATTCCAGCGGGGCTTGCCGGAGCAGCCGCTGCATGGCCACCTGATTCAGGCGCAGTGTGCGGTAAGACTGCGGTTTGATCTGCCGCGTCTGGCGCTGCATTGCCGGGGTCTCGGTGATCTCCTGCCAGAGGCCATCAGGCGAGCGGGGGCCGTCTTGGGCGGCCGCGCCCACCGGCCAGATGCTGCCGGGCCAGCGCCTGAGACCCGCGCCCAGCGCAAGCAAGCAGAGCAAGACCAAGAGGAAACGCAAACTGATGACGCCGAACTGCCGGGCTGGCTGCGGCCAGCCCGGCAGCTTGCTTATTTTCATCAAAATCTCCTTGTTGTCATTTGGGAAGCCAGTCCTGTGGCGACGCCCGAAACCAGCTTCCATTTTGAAAGTGAATCAGAAGAGTGTGTATTGGACAGATGAAAATTGAAATACCTTTGCCACGCAGTTGTGTACGTGGATTTTTCAGCTCTGTCAACTGTGGGCTAGCTGTTACGGCGCAAAATAGCCCGACGCATCCAAAATCAAATCGGTCGTGAATTGCGTCAGCACTTTGAATTTCCCGTCCGCCGGGCTCAGGCCCACGAAGAAGTGCCGGTTGTACCCAAACGTCGCCGGCGCCGGATAGTTCGACGTTGCGACCAAAGGCGCCGTCGTCAGATTCGCCGGGAACAGCGTCAGGAAGCCTGCGCCCGTGGTGTTGACGACTGAGACATTGCCAACGACCGCTTGCGCGCTGGCCGGCAGGCCGCAGAAATTCGCGGCCATTTGCGTATGCGTGGCGTTGGCGAGATTGCCTACGATGGGCGCGCCGGTCATCGTGCAGCCCGCAAAGCCTGGCCGCGTTTCGAGCAGTCGTACCGGGCTCGGCAGCGGATTGAAGAGCAGGCCCGCGCCGTTCGCATCAGTGGCGTCTGTGCTGTAGTAACCCAGGATGTCTACGACCAAGTGCGTGGTCGCAAACGTGTAAATCTTGAACTTGCCATCCGTGCCCAGCTTCACTGCGAACGGCCCGTTGATCACATCCGCGCCCGCGTAATTCGAACTCGCCACCGTGGGCCGCGTCCCGCCGCTCGGATAAATCGTCAAGTATCCCAGGGCCGACGGCAACACTGAAGTCGCGTTGCCGACCAGCACCTGTGCCGTGGCCGGAATTGAGTTGCACGGCGCGGCCACGGGCGAACGACCTTGCAACAACAAATCAAGATTCGGATCGGCATTCGGATTACCAGTGCCCGTGAGCGGCACGCCCGGCGCGATGCAGCCCGTAAAGCCCGCGCGCGTTTCGAGCAAGCGCACCGGAGTTGCCAGCGGATGGAAGTACAAACCACCGGTGCTGGGCGGCGCGTAGTAACCGGTCACGTCTACGATGACGTGCGTGGTGGCGCTGCTGAAAATCTTGAACGCGCCATCGCTTGCACCGAGTCCAACTGTGAAAACATTGTTGGTGATTTCACCCGCGCCGAAATTGGAGTTCGCCACAGTCGGTTGCGCCGCGCTGCTCGGGAACAGCGTCAGGAAGCCCGGCCCAGACGGCACGACCGTGATGTTGCCTGTGACCGCCGCCGCATTCGCTGGAATGCCTGCACAAGTGGTGCGCGCGGGCAGCGTGAGCGTGCCATTCGCATTGATGGGCACGCCCGGCGTCGTGCAGCCGCTGAAGCCAACGCGCGTTTCGAGCAAGCGCACCGGTTGCGGCAGCGGGAAGAACATCAAGCCGTTGCCGCTGATGATGACCGTGTAGGCGCGCGTGCCCGTGCAGCCATTGGCATCGGTGGCGCGTACCGTGAAGTTGAAGGTCGTTTGCACCGATGGCGTGCCGGTTAGCGCGCCCGTGCCGGTGTTCAAATTCAAGCCATTCGGCGGGGCGCCCGCGCTAACGCTGAAGGTGTACGGCGCCGTGCCGCCGGAAGCCGTGAAGGTTTGGCTATAAGGCGTGCCGACGAAGCCATTCGGCAGCGTGGCCGGATTCACAGTGATCGTTGGGCAATTGGTGATGTCCAGCGTGTAGACGCGCGCCCCAGGGCAATTGCTGGCATCCGTCGCCGTCACCGTGAAGTTGAACGTGCCCGACACAATCGGCACACCTGTCAGCGCCCCGCCCGCCGCCAGCGTCAGACCATTGGGCAGTGCCCCCAGCGTCACGGCAAAGGTGTGCGGAGCATTTCCGCCCGTGGCCGTGATGGTCTGATTGTAAGGCTGTCCCAGAATGCCGTTGGGCAGCGTGGCCGGATTGACGGTGATCGTCGGGCAGCCCGGAGGATTGATGACCAGCGTGTAAATGCTCAAGCCGGCGCAACTGTTGGCTTCAGTCGCCGTGACCGTGATTGGGAAGCTGCCCGCTTGCGTCGGTGTGCCAGCCAGCGTGGCCGTCCCCGCATTGAAGCTCAAACCATTCGGCAATGTCCCTGTCAACAGGAAATTCACCGTGCCCAACGCGCCGCTCTGCGTGAAGGTTTGAGTGTAAGCCACGCCCGTCG
>JAYUCP010000427.1:0-9732 GCA_043740245.1 Acidobacteriota bacterium | reverse complement strand
AAGCTTGGCCAATTTAGGGTGGACGCTGCGTTCGATGCGCGCGGGTTCGACGTTGTAAACGCCTTCGACGTAATCCAGCACGGCCAAACGCACGGCTTCTTTGTCATTGTTCGCCTGTCCGGCGAAAAACGGAGCAGCCACCAAACCCGCCATCGTCAAGCAGGCAAACATCAACAGAATTGTCTTTTTCATTTTTCCTCTCTTGTGGTTTGAATGGTTTATGCGCTTCATTCATAACGAAGCGCAATCATCGGATCAACCTTCGTCGCGCGCCGCGCCGGAAGCCAGCAAGCCAGCAGCGCCACACCGGTGAGCAGCAGTGTGATCGTCACAAAAGTCAACGGGTCGGTCGCGCTCACGCCGAACAACAACTTTGCGATCAGCCGCGTCAGCGCAAACGAAGCCGCCAGCCCAAGCCCCACACCCAGCACGACCAGCCGCATGCCCTGGCCGATGACCAGCCGCAGGATGTCGGAGCCTTGCGCGCCCAGCGCGATGCGGATGCCAAGCTCTGCGGTACGCTGGGCCACCGAATACGCCAGGACGCCGTAAATGCCGACGGCGGCGAGCAACAGCGCCAGTAATGAAAGCCCGTTCAGCAGCACGGCGCTGAAGCGCGGGCGCGCCAGATTCGCGGCGACAAGCTGTTCCATCGTAGCGATGCTGGTTACAGCCTGCGTTGGATCGAGTGCGGCGACTTCACGGCGCACGATGGGCACAAACGCTGCCGGGTCGGTGGCCGTGCGGATGGCAAAGTGATTGGCGTAGGCGCTGCCTTGCCCGATTGGCACGTACAGATCAAAGCGCACGTCCTGCAATTCGCGGTAGCGCACATCCCCGGCCACGCCGACAATCGTGCGCCATTGTTCTTCCGAGTCTGAAGGAAAAAGCCTGAGTCGTTTCCCCGCTGCATCAGCAACAGAACCGAAAAGACGCTTGGCCATCGTCTCGCTGACGATGATCACGCGCTCGGTATCGGGTTTGTCCTGCGGCGTAAATTCGCGTCCGGCCTGAAGCGCGATGCCGAAGGTGCGGAAGTAATGCGGCGTGACGGCTTCGAAATTCGCCACCGTGTTTTTTCGCGCTTCATCCGGCGACTGCCCTTCGCGCGCATACGTGGCTTCCCAGCCGACGGTTCCTTCCAACGGACGAATCAACACCGCGCTGGCCGCCTGCACACCGGGTTGCGCTTCGAGCCGGTCAACCAGTTGCCGGTAAAATTCGCGCCGCGCTTCGGGCTGACCGTATTTCGCGCCCGTCAAGCGCAACTGCATCGTCAATACATGGCGCGGATCAAAGCCGAGCCTGACCCGGCTCAGATTCACAAAGCTGTGCAGGATGAGCGAAGCGCACATCAGCAAGACAATCGTCAACGCCACCTGGCCAATCACCAGCAGGCTGCGAATGCGAATGCCGGAGCGTTCGCCCACCAGTTTGCTGGCTCCTTCGTTCAGGACGAGATTGAGATTGAGCCGGGCCGCCGTCAGCGCCGGAAACAGGCCAGACAGAAAGGCTGTCAACAAGGTCAGCAAAAGGCTGAAGCCCAGCGCCGAAGCGCTCAGACGCACGTCTTCAATGCGAGGAATATCGGCGGGCGCAATCAGGAGTAAAAAATCAATCAGCCAGTACGACAGCAAGACTCCGCCAATGCCGCCAACACAGGCCAGCACCAGGCTTTCGCTCATCAACTGGCGGATGATCTGCCAGCGGCTCGCACCCAATGCGGCGCGGACGGCGAATTCTCTGCGCCGCGCCGTCGCCCGCGCCAGCATCAGATTGGCGACGTTGGCTGCCGCGATCAGCAACAACAGCGCCGTCGCCGCCAGCAGCATCCACAACGCCGGGCGCGCATCGCCGAACAGGTGCGCGGTGAGCGGAGTGATAACCACGCGATGGCCACCGGCTTCGGTTTCCGTGTGTGCGGCAGCGACCCGCGCGATGATCGTATTCAATTCGGCTTCGGCCTGTTGCAGCGTTACGCCTGGCTTCAGCCTGCCAATGGCTTGTAGAAAGACCGCGCCGCGATTTTCTACAGTGCGCGCATTCATCGTCGCCCGCAGCGGCAGCCACAAATCCACGCCCTGCGGAAACTGAAACTTTGCGGGCATTACGCCGATGACGGTGAAGCCCTGCTGGGTCAGCGTGATTGTTTGGCCAATAATGTTTGGATCGGCCTTGCAGCGTTCGCGCCACAAACGGTCGCTGATGACCGCAACTTTGGGCGCATTGAGCTGATCGTCCTTTTCCTCCAGCACACGCCCCAGCGCGGGCCGCACTCCCAGCAGCGCAAAGAAACCGCCCGTCACCTTCGAGCTTTCAAGCTGCACGGCCTCGCCTCTGCCGGTCAGCACATAGCCGTAGCCATAGACCGTCGTCGGCATCACGGCCAGCCCGTCAAAGCTCTGCTGCTGCGCCTGCCAGTCTTGAAATTCTGCCACCGACAACTCAACGAAAGGACTATTGGCGGTCGTATCTTTCTTCCATACGACCATCAATCGTTCCTGCGCGGCAAACGGCAAAGGGCGCAGCAGGACGGCGTAAACCACACTGAAAATCGCCGTGTTCGCGCCGATGCCCAGCGCCAATGTCAACACAGCAATCAGCGTGAAGCCCGGCCTCTTCAGCAACATTCGCGCGCCATATTGAACATCACCCAACAGTGTTTGCATCGTTGATCTCCTTTATTTCGGTAAATAGCCCAGCGCCGTCAGCGCCCGCTTCGTCAGTTCTATGCGCTGGTCACGAATCTCCGCAAAGCTCGCGCCTTCCAGGTTCGTGGCGAAGAGATAAACATTGCCGCCCGTTTCCAGATAACCGACGAACCAGCCGATATACTTTCCTTCGGCAATTGCGCCGCCGCCCGTTTTGCCGCTCAGGGTGTAGGACGGCATGCGCTCCAGCGTCAGAATGTCCTTCACGATTTCAAGCGTGCGTTTTGCCACGGGCAGACGCTCCGTGTAGAAGGCCGTCAGAAATTCGACCTGCTCATCGGCGGAGATTTGCAACGTTCCGTTCAGCCAGAAGTCAGCCAGCGCGCCGGAGACATTCTGATTACCGTAGTGCAAGGCCGCGACCAGCTTTCCCATGCGCGCTTGTCCCACCCGCAGCGCCAGTTCGCGGTAATACCAGACGACGGAATACTTGATGGCCGAGTGCAGCGTCTGATCCTGCGCCCAGTGATTGAATGGCTCCTGATTCCAGTTCTCCTGCGGCGGATATTTCCGCCGATCCCACGCGATGACGAAATCGGCGTCCCGGATCACGCCGGTTTCCAGACCCATCAGGGAGTTGGGAATCTTGAAGGTGGATTTCGGGCTGAACCGCTCGCGGCAGCGTGGTTCATTGAAGCGGACATAGCGATTGTTCTTGAGGTCATAGACCACGAAGGCGCTGCGCGTCCCTTTGAAAACAGGGCTGACATGCTGTGGTGGCGGCGGTGCGACGCGCGTGAGCTGCGTCGTGACGACTTGCCAGCGCCCCCTTTGCGCCAGAACAAATGACGAAGCCACGACAGCTACCAGCACAATCAACAAAAGTCGCTTCATTGATCCCTCTCTTTCATTTCTCTTTTGCCTCACTCACATCGCAGCGCGACCATCGGGTCTACCTTCGTCGCCCGCCGTGCCGGAATCCAGCAGGCTAGCAGCGCGACGAGCGCCAGCAACACCGCGATCACGCCAAAGGTCAGCGGGTCGGTCGCGCTCACACCGAACAGCCAATTCTTCATCAGCCGCGTCAGCAGCCACGCGCCGCCCAGGCCGCACACCACGCCAAGCAACGCCAGCCTCATGCCCTGTCCGATGACCAGCCGCAGCACGTCCGAGCTTTGCGCGCCGAGCGCCACGCGGATGCCCAGTTCGTGCGTGCGCTGCGTGACCGCATAACTCATCACGCCATAGACGCCGACCAGCGCCAACGCCAACGCCAGCGCGGCAAACAGGCTCCACAAGGTGAGGTTCAATTTCTCGGTGACGATGGATTCGTCGCGGATCTGCTCCATCGTGCGGATGCCGTAGATCGGTTGATTCGGATCGAGCGCGAGCACTTGCCGGCGCACCGTGGCGATGAGCGTGGTTGGATCGAGCGCGCTCTTGACCACCAGCGTCATATTGCCGAACGGCGTCTGCTCATAAGCCACATACCCTTGCACAAAACCCGCGCCGCTTTTCAGCTCTTCCATCCGCACGCGCCCGACCACGCCAACGACGGTCAGCCAAGGCAAGCGCGTGTCGGGGCCGAGCCGTAGGCGCTTCCCGACCGGGTCTTCATTCGGCCAGTGTTTCCGTGCGAGTTCTTCGTCAATGATGATGACGTTCAAGCCGAGGGGTCGGCGTTCGTCTGCGCGATAACCGCTCAGATCGCGTCCCGCCAGATGTTGTTTGTTGTCCTGCGCGTTGAAGTAGCGGCCGGCCTTGAGCGGAATGCCCAGCGTCTTGAAGTAATCGGGGCTGATCAGACACAACTCCACCAGCGGCGTCTCGCTGACGGGCGGCGCGGGGCGGCCTTCGACCACAAACGAATTCTGCCAGCCGTTGTTGCCGAGCGGCAGCCCCGAAGCCACCGCCGCCGACTCGACGCCCGGCGTCGCGCGCAGGTTGTCGAGCAGATGCACGTAGAAATCGCGCTGCTGCTGTTCGTTGTACTTCCGCTCGGGCAACGCGATGTTGACGCTCAGCAAGCGGTCGTACGAGAAGCCGGGATTGACCTGATGCAGGCGGTAGAAGCTGCGGATCAACAGTCCCGCGCCGACCAGCAACATCAGCGCGGCGGCGATTTCGGTGACGACCAGACTGCCGCGCAGCCATTGCCGCCCGCTGTTGCCGCGCCCGGCCTCTTTCAACGCTTCGTGCAGGCCAACCTTGCTCGCCTGCCACGCGGGGATGAGGCCGAAAATGACGCCGGTCAAAATCGCAACCAGCAGCGTGAAGCCGAGCACGCGGCTGTCCAGATTGATCTCCGCCGCGCGCGGGATGCCGTCCGGGCTGACCTTGAGAATCAGCTCCACGCCCCATTGCGCCAGCAACAATCCGCCGCCGCCACCGAGCACCGCCAGCAGCACGCTCTCGGTCAGCAATTGCCGCGCGATGCGCCAACGCCCAGCGCCCAACGCCGCGCGCACCGCCAATTCTTTTTGCCGCAGCGTCGCCCGCGCCAGCGTCAGATTGGCCACGTTCGCGCAGGCGATCAGCAGCACGAAGCCGACCGCGCCCAGCAGCACCCACAAACGCTGGCGCACATCGCCGACATAATTTTCCAGCAGCGCGATGATGCGCACGCGGTTGCCGTCGTTCGAGTCGCGGTAGCGTGTTTCCAGGCCGGCGGCGATGTTGTCCATCCCGGTGCGCGCCTGTTCAATCGTCACACCGTCTTTCAGCCGCGCCACGCCGTACAGGCCCGGGTGATTGCCGCGCTGCTGCCACGCGGCCTCGCCCGCAAGCTGGCCGACGGGAACCCACATTTCAACGCGGCTGGGAAATTTGAATCCTTCGGGCATGACGCCGATCACCGTGTAGCTTTTGTCGTTGAGCGAGAGCGTGCGATTGACCAGCCCCGCGTCGCCGCCGAAGCGCCGTTGCCACAGGCCGTAGCTCAAGACCACGACGGGCGCGCCGCCGGGTTTGTCTTCGTCGGCGGTGAAAACGCGCCCGACGAGCGGCTTGACGCGCAGCACGCTGAAGAGATTGGCCGTCACCTGTCCGGCGCGCAATTGCTCCGGCTCGCCCGTGCCCGTCAGGTTGTAATTGCCGCGATTGTAAACGGCGATCCCGTCGAAGACGCGCTGCTGCGCGCGCCAGTCCGTGTAGTTCGGCCACGAAATGGACATCCCATCCATCTGCCGGCTGCGTTCGTTGACGAGCACCAGGCGGTCGGATTGCTCGTAGGGCAGCGGGCGCAGCAGCACGCCATTGATGACGCTGAAAATCGCCGTGTTCGCGCCAATGCCCAATGCGAGCGTCAGCACGGCAATCAAGGTGAAGCTAGGTTGCTTGAGCAACATTCGCGCGCCGTAGCGCAGGTCTTGCCAAAGTGTTTGCATAAACTCTCCTGTTACAGATTCAGCTTGTTGTTCTTCTCATCAATCGCGCCTTCCAGTAGAATGAAACCGTTACTGAATTTCACGGTAAACGAAAGCAGGAAATCTTATGAGCCAGACACTTTCAATCGAACTCGTCAACGGAACGCTGGCGCTGGATGAAGCGACCTTGCGCGCGGCGCAGATCATCCACAAAGCCCGCGTCATCCTGCAGGAGCGCGCCATCCTCATTCTCCCGGAAGGCGGGCCGGAAGCCGCTCCAAGCACTGATCCGGTTAACAGCACCTTCGGCTTGATTCAACTTCCGCCGGCGCTCGCCCGCGAGTTGGCCGAGAGCAAGGAACTCGAATATGAACTTTGACGACTTGCCGGCGGGCGAGCAAGTCTTTCTCGACGCCAACATTTTTGTCTATCACTTCCTCGGCCAGTCCGCCGATTGCCGCCAATTGTTCAGCCGTTGCCATCAGGGAACCTTGCGCGGCGTGACCGCCAGCTTCATCGTGGCGGAAGTGATGCATCGCTTGATGACCGCCGAAGCCGTCGCCCGCGGGTTGGTCACGTCCTCACAGGTCGTCAAAAAACTGCGTGAACACCCGGAAATCGTGCGGCAGTTACAAACACCGAATCAGTGCGTAGCGCAAATCAAAGCGATGAAGATCGAAATCGCCCCGCTGACTGTCGCCACGCTCGAAGCCAGCGCGAACGTTCGTTTGCAACACGGCCTGCTCACCAACGACTCGCTGCTCGTGGCGGCCATGCACGAACTGAAGTTGCAAAAACTGGCAACGCACGATCATGACTTTGCACAGATCAGCGGCTTGCTCGTTTACCAGCCAACCGATATAACGCCCACGACCTGACCGCGCTATTCGCATCGTAACGCAATCATCGGATCAACCTTCGTCGCCCGCCGCGCCGGAATCCAGCAGGCCAACAGCGCCACAAAAGTCAGCAACAGCGCGATCACGGTAAACGTCAGCGGGTCGGTTGCGCTCACGCCGAACAGCAAAGTCTTCATCAACTGCGTCAACGCCAGCGCCGCCACCAATCCCAGCGCCACGCCCAGTGCGACGAGCTTCAACCCTTGTCCGACGACGAGCCGCAGCACGTCCGCGCTTTGCGCACCCAGCGCCAGGCGGATGCCGATCTCCGGCGTGCGCTGGGTGACGCTATACGCCATCACGCCGTAAAGGCCGATGGCGGCCAGCAGCAGCGCGACTGCCGCAAAGACCGCGATCAGCAGCAGCGTGAAGCGGCGTTGCGCCACGGAAGCCGAAAGCAATTGCCGCATGGTGCTGACCTTGTAAACGGGCACGTCAGGATCGAGCGCGTGAATGGCTTGGCGTACGACGCCAGTCAGCGCGCCCGGCTCAGCGGCGGTGCGCACGACCAGTTGCATATACGAGTCCGTCCACTGCGCGTGCGGGACGTAAGCTTGCAGGTCGGGCGGCGTTTCCAGATCGTAGTGATTCACGTCGCCGACGATGCCGACGATGCTGCGGAGCGAATCGTTAATGCCACCCAAGCGGATGCGCCTGCCGAGTGGGTCTTCATTGGGCCAGATGCGCTGGGCCGCCGTGCGATTGATGAGCGCCACGAACGGCGCGTTCGCACTGTCCTGCTCGGTGAAGCCACGCCCGCGCAGGAGCGGGATGCCCATTGCGCGTAGATAAGCAGGGCTGATGCCGTAACGTTCCGCGCTGGGCGCTTCTGCCGGATTGGCCCGCGGCTTCTCTTCAACGTGAAAGCCGCTCATGTCCATATCGCCGCCGAAGGGCAGATTGCTGACGATGCCGGCGGCTTCGACGCCGGGCAACGCTTCGAGACGTTTGATGGCTTCGGTGTAAAAGGCGCTCACCTGCGCCGTCTCGTTGTATTTCGCGCCGCCTGCCGGAACCAGCATGGTCAGCAGATTGCGCGTCTCAAAACCCGGCGTCGTGTCCAGCACGCGCACGAGGCTGCGAATGAGCAAGCCTGCGCCGGCCAACAGCACCAGCGCAAACACGATCTCAGCGACGACGAACGACTCGCGCAAGCGACGCTGCCGTTTGCCGGACGAGCTTTTGGCGCTCTCTTTCAACGCAAGCTGCACGTCCTGCCGCGCCGCTTGCCACGCCGGGGCCAAGCCAAAGAGCAAGCCCGTCAACAGCGACACTAGCAATGTGAAGCCGAGTACCCGCGCATCGGTCCCGACCGGTTGCAACTGCAACATCTTCGCCGGGCTGAGGCTGGTCAGCAGTTCCGTTCCCCACAATGCCAGCAGCAACCCCGCGCCCGCGCCGGCCAACGACAGCAGCAAGCTTTCCAGCAGCAACTGAAGCACGATGCGCCATTGCCCCGCGCCCAGCGCCGCGCGAATCGCCATTTCTTTGGCACGCCCGCTCGCCCGCGCCAGCAACAGGTTTGCGATGTTCGCGCACGCGATCAACAACACCAGCCCGACCGCGACCAACAGGAGGTACAACGCCGGGCGCAGCGGGCCGACGAACTGCTCCTGCAAGCGCGCGACGCTGATCGCGGGCGTCGCGTAGATTTTCGGATGCTCGCGTGCCATCACGTTCATAATGCCGCTCATCTCGGTGCGGGCTTGCGCCAGCGTGACGCCCGGCTTGAGACGGGCAATCGCCTTGAGGTGCTGGCAATCGCGGCAAGCAAACGGTTGCGTGATGTCGTAACCAACCGGCGCCCAGACCTCGGCGGCCTCATAGAAGTTCGCGGCAAGGAAGTCCGTAAAGCCCGGCGGCATGACACCGACGATGGTGAACGGCTGATCGCTCAGGATGAGTTGTTTGCCCACCGCCTGCGGATCGGAGTTGAAGCGCCGCTGCCAGAGCGCGTGACTGATGACGACGACGAAGCGCGTGTCGGGACGATCTTCTTCAACGCGGAAATCGCGACCGAGCGCGGGACTCACCGCCAGCAGTTTGAAGTAGTCCGCCGACACTCGCAGCCCTCGCATAACCTCCGGCTCGCCCTGCCCGGTCAACGTCCCACCCCACGACCTGATCGCCACCATGCGCTCGAACGAGCGGCTGCGCTCGCGCCAATCCACCAAGGTCGTGTAGCCGGTGTTGCCCAACACACCTTCTTTTTCATTCGTGGACAACATCACCAGCCGGTCAGAATCGTGATAAGGCAGCGGGCGCAGCAGCACCGCATTCACCACGCTGAAGATGGCCGTGTTCGCGCCGATGCCGAGCGCCAGCGTGATGACCGCGATCAAAGTGAAGCCGGGCTGCTTTATCAACATTCGCGCGCCGAAGCGCAGGTCTTGCCAAAGTGTTTGCATAAGTCCTCATCGTTGTGAATCAATCGCATCGCAATGCAATCATCGGATCAACCTTCGTCGCCCGCCGCGCCGGAATCCAGCAAGCCAGCAGCGCGACCGCCGTCAGCAGCAAGGGGATGACGGCAAAGGTCAGCGGATCGGTCGCACGCACGCCAAACAACAGCTTCTCCATCCAACGCGTCAGCGCAAAGGCGCTCAGCAAACCGAGGGCAACACCACCGAGTGTCAGCTTCATGCCTTGCCCGACAATCAGCCACAACACATCGCTGGCGCGCGCGCCCAAGGCCATCCGAATGCCGAGTTCGTGCGTGCGCTGGCTGACCGAATACGAGATCACGCCGTAAATCCCTACGCCGGCGAGCAGTAGCGCCAGGCCGGCAAATCCCAGCAGCAACACCAGCGTCAGCCG
>JAYUCP010000426.1:0-4021 GCA_043740245.1 Acidobacteriota bacterium | reverse complement strand
GAAAACCGGCTCTCCTCTTCTATGGGTGCGCACATGGCAGCGGCGCTCGCCATTTCACAGCCGCTCACTGCACTCTTCAACAGTGGCTTTGAAGATTTGGTGATCGAAGGTGTCAAACTGGACATCACTTCGCGCGACGCCCGCAAACGCGGCAGCCTGGATCGGCTCTGGATCAATCAGACCGATGTCAAACGCGGCGAGAAGCTGGAAATCCAGGCCTTCGCGCGCACCGAAAGCGGCGCTGAATATCTCGAACGGATTTCGGTTCAAATTCCGGCGGATGCGCCGCTGGGTCAATTGCAAGTCATCGTCAGCGACGGCGCGGCCTTGCAAGCCAGCGAACCGCGCACCGGCTTCACGCCCAAATCGCTGGCGCAACTCGTGCGCGAACTGAACAAGATTCGCAAAGCGGATCGCCTTTATGTGCGCCTGGCGCGCAGCGAGAACGGCGCTGTCATCAATAATGAAGAATTGCCGAACTTGCCGCCTTCGGTGCTGGCGACGCTCGGCTCTGACCGGACGGCGGGCGGTTACACGCTGTTGCGCTCAGTGACTGTTTTGGAGCAGGAGTTGCCGCCAGCGGAGTTTGTGATTGCGGGGCAGCGGACGCTGACGGTGAATGTGGTGAATAACTGAAATCGCTGAGGAGATGCAGTGATGAAACAATTCAAGATCATAGTTGAAAAACATGAAGATGGTTACGTGGCCTACCCCTTAGGCATGAATGGTGTCGTCGTTGGACAAGGTGACAGTTATGAAGACGCGCTGGCGGATGTAAAGTCAGCGATTCAATTTCATATTGAAACTTTTGGTGATGAAGCGTTTGCGCCAGGGCCCTCCGTCTTGGAAGCATTTGTCGCCGAAGCCGCAGTGGCTGCCTGATGATGAAATTCCCAGTTGATGCGCCGAAGTCCAGGGTAATCCAAGCGCTTGAGCGCCTGGGGTTTCGGATTCTGCGAGAAGGGAATCATATTGCAATGGTGCGCACGAATGCCGACGGCACACGCACACCGTTAACGATACCGAATCATCCAACCATCAAAAGCTCAACCTTGCGGCATTCCCTGACAACTGCGGGCATTTCCAGAGATGATTTTGTGGCCGCCTACGAAAAATCCTGAACTCGTGTTCTTGGCCGCGTACAAATGAGGATCTAATGCGTTTACTTTTACTGGCTTTTTTTTCAAGTGGCCTGCTTTTTCTTGCCCTACCAACAATGTCCGCCAGCGGCCCCGTCTTCTGGCGCGTCAACACGCGCGCCGAAATCGAAAAAGGCGATGCCAAGGGCGTGGCGATTGCCGACAACGGCACGCTGACGCTGGCGCCGCAATTCAACGAAGTCTTCGATACCAAACAAGCCTACATCTGGTCAGCCGTGGCCGATGCGCGCGGCAACATTTATCTGGGCACCGGCCACGAAGGCCGCGTGTTTAAGGTGGATGCCAGCGGCAAAGGCGCACTGCTCTATAAAACCGGCGAACTGGACGTGATGGCGTTGGCGGTGGATGCGCAGGGCAATGTTTATGCGGGCACCGCGCCGGACGGCAAGGTTTACCGCATCACGACGAGCGGCGAAGCGAAGGTCTTTTTTGAGCCGAAGACCAAGTACATCTGGTCGCTGGCGTTCGACGCACAGGGCCGCTTGTATGTGGGCACGGGCAACAAAGGCGTGATCTTTCGCGTGACGCCGGATGGTAGTGGCGCGCCCTTCGTCAACACGACGCAAGCCAACATTACGGCGCTGCGTGTGGATGCCGCCGGCAATCTGCTGGCGGGTACCGATCCGGGCGGCATGGTTTTGCGCATCGCGCCGGATGGCAAAGCGTTTACTTTATTCGATTCGGCGCAGCGTGAGATTCGGGAAATTGCCTTGGGTCGCGACGGTGAAATCTTTGCGCTGGCCTTGTCCGAAGCGGCGGGGAGCGGCGGCGGCAATGCTGCTTCCGGCTTGACGCCTATCTCCGCGCCCGCCGTCGCAGGCGGTGATGAAGGTGGCGTGACCGTCACGATCAGCGACGTGCAAGTATTGGACAGTGGCACTTCAAGTTCGCCAGCGTCATCAAGCGCATCATCTGGCAATCAAGCCAAAGCGGCGTTGTACCGGTTGGACGCGAATGGCGGCAACGATGTGTGGTGGGATTCAAAAGATGCGGCGGCTTTCACGGTGGCCGTGGATGGCACGACAGACAAAACAACGGCGTGGGTCGGCACAGGGCAAAAGGGCCGCGTATACGCCGTCACGCCCGCGCGCAAGCCGGTGATGTACGCGCAATTGCCCGAAGCGCAGGTCTCGCGCCTGTTGCAAACCGGCCAGGATGTTTGGGCCATCACTTCCAATCTCGGCAAGGTCTATCGCGCCAACAGCGCCGGTGTGAGTGGCTCCTACACTTCGTCCGTGCGCGAGGCGGCAACCGGCGCTGCCTGGGGCCGCCTTTCCTGGCTCGGAGCCGGCGAGATCGAAGTGCAAACGCGCAGCGGCAATACGGCTACGCCCGATTCGACCTGGAGCGATTGGTCAGCCGCGCTTGCCAATGCCGAGGGCGAGGCGATCAAAAGCCCTGCGGCGCGCTTCTTGCAATGGCGCGCTATCTTGAAACGCGCGGCGGGCAAACCCGATCCGAGTTTGCGCGAGGTGACGGTCTCGTATTTGCCGCGCAATGTCGCGCCCCGCGTCAATTCGATCACGGTGCTGCCCGCTGGTGTCGCGTTGCAAGCCTTGCCCCAACCGCAAGGCGATAGCGGTGCGGAGCAGTCCGGCCTTGATCCCGCGATTCTGGGCGGCGCGCCCAATATCCCGCCGCGCCGTTTGTATCAGCGCGGCGCGATTTCTTTGCAATGGCAGGCCGAAGACCGCAACGGTGATGTCCTGGAGTATGCGTTGTATTACCGCAATGCCTACAGCAGCGAGTTTTTCCCGCTCAAGACCGGCCTGCGCGACAACTACTACACGGTGGATGCGAACGATTTGCCGGATGGCCGCTATGTATTCAAAGTCACGGCTTCGGACGGGTTGTCGAATCCGGGCAGCGTCGCGTTGAGCGATGAATTGGAAACAGAGCCGATTGAAGTGGATAACACGCCGCCAGTCGTGGTGTACGAGGCGCCGAAATTTCAGGGCCGCCAGGTCGAAGTGCTGTTTCGCACCGCTGACGTGACCTCGATCATGCGCCGGGCTGAGTATCAACTGGATGGCAGTGGCTGGAAGGCCGTCTATCCGCTTGATGGCATCGCCGATGCAAAAAGCGAAGAGTTCAAAGTTGCTGTGACCCTGCCCGATGGCCGTCCGCATGTGCTGGCCTTCCGCGTCTTCGATGCGAATGCGAACGTCGGCAGCGCACAGCTTGGTGTCAATGCACAATAGTTACTGAAGCAGTTCCGAGTTCAGGCAAAACAAACCCAAAGGCAATTATGCCAAAGACCATACGGAGGATCGAAAAATGAAACGTTTCTACAGTCTATTATTATGTGCCGGTCTGTGGTTGACGGCGGCGGTGGCTGTCAATGCACAGATGATTGCGAACAAAAAATTGAGCCCATCCGATCTGGCGGCAGCACAGGCTGAAGCCAAATCCGCCGGTGGCAACGACGCGCAACTGGTTTATGCCACGCGGCTCGACGCTGTGCAAAAAGGCAGCTTCGACAGTTTGGTCGTGATCTATGCCAAGGGCAAAGACACACACGCGCTGGTCGTGCGCGGCGGCAAGCGTTACATGCTCAAAGCCGATCAGGGCGGCCAAGCTGTCAAAGCCGGCGATCAATTTCAGCGCATGGGCGTGCGTTATGAGGAAGGGAAGGCGCCGGTCTTACGCATGTTCGCGCTCAATGGCGGGGCCTTGCGCAATGTGGATTTCCGCTTCAACGGAACCGAGTTCGCCGCGCAATAACGACCCTCTCAAAGTTAAAGAAGACCAGCCGCAGGGTTAGGCAGAATTTCGCGTTTCGGCGTTATTCTGCGTAGCTCTGCGGCTGTCTTTTTTCAGGACTAACGCACAAAAGCATGGAGTTCAGGCTTCAGCCTGTG
>JAYUCP010000425.1:0-9741 GCA_043740245.1 Acidobacteriota bacterium | reverse complement strand
GACTTTGTATTACGCACCGTCAAAGTCACCGAGTCGCTACCGCTCCTCGTACCGCCTCAATCGTTAAGGCACGATCTCAAACCAAATCATCATCGCGTGATCTTCGTGCATCATATTGTGGCAATGCATCACGTACTTGCCGGTGAAATCGCGGAAGCGCAGAAAGACGCGGGCTTGATTGCCCGGCGCGAGCCGCATGATGTCTTTGCGCGCGATCTCCTCCGCCGGCAGCGCGCCGTTGTTGCGCGAGAGCACCTGGAACTCTTCAAAGTGAATGTGCACCGGATGGCTCCAGCCGCCGCCGGTGCGCAAATCCCAAATTTCGGCGCTGCCTTTTTTGACGGTGGCATCCACGCGGTTGCTGTCGAACAAACGATTGTTGACCTGCCACGCGCCGCGCGCCGCGTTGAAATTCCAAACGCGTGTGGTCACGGCTTCATTCACGTCGAAGGCGGGAAGCTCGCGCATTTTCTCCGGCACGACGCTGGGGTCTTCAGCATCGCGGTCAACCTCGAAGCGCAGCAGTTGCGTGGGCGTGCCGCCGACATTGCCCGGCCCGCGTCCGTTGGCTTGCTGCAAGCGGTTTTCCAGAAAGATTTGGTCGCCAATGCGGGCCTGACTGAAGTCAATGATCACATCGGCGCGCTCAGCGACGCCCAACCGCACGCTGGCGCGCGTGAGCGGCGCGGGCAGCAGATTGCCGTCGTTGGCGATTTGAATGAAGGGCTGGCCGTTGCTCAGAAAGTATTCGTAAAAGCGCGACGGCCCGCCGTTCAGCAGCCGAAAGCGATACTTGCGCCGCGCGACTTTGAAGTAGGGCTGAATCTTGCCATTCACCGTGAACTTGTCGCCGATGAAACCGTTCAGGTCGAGTTGATCGAAAAACAACTGCCCGTCATCCGTGAAGCGCCGGTCGTTGAAAACCAGCGGCACATCGTACGGCCCGCTCGGCAAACGAAAGGCGCGCGGATTCAGGTCGCGCTCGTGGCCCGAATCGCGTTCGTCGAAGAGCAGATAAAAACCGCTCAGACCCCGGTAAACATTGGGCGCGGTGAAATCGAGCCGGTGATCGTGATAGAAGAGCGTGCCCAACGCCTCGCGTTCATCGCCGCGCGGCGGAAAGGCGTCGTAACCCGCCAGGATGTTCGGGTAGTGATGATCGCGGTATTGCCCCGGCTCGTAAAAATCCAGCGGGAAGCCGTCGCTTTCCGACGCCACGTGCGCGTTGTGCAAATGCGTGCTGACCGACGGCAGCCCGAAGCCGATGTGATTCGCCGGCAGTTGATTGCGAAAGCGCACCAGAATCGGCGTGTCGTAGCGTTCGATGAAGGTCGGCCCCGGCACTACGCCGTTGTAGCCCCAGACGCGGCTCGGCGGCAGATCGCGGTGAAAGCGGTGCTCGGCTTCGACGATCGGGATGTCGTAAAACTTGCGCGGATGAAATTCTTCGTAGCGTTGGTGCGCCGCCGGATTGGGCGGCGGGTCGAACGGCGCGCGGCGCAGCGGCATCCCGCGCCCGAGCGGTTGCGCGACGGGCGGAATGGGCAATTCGTCAACGAAGGGCGTGGTCGCTGGGCTGCCGAGTTGGGCGCTGACCTTGCGCGCGCCTTGCGCGCACAGCAATGCCGCGCCACCTGTCGCCAAACCTGTTTTGAGTATGGCGCGCCTGCTGAGCCGTTTCTTGCTTGTCATGCGATGACCTCAAAAGATGCGCAGCAGGCCGGCAACCTGCTGCGCGTGTCTTGTTTGATTGCTTGATCGCAACCTGAGTGAACTGTTTAGCCCCGCTGCCCTGGGCCGCCTGGCCTGCGTGGCGGCGGAGGGCCGCCTGGCCCGCCTGGCCCGCGCATCTGATCCTGCTTCGGGTCTTCGGGCGTGGCGCCGATGACGATCTCGAAATGCGCCGCCAATTCGCCCAGCGTCGAGCCTTTGAGCGGCGCGAAATCCGCTGTGACGAGTTGCGGCGCTTTGAGGCTGCGATAAATGCCGTCGCTGGCGTTTTGCGCAAAGCCTTTGATGTAAAGCTGCGTCGTCAGCATGCGCTTGTCGTTTTGCTTGATGGCGAAATGGATGTGCGGCGTGCGGCCCGGATAAGGCACCGGCTTGATCGTGCGGAAATAGTATTCGCCGGTCGAACTGGTCACGAAGCGGCCAAAGCCCTGGAAGTTCAGATCGGGCTTGGCCTGATTGTTGTCGCCGGTGTGAATGTATTTGCCGTTGTTGTCGCATTGCCAAATCTCGACGACGGCGTTGCGCACCGGTTCGCCGTGCGCATTGAGCACGCGCCCGGTCAGATGCGTGACCGCGCCCAGCGCGGGCGTGAGCTTGTCGTTGATGACGAGCAAGTCGTTATCGGTGTCGAGCGGCAGTTTGTTCGGATAGAACGGGCCTTCGGTCTGGCGCGGCGTCTGTGTCAAAGTTTGTTGTAAGGCTTCAGCAAACAAACCGGGTTGCGTGAAATACGCGGCGCCCAGCGCCAAGCCTTGCAAAAAACGGCGGCGGTCAGCGGTGGTGATCAACATTTGGTTTCTCCTCTGTGCAAAGATTCAAGCGCAGCCGCCACGAAAGAGTTTTCGTGACGGCTGTGCGCGGGTTTGATTGTCCGTAACTGCGCGTCATTGCCGGCGCGTCATTGTTTGTCCTGCGGTGGCCGGCGGCGGGCATCGGCGCCCGGCGGCGGTGGGCTGCTGGGCCGGCCTTCTTCGACAGTGTAATCGGCCGGCGCTTCAAACAAACTGTGCGGCGGCTCGGCGCGTTTGATGTCGGTCAACCGGTAAGTCGTCTCGCCCGCAAACGGGTCTTTGTGACGGCTGAACACGACGACTTGCAAGGCGGCGGATTCCCAACGCTCCGAGATTGTTTCGAGCGGGCGGTCATTGCCGATGCGGCCCACCGGGATGGTGATCGTCACGCGCGTGCCTTCGGCTTCGACGCCGTCGAAAAGCTGTTTGCCCAACGACTCGACCTTACGTTCGTCGGTGTGGCGTTCAGCGGTGTTGCGTTCAGCGGGCCTGCGCGCCTCACCGTTGGGTGGCGGCGGTCTGAAATTCGGCGCGGGCCGTTCGGGCCGCGTCATCTTGCGCGCCGTCTTGTTTTGCGCGTCCAGGAAATACGACACGCCCGTGACCGGGTCGTTGATGAGCACGACCTGGCGCGCTTGATCGCCGACTGAAAACGGGCCGGCGTGATCAATGGTCTGTTCGCGCCGCGTGCGCCCTTCGCCGTCGCGGTACACGGTGTCGGTGTTCTTGCGCGAAACGCGCGCGCCGTCGCCCAAGGTTTGCACGGTCTCGGTGACGGCCGTCGCCGAATAAGGCGCGCCTTTCACCAGCCGGTTGTCAGAGAACATTTCAAAGGACGGTCCACCCGGCCCGGCCGGCCCGCCCGGCCCGCCACGGCCAAAATCGGGCCGGTCAGGCGGTGGCCCGCCGCGTTGATCGGGCGGCGGCCCGCCGGGGCGTTGTCCCCAGGGCGAGCCGCCACGGCCCTGCGCGCTCCCCACCACAGTGAGCGCGCTGAGCAGCGCCAACAGCAATGCGTCATTCATCAATTTTTTATTCATAAGTTTGCTTCCTTTCTCTTTCAGCAGAAACGGGCGACCCGGTGCGGGTAGCGCAAACTGTCTAGTTTGCGCCGCTTCAACAGTCGCGCCTGGGGGTACCAGTCGAATCATGGTTGTGGCTGCTGAAGCCGCGCAAACTGGACAGTTTGCGCTACCCGCGCCCAGCGGTTTTGTTACTTGACTTAGCGCACAACACGAATGGCGTAAGCCACGCCGTTGTCACCTAACATCACTTCGGCATTGACCGTCTCGCGGTCGGCTTCGACCCGCAACGGCAAGCCCATCGCAATCAGCCGCGCGCGTGGCACTTCCAAACGCACCAGCGTGCCGTTCGCCAGCGCCCGCTCATCCGTAGCGAGCGTGAGCGGCACGAATTCCGAAACAAGTTCCTGCTCAGCGGTCGCGGTCACCGTCGCGTGCGCACGGCGGACGGAACGCAACTTGGCAACTTGATGTTGCGCAAGTTGTGCGCGTGGTTGCCGGTCAGGCGCGCGCGCTTCGTCAACCAACGGCGCGCGCAAAACTTCAGGCGGCGCTGGCGGGGCGAGCGTTGCGCCACTCGCAAGTTTGGCCGGTTGAACTTCGTGAGCTTGCCGCCAAAGCAAGAGCGAAGCCGTGAAGAGCAACAAGAGCGCGGCAGCAACGGCCAATGCGCGGCGTTGCCAATTCGCTTTAACTGCCGGTTTGAACGCGAGCACGGTTGCGGGGATGGGCGCTAACACAGGAGCCGCGCGGCGTTCGGCGACAGCAGCGCGCAACTGTTGCTTGATGCGCAGGGGCGGCAGTTCCATGCCTGTCGCTTCGGCGAATTCAACCAGCCCGGCTGAGAGCGCACGTTGTGCGGCAAGCTGGCGGGCGCAGGGCTCACAACCGCGCGCGTGCACCAACGCCCGTTTGCGCGCGAGCGCGTCCGGCAACCGATCGCTCGCCAGTTCATTGAGCAGTTCATTGAATTCCCGGCAGTTCATCTTCGTTCCTCTCACATCTCACTAAACAGCCACGGCAACGCGTCGCGCAACAGCCTGTACGCCCTGCAGCTTTTCAACCAGAAGGGCCCGCGCGCGATTCAACCGCGAACGCACTGTGCCAACCGGACAGCCGATCACGCTGGCGGCTTGTTCGTAACTCATCTCATCCAGGTTGCACAGCGCGACGACTTCGCGGTAATGCAGCGGCAGAGCCAGTATTGCGGCGCGCACCGCTGCGATGCGTTCGTGGCGCGCCAACGCAAACAACGGATCGGCTTCAGCAGCCACGCGGCCAGCCAACGCCGTTTCTTTTACTCCCTCCTCCTCCTGCAAGGGCACGAAATTGTTTTCGCGCTGCAACAGCGTCAACACCCGGTTGCGCGTCATGCCCAGCAGGTACTTGATCACTGTGCCGCGCGCCGGATCGAAAAGCTGGCCGCGCCGGAGCAGCGCCATAAACACATCCTGCGTCACGTCCTCGGCCAACGCATTCGACCCGCTCATCCGCAACGCAAACTGATAGACCGCGCCCGCGCGCCGGTCATAGAGCAGGTCAAACGCCTGCTCGTCGCCGTCTAGCGTCAGCCGCAACAAGGCTTCGTCGCTCAGGCTGGTTGATTGAAATGCGGATGGGTTTGTCATCAGCCAAATCCAGAATCTCGGGCGCGGCCAGCGTTGGCCTTCAGCGGGTATACAAGCGAGTTGGGAAAACAGTTCCACGATTATTTTCTGAGGTGGAAGACGGTTGGGCGGAGAGGCCGGTTTTACTTTTCTTGCTTGGAGGGAAGGTGCGGGTGCGGGTGCCGTTGCCGTTTAGTTGATTAACGGCTGACCGTTGCGGGCGCGCACTTTCAACCGCGTCAGGTATTCGCTGAAGTGTAAATAGTTGTTAGGCGGCGAATTCAACCGGCGTTACCCGCGATAGATCCGTGGACTGCTTCGCATGCCACAAATCATAACTGTGCTGCATGGCTAACCAGCTTTCCGGACTGCGACCGATTGCCTTCGATAGCCGCAGGGCCATTTCGGGACTTATCCCACTCTGCCCATTTATGATGCGCGTCAAGGTTGACGGGGAGACACCCAGACCCTCGGCCAGGCCGCGCACGCTGAGAGCATAAGGCGCCAAGTAGACTTCCCGAATAAACTCCCCCGGATGCGGTGGATTGTGCATATTCATCAGTGATAATCCTCGTAGTCAAGTTGGTCGGCATCCCCTTGTCTGAATTCGAACGTCAAGCGCCAATTTCCGCTGACCGCGACTGCCCAACGGCCCTTCAACTTGCCTTTCAATGGGTGGAGTTTGAAGCCGGGCACGCCCATATCCTGGATCGTTTGCGCCGTGTCCAGTGCAGCCAATAGCATGCGCAAACGGTTAGCGTGGGCAACCTGAATCCCCGCGGTTTTACCAGTTGCATAGAACTCCTGCAGCCCTTTATGGCGGAACGATGTGATCACCGAGAGAGTATAGCTGCGCGTTGCGCAGCATTCAACGCCCGCCGCCTAACATAGCGTTAGCTGGCACTGGTGGTATCACCTTATATATATTGTTTATCCTCATAGTCCGAGTCAGGGAAAAGGTTATTAGATAATGGGATCGCAGCTTTAGGGTTTCTAAAGACTATAGGTCTGGTGAATTGTCTTGAGTGAAACCAAAATGTGATTACGCCACTTAAATAATCTTTCCTGAAAACTCCTTCATCATATCTTTCTTCAAGTTCCATTAAGCCACCACGTCCATTTGGCACAAAATTCTTTTTGGTGTAATCACCTGACTCGTCGACAGAGTGATGAGTCTCAAGATACGAATAACCTGATGTACAAATAATACCTTGCGCAGTATGTTCATCAATCAGCATGCGATCAAAAGCGATTGCGACAGCGAAAGGAATGTTTCGCTCGCGTGAAATCTTTTCGTATTTATTGGCTTTATCAATAATCTTGTCAGGTAAGTCTCGCAAGTCATTTCTTTTTGAGGTGTTGGTTGGGACCAACAAATATATTCGTGGTAATGCAGCCTCTCTATTGATATGTAAAAGCGTGGCCGTGAATTCTTTAAAAGTACATACGTCATTGATCTGGGGAGATGAATTAAGCCATTTCTGAATTTCTGAAGCGAACTCGCTAATCTGTTCTTTAGCTCTAAAAAAGTCTTTTATTTCAACATGTATGATTGCATTATGATTGGTTTCCAGAAACAGTCTATCTAACATTTCAATGAGGACAAACTGTTTTCCCATGTAAACTGGAGTTCTTGATGTGAAAACATCAAGTATCACTTTCTCTCCCTGATTGTTTGTGATGAGCCAATCAGGGGTTTGCCCATCAAGCCGTGGCTCGTATTGCAACTGCCATCCATGATCAGCCAAAATTCTCCCAATAATCAATTCGTTGAGTATCTCGTAAAACCCAATATGATCTTTCAGGAATTTTTGCCTAAATTTCTTTTTCGCATCATCCCCAAGTAAACTGAAGCAGTCTTCGATATAATTGCGATAGCTTTCGTGATTGTCAGAAAAAATCAAATGCCAAAAATTTTGCAAGATGTCGTCGTTGATATTCGCATACGGGGCCGCTAAAAGTTTTATCTCGTCGTCAAATAACGTCATATAAGATTTTGGAAGCAAAGAGCTTGGTTAAGGTGACAGCTAGCTAACGATAAGCATCACCGGGCCGGCGCGTCGGCACTGGATGAACCAACCAAACTACGGGGCGCCGGCTTCGGTGCATGCGCTAGTTCGGCGGCGGCAAGGCGCTGACACCCCGTGCCCACAAAAATAGTCCGCTTTCGCACCGTCTCGTTAGCTCTCACAGTCTACAGCCTTCTTTGCCAATTTATCCTTTTCTCTCCTGTACCAGTTACACAGTGACTTGGCCAACCTTTCGCCGAGCACAGCGACAACTTCAGCCTCCTTCTTGAAGTCTAGAATATCGTGATGCATCGCACCGGGAACTGACTTCACCATTCCGTGCACGACCTTATTCCGGCGCTTTCTCCAGGTATCGACGGAGGACTGCAGATCGATAAAGAAGCTATCGCTGATTGGCGCCGGAACCTGCTTCTTCCACATCGCGATGAGGTTTGCGAAGCTCTGCCTCTCGAGACTTGCGTCGGGTTTGAGCACCTGCACTCTACACAGGTAAGAGATTAGTCGATCACACATGATGCTTTCTTCAAGGGTGACTGCCTCCAAGAAGAACCCGTGTCCAATTGACCGCTTGATGCGCCCCCAAGCCTCAGCATAGCTGAAGTACTTGGCAGCGTTTCCATCTGGAACCGGTTTGAACCTAACTTGTCGTGTCTTTGGGTTAGTCATGGTGTCGTAGTATGCGTAGCCGCCGAACTAGGAATTATGCGGAGACCAAAACTTTCCGCTAATGGAAACACTCAACTTTCCGCCAGCGGAAACTTGTGTCTGCCAGTGCTGTTTCGGCAGATTTCCATTGGCGGAAACATCACTCATTGACGCGGCGCATTCTATGCCCACAACACAGCAAGAGCAATGAATCTTCGGCCTACGCGCTTTGACTACGCCAGCAAAAACAAAATGACCGGCAACCCACAGGCCACCGGTCATTCACTACCGAATCAACACCGTCCGAAGTCTTACCCGATCCGCCGTCCACCCGCATCACGCCCCGTCTGTGGCGCGCGCGTCTTAATGTCGCGGCCAAAGAGTTCAAGCACCGGATACCAAGCGCCTTCCGAAGCGAAGGGCACGTATTCAAACCCGCGTCCAAACGGATCGTCGCGGCGGATGGTCGTGTAATCAATGCCGAGCGCCGAATAGATCGTCGCCGCGATGTCTTCGTTGGCGACGGCGCGGCCTTGCGACCAGCCGGGGTCTTTGACGTTGCCGCCATCCGAAGTCGTCGAGCCAATGACACGGCCACCGCCGACGCCGCCCCCGGCCATGACAGCGAAATGCTGGAAGTAATGATCGCGCCCGTCCTGATTGGTCAACGCGCCGACCGTGCGGCCAAATTCGCCCATCGCCACGATCAGCGTTTCATCCAGCAGCGTGCCGCCGTTGACGCCCGGCGCGGCGGCCAGATCGGTCAACAGAGCGGAGAGGCCGTCATCCAGATCGCCGGTCATCTGATAAATGCCGGGCACCGTTTGATTGGGTGTGGCGGCTTTGGCGTAGATGTCCTGATGATGATCCCAACTGCCGAAGTTGACCTGCACATAGCGGCAGCCCTGATTCGCCTTGACCAGGTTGCGCGCGACGATCAGCGAATCGCCAAAGGTAGTGCCGTTGACTGCGTTTTGGCCGACCGTCGTCGTGCCGCCGTAACGCACCTGTTCGTCGGTGGTGAACTTGAAGACCGCGTCCACCGCCGGGTCGTACATCATCCCCCGGCCACGGTCGTAAAAGCTGCCCATCGTCGCCGCGTCATCGCCCAGCGGCGAATTCTGGCGCAGCCGCGAATCAATCATCTGCAACACGCCGTAACGCTGATCGAATTTCGCCTGACCGTCGGCATTGACCAGACTGGTGATGCCGGTGGGCGTCGCATTGGTGTCGAAGGGCGCATACAAGCCAGGGAAATAACCCGGCCCCACGACATTCTGCCCGGTGTTGAGCGAGACGAAGACCGGCAGCTTCTGACTGGCCGTGCGCTGTTTCTCGAATTCGAGCGCGACGACGCTGCCGATGTTGGGCGCGATCTTGCCCAGCGCCGATGACGGGCTGCGCGCGATTTGCACCCAGGTCTGTTGCAAGGGATGCACCAGCGCAGGCGCGCGCAGGCTGCGGATAATCGCCAATTGGTTAAGCTTCTCGGCCAGCTTCGGCATCAGCCCTTGCGGGAACAGGGTGCCGTTGTAGCTGGTCGGATTGAAATCGGCGGGCGTCCACGCGCCGACCTTCAGATCGAAGGTGTCGGTGGGCGAGGGCGCACCGGTCAGCAGGATGAAGATGACATTGCGCGCGCGGCCAATCAGATGCGCGCCATATTGCGCTTTGGCTTCACTCGCCAGCAGCGGCGTCAGGGCAAAACCCGCGACGCCCGTGCCGGCGATTTTGAAGAAGTCACGCCGCCCGACGACCGGGCCAGTGATCGGCGTGATTGACGGCCGTGCCGCCTGCTTCGGTTGCCATTCTGGTACTTTTGCTTTCGCCATAAGAATCACCTTTCTGGATTAGCGGCGGCCGTGTCAGTAGCCCGACCGTGAGGGAGGGCTTGCTTGCGAATCCAAGCCCTCCC
>JAYUCP010000424.1:0-4026 GCA_043740245.1 Acidobacteriota bacterium | reverse complement strand
GGCGAGAAATATTTCGGCGACCAGCCCGACAGGTCAATGTAAACCTGCGGCTTGTGCAAACACACCGAGATGGCTTCGTCCTGCCAGGGGAACGACGGGTGCGCCATGATGATCGGCATGTCGGGGAAGTCTACGGCCACATCGTCAATGTCCATCGGGTTGCCGTATTTCAACCGCACGCCGCCGCCGCCCGGCATCCCTGTGCCGATGCCGCTGTGGCCGGTGTGAAAGATCACGGGCAGTTTCGCGGCGTTGATGACTTCGTAAAACGGATACATACGTTGGTCGTTCGGGTGGAACTGTTGCAAAGGCGGATGCAGCTTGAAACCGCGAATGCCGCCCGCTGCAATCAAGCGTTGGGCTTCGGCGACGGCTTCACTGCCGCGCGTCGGGTCCACGCTGGCGAAGGCGAACATGATGTCGGCGTTTTCCGCCGCAAAGGCCGCAATCTCGTCGTTCGGAATCGGCGGACGACCGGTGAGCCGCTCGTCTACGGTAAAGATGACGCAGCCGATTTTGCGCGCCCGGTAATACTCCGCCAGTTCGTGGCGATTGGCGCGCGCGCCGGATTTGCCGAAGTATTTTTGCGCGGCTTCATTGGCCGCGTTGTCTTCGAGTTCGGTTTCGAGATGGACGTGTACGTCAATGGCCAGCAGGTCATTGGTCTGCATGAGTTTCCTTTCAGTGTTATGAATCTTCCGTGACCGGCGTATACTGCCGCTGCCAAAACAATCATCACCGGAAAAGGAGAGTAGTTATGACGGACATTACAGTAGAAAACCTTTTCAATCAGATCGCGCAATTGCCGCCGCCCGATCAGTTCAGATTGTGGCGCATGCTGGAACCCTTGGTGCAGCCTGCGCTTGTTGAAAACGGCCTGCCAGCACAACCGACATCTGTCACGAACGGCACGCCACCCAAAAAGAAACTTGAGCCGATTCCCACGCCTGACCGTTCACGCGAAATGCAATGGTTGCACGACCACGCGCGCGAATACGCCGGGCAGTGGGTGGCGCTGGACGGAGATCGCTTGATCGCACACGGGCCGGATGCCAAGGCCGTTTTCGCCGCCGCCAGAGCAGACGGCGCATATATGCCCTTGGTGGATTCCGTCACAGACCCGGATCGCCTCTATGTTTTTTAGTGATGATTATTCGATCACCTGTTCAACTGGATTTTGCCTTGAGCTATCGCTACGACGATGATCCGAGCGGCATCACCATTCCAATCACGCTGCGCTATCTCGGGCGCGCCCTCGATGTATGGGGCATAGTGGATCCGGGCGCTGCTGTTTGCCTGTTCAAACGCGAACTTGGCGAAGAACTCGGCATCCCGATTGAACAGGGCGAGCCTATCAGGCTCGACTCGCTCGGCGGCCCGCTCGACGCCTTTGGCCACGAAGTCATTTTGCAAACCGGCGACCTCGTATTTGAAAGCATCGTTTACTTCGCCAAATACCCCAACCTGGCTCGCAATCTGCTGGGGCGGCAAGGCTGGTTGCGCAAGCTGCTGCTCGCCCTCAATGATAACGACAACCTGCTTTACCTAAACAGCCTCGGCGATTAGTCACCTTTCGCCTTATCCCATCCTGCGAACGTGCCGCCTGTTTCAGCCAATCGTTTGAGCAAGGGCGCAGGCTCCCACCACGCACCGTGTTCGGCGTGAAATTCGCACACGCGGTCGTAAACCTTCTTCAACCCCACCGTATCGGCGTACCACAGCGGCCCGCCGCGCCACGCGGGAAAGCCGTAGCCGTTCAAGAAAACAATATCAATGTCGCCAGCGCGCCACGCGAAGCCTTCTTCCAAAATCTTTGCGCCTTCGTTGATGAGCGCGTAAACGCAACGTTCGACAATTTCTGTCGCAGCAATTTCGCGCCGCGCAATCCCTGCTTCGTTGGCGGTTTGTTCGATCAACGCGGCGACTTCGGGGTCAGGCGTAGCGCGGCGGCTCTCATCGTATTTGTACCAGCCCGCGCCCGTCTTCTGCCCGTAACGTCCTAACTCGTACAACCGATCAACGACCAGCGGCTGACGACGGCCCTGCGCTTCGTGCTTCGCGTTTTCCTGTCGCACTTTCACGCCGACATCAATGCCGGCCATATCGTCCACGGCGAGGAGGCCCATCGCCATGCCGTAATCGGTCAACGCCTTGTCTACGGCCTCGACGGATGCGCCTTCTTCGACGAGGAAGTGAGCTTCGCGCATGTATTGAAAAAACATCCGATTGCCGACGAAGCCGTGACAATTGCCAACCAGCACGCCGACTTTTTTCATTAGCTTGCCCAGCGCAAACGCCGTCGCAATCGCTTCATCGCTCGTCGCCTTGCCACGCACGATTTCAAGCAAGCGCATCACGTTCGCCGGACTGAAAAAGTGCAAGCCGATGACTGACGACGGGCGCGCCGTCGTCGCGGCGATTTCATCCAGATTGAGCGACGACGTATTGCTGGCGAGCAGCGCATCAGGCTTCGCGCGCTTGTCCAACTCGGTGAAGATTTCTTTCTTCAGCGCCATGTTTTCAAAGACGGCTTCGATGATGACGTCGGCGTTTTCAAAGCCGTCGTAACTCAGCGTCGGTTGAATCAGCGCCAGTCGCTGTTGCATCGCGGCTTCAGTCAAGCGTCCTTTCTTGACCGTGTTGCTGTAGTTTTTAGTGATCGTAGCAATACCACGATCCAGCGCCGCCTGTTCGGTTTCTTTGAGCAGCACCGGCACGCCCGCGTTGGCGAAGTTCATCGCAATGCCGCCGCCCATTGTGCCCGCGCCGATGATCGCGGCCGTTTTGATGGCAAGCGGTTTGGCTTCGGATGACAAACCCGGAATCTTGGCGACTTCGCGTTCGGCAAAGAAAACGTGCATCAAGGCTTTGGCCTGATCGGAGAACAGGCATTGCTCGAACAGCTTGCGCTCGACTTGCACGCCTTCATCGAAAGGCAATTTTGTCGCGGCCTCGACGGCGTCAATCGCCGCGAAGGGCGCGGTCAATCCGCGCGCGGTCTTTTTCGCCTTCTCGCGCGCGGCGGCAAAGATCGGCGCATTCGTTTGTTCGTCGCCGAGCTTGCCGTTACGTTCGCGCGTTTTGGGATGCGCCGCGCCCGCTGCGATTTTTTCGCGCAAGAACGCCTGCGCGCCCGCGCGCAAATCGCCTTCGATGAGTTGATCCACAATGCCTGACGCGAGCGCGTCGGCGGCTTTGACCGGCGCGCCTGAAACGCACATCTCAACGGCGATCGCTACGCCAGCGAGGCGCGGCAAGCGTTGTGTGCCCGCTGCGCCGGGGATGATACCGAGTTTGACTTCGGGTTGTCCGACCTGCGCGGCCTTGTCGGCAACACGATAATGACAAGCCATCGCAATTTCGAGTCCGCCGCCAAACGCCGAACCGTGCAAGGCCGCAACGACGGGCTTGGCAGAATCTTCGAGCGCCGTGAGCAATGGCAACAGGCTGCCTTCCTGCTTTTCGCCTGAGACGACCTTGCCGAATTCCTTGATGTCGGCGCCGGCGATAAACGTACGCCCGCCGCCGCTGAGGACGATGCCTTTGACCGAAGCATCAGCATTCGCGCGTGCGACGCCTGCGGCAAGGCCTTCAGGCACGCCAGGACTCAGCGCGTTGACCGGCGGATTGTTGATCGTGATGACGGCTAGCTCGCCGTCTTGCGTGTAAGAAACCAAGTCATTCATTTTTGATAATTCCTTTGAGTGTATTGCTGACTCGCGCGCGGTTCAGCCATGCATTCGCGCGTAGTGCGTTCGATAAGGCCGCCACGTCGCGTAAAACAAAAGCGCCGACAACAGCGACGCCAGCCCTACGGTGAGCGCGACCGAGATGCCGACCATCTTCGGGTCGTGAAAAATGTAGTCGTTGAAAAAGCCCGGCAGGAACGGCCCCAGAATCAGGCCGAACAGATTGAGCGTGAACACTTGCAACGCGCCGACCTGTCCGCGCACCTGATTGGGCAGGATCAATTGCAACGCAGCGTAAGAACTGCCGATGGGCATCGCCAGAAAGAAGAACGCGGGA
>JAYUCP010000423.1:0-1604 GCA_043740245.1 Acidobacteriota bacterium | reverse complement strand
AACACCTTGCTCGATTACGATTATGGCGCTGAGTTCGATTACGGCAATTTGTCGGGCGTGATGACAATGGTTCCGCCGATCATCAAGCGTGCGCTGCCCACGTTCGTGCCGCGCGTAGATGCGGACGGCAACGAAACCAGCGGCATCGCTTCGCCGTTGCATCAAGCTCCGTTGGGAACTTATCTCGGTTGGAACGTCACGCGCAGCGGCTTTTATCAAGGGCGCGGCTGTGGATTCGCGGGCGGCTTCCTTCCGTTTGCGAAAACCAAAGCCGAACGCCTGGCGACGGGCGATCCGCGCTGGTCGTTGGAAGAACGTTATAAAGATCACGCGGGTTATGTCGCCGTCGTCAAAAAAAGCCGTCGAAGGTTTATTGGGTCAGCATTTTCTTTTACCCGCAGACGCGGCGCGTTTGATTCGTCAGGCGGAAGAAAGCAATGTGCTGCGTTAGACAGCGCCTGCACTATACTGGCGGCATTTGCTACGGAAGGAGTTTTCCATGTCAACCATCGCGATAGACATTTCCGAGTTGGACATCACCGTCAAAGATTTGCTCGCGCGCCTCACGTGCGAACAGGAAATCATCATCACCGCCAGCAACCGGCCGGTGGCGAAACTCACCGACATCAGCGAGCCGATTGTCGAAACCGCCGCCGCGCCCAAACGCCGTCAGGGCGGGCAGAGCGACAGCATTGTTTGGATCAGTCCCGATTTCGACGAACCGTTGGAAGATTTCGCTGAATACATGCCATGAACCTTTTGCCCGATATGCGGTTTTTATGAATCGAAATAACCTCTTCATCGGATGCGCCGCAGGCTTTGGCGGAGACCGCACAGATTCTGCTATGCCAGTTGTCGAAACGCTCAGTGCGCGCGGCGGCGCTAGCGTGTTGATTTTTGAAATGCTCGCCGAACGCACCCTGGCGCTCGCGCAACTCGAACGGCGGAAAAATCCTGAAGCGGGTTACGCGCCCTTGCTCGAACCGATGGTGCGTCCGGTGTTGCGTCGCTGCTTGGAAAACCACATCCCCATCGTCAGCAACTTTGGCGCGGCGAATCCGCTGGCGGCGGCAAGGCTGATTCGCAACATCGCTCATGAGCAAGGCGTCGTTAAGCTGCGCATTGCCGTGGTCGAAGGCGATGATTTATCGAATGACAAAGGTTGCGCGTTGTTGCGCGCATACCTCAAACCCACCGCACGCGAACTCGTCAGCGCCAATGTTTATCAGGGTGCCAGCGCGATTGCCGCAGCCTTGCGCGCGGGCGCACAAGTCGTCGTGACAGGCCGCGTCGCTGACCCTTCGTTAGTCGTAGGCCCCGCGTTGGCGCACTTCAATTGGCGCGAAACCGCTTGGGACTTGCGCGCGCGCGCCACGATGGCGGGGCATCTGCTCGAATGCGGCGCGCAAGTCACGGGCGGCTACTTCGCCGACCCCGGGTTCAAAGACGTTTCCGACTTGCACAACGTAGGCTTTCCCCTCGCCGAAATCAGCGCGGACGGTTCCTTCGTCATCACCAAAGCCGACGCGACCGGCGGCGTAGTCAATGCGCGTACGGTCAAAGAACAACTGCTCTATGAATTGCACGACCCGGCGGCCTATCTC
>JAYUCP010000422.1:0-9748 GCA_043740245.1 Acidobacteriota bacterium | reverse complement strand
CAATGCCGAATAAACTGCTTTCGTCAACGCGAGCCTCAAGCTTGGTTTTCTTCCTGACAGCCTAAAGTCCCGGCCTAGTCCTGCCGATAGACAACACGTGTAGTTTGTCATTGCCTTACAGCGTTTTCAGCTTGCGATTCAGGATGGCTGTGTGACAAGCCGGCCTCTTGCCGCGCCAGCAAGCTCCAAGCACTGAACACCAGACGCGGGCCCGCTGTAACGAACCGTTCATCGCAGACCAATCCAGGGGAGATATTTCTATGCAAAAGACTAAACGTCGTCGTGACTTTGCCGTCGCGCTGGCTGCCAAGTTGGGCGGCTTTCTGGCCGTGTTGAGCGTGCTGACAGGCGCTGCTTATGCGCAAGCTGAAAGCGCCTCAAGCGCCAGCAATCTGGTGCGGTTGCTGGCCGGCAACGTCCGGTTTGTTGGCGGTCAGCCGCTACCCAAAGATTATCTGGCCGAGCGCCCGACGCTGGTCGCCGGGCAACATCCTTACGCCATCGTCCTGGCGTGCGCCGATTCGCGGCTGTCGCCAGAAATTCTGTTTGACGAATCGCTGGGGAAACTCTTTGTCGTGCGCACCGCCGGGCACGTCGTTGACCCCGTTGCGCTGGGCAGCATCGAGTACGCCGTCGAACACTTGCACGTCAATTTGCTGTTTGTGCTCGGCCACGAAAGTTGTGGCGCCGTCAAAGCCACCATCGGTGGCGGCGACGCGCCGCCCAATATCAAATCGCTATTGCGCCGCATTCGGCCAGCGGTTGAAAAAGCCCAGGCGCAAGACCTCGCTGAAAAGGATTTGCTGAATGCCGCCATCAAAGAGAACGTGCGTTATCAAATGCAGCAAGCGCTGTTTGAGAGCGATGTTTTGAGTGAAGCTGTGTTGGAGAAAAAGTTGATGATGGCGGGTGGCGTTTACAATCTGCTCTCAGGCAGGGTGGATTTGGTGGTGACGGATTTGGCTATCGCGCACAACGACGCACGGCATATAGCCAACGATGCGCCCAGCGATCAAGCGCCCGCAATGACCGGGCATGAAGCCGTTGAGAAACCCAAAGCCGAAAAGGCCGAACACTCCCCGGCAGTTGAAAAACATAAAGGAGAAAAGGCCGCGCACGCGCCTATGGTTGAGAAACATAAAACTGAAAAGGCCGAGCGCGAATCCACACCTGAGAAACAAAAGACCACGACGGCCCCGCCACCTATGACTGAAGAGAAAGATGAACAGGAAAGCCGCAAAGCAGAGCCAAAGAAGATTGCGCTGGCTGCTCCAACGGGTCTGGCGCGCCTGGCCGAGAATGTGCGCAACGCCTTTCAAGCGAAGCAGGGCATCACCTTAAAGAAAACCATGCTGATGCGTGATGAGAAGGATAGATGCAGCACTGACGATTGCCGCAGCATTGCCGCCGGGGAAAGCCTCAGCCTGGAAACGCCGCTGATCTTGAATGTGATGGGACGCCCGCAATTGAAAGTCCGGCATAAAGGCCGTTCGTTCTATATCCTGGCCGATCCGGACGCGATTGCCGTGGAAGTCAGATAAGCGACGATTATTTGCGACGCAAATAATCGTCGCTGCCATCCACCCAATCCTGGCGGATCGGCGAGAACACATCAATGCCGGTGAAATCTTCAGTCGCCCAGGCTTCGTGCGGAACGTGGGAAGGGATTTCGACCAATTCACCAGCGCGCAACACCAACTCCGCGCCGCCGATTTTGAAATTGAGCGAGCCCGTGACGCAGTAGCTGAATTGCTCGCTATCGTGTGAATGCTGCGGGACGACGCTGCCCGCCTTGATCGTCAAAAAAGCCAGCGTGATTTTGTCGCCGGTGAAAAAGCGGCGGCTGAACAGTTCGGTGACGTGCTCTTCGGGAATCTCTGCCAACTTGTGATGTTTCATGTTCGCTCCTGAAAAGGTAGGACAGACTTTAGTCTGTCCGGGCAAGGGACAGACTAAAGTCCGTCCTACGGTTTCATCTAAAAAAAGTAGTGGCACAACGCGTGCGCCGCATTGTGCCACTACTCGCAGCCGATTGAATAGAGCGGTTACTTGCCGTTGCTGCTGCTTTCGGTCGCCAATACGTCGTAGTGATAGTTGATCAGCACGCGTTTGGGTTTTTGCGGCAGCGTCACTTTGAATTCCGGCGTCGTCGAATTGCCCGCAATGTTGGCCGCGCCGAGCCGCGTGAGCTTGCCGTCAAAATCCAGGTAAATCGGCACCGCCATTTTGAAGCCCGGCGAAACTTCGCTTTGCGTCACGGTGGCCGTCAACAGCGTCTTGCCGTCTGGCTGCGGCGTCAGTGTGTAATCCAGCCGGTAACGCGGGATGTCGGTACCGTAGACCCATTCCATAAAGAACCAATCCATGCGTTTGTTGCCGTCCAGATCCATTTGCGGCGTCATATGTTTTTCGACGGCGACTTTGAAACGTTCAGTCGAAGCATTCTGATTGAAATTCTCTTTGACGAAATCCTGCATCATCGCTTTGAAGCGCGCATCGCCAGTCTGCCGGTCATACATCATCCAGCGCAGCATATGCAGCACGTACCCGCCTTTGGAATAAACGATCTCACTATAGGCGCGCGGCGTTTTGAAGGTGTTCAAGCGCAGGCCCATCCAGAGCGGCCCAGCGTCGTTGGCGCGTTTGCCGAAGGTGTTTTTCGTCAGAATCTTTTCCTGGTTGCGTTTCCAGAAGGTCAGATACTTGTCCAGCTTCGGTTCGGTCGTTTGCAGGTAAAGGCTGGCGGAAAAATCGGCGAAGCCTTCCGACAGCCATTGATCGTGATACGAAGTCCAGCCAACGATGTGGCCCCACCATTGATGCGCGACTTCGTGCGGCGTGACCTCTTGAATAAACTCAGTCAGGCCGTTCGAGATGGTGCCCATCATCCGCCAGCGCTGCGTTGAATCGAAGAACGCCATAATCGGCAAGTAAACCAGCGTCGGCCACGATTGCCCGAAAAACGGCTGTGGCTGTTGCGTGATGGCAATGCGTCCATACGGCGCGGGGCCGAACCAGTTCGTGAAGATGCGCATTGAGTTCTGTGCTTCAACCATTCCCTGATCCATCATCCGCACCGGTGACATGCCGCCGATGGATTCCATGCCTTTCAAATAATCGGGCAGGTCGCTGGTCGCATAGCCTTCGATGCCATATTTGGTGGCGTCATCCAGCATCTCTTTCTTTTTGAATTGGCCGTAGTTGAAACCGGCCACAGCCAGCGGCACCTCTGATGTCCATTGCGAGGCGGCGAATTCCTCTTCCGTCCACTCTTTGATTTTTTTGCCGACGCCGACCAGCGTGTATTTCTTCGGCACTTTGAAGGTCAGGTCAAAGGTCGCGCGGTCGTTGAAGGCGTTGACGCTCGGGTACCAACTGGTGCGCGCGCCGACGGCGAAATTGCCGCCACCCGCATCCTCGACGACCTTGCGGCCTTCGTATTCGATCTTGACCTTGTATTGCTGCCCTTTGACGAGCGCCTCGGGCAGGATGGCGTAAAAGGCGCTGTCTTCGTTTTTCTTCTCCTGCACATAGCCGATCTCGCGTTCGCCCACGGTGACGCGCGTCACGCGCAAGGTCGGCAACAGCCCAAAGCTGAGCACGCGTTCGCCATCGAGCAAGGCTTTGTAAGTCAGCTCGGCGCTGGCGGTCAGCTTCTCGCCGGTGATGGCGGTCTCGATGCGGAAATGCTCAGCGTCAATCGTGCGTTTGTCTTCTTCCGAACTGGCCGTGTTGTTTTTGAATTCGGCTTCAGGATGCGAGAGGTACCAGACGCCTTCCTCTTTGCCTTGCGGATCAACGTTGAGCAACGCGACCTCTTCGGGCGAAAGCAATTGCGGCAGCGCGCCGAAGGGCCGCAGCAGAAAGCGCAGGTCACCGTGTTTGCGCCCGTTGATGTAGGCGTTGAAACAGGGCGGGCGTTTCGGGTTGTAAAGATCGGCCAGCAATTCGGCCTCTACGTTTTCGACATCTTCGCCGGTGAGCAAGGCTTCGAGCATGCTACGCGGTGTTTCAGTGTTGCGCCGCATGCGGTTGTGGTAATCGCGCAACGCCTCTTTGGCGCGGGCGTCCACAGCGCCGGGGCGGCCTTGTTTTTTGATCTCGGTGTAAGTCGTATCGGTGAAGACCAGAACGACCCGCTCGAATGGCTCGTTGACCGTGTCTTTGTCCGTCACTAATTTCAGGTAGTTGGTTTCGAGTTCAAAGAACGGCTTCAGCGTGAATTCGCCCTCGCCCATAAAAACGCCAACCGCGACGCGCCCCAGCACCGGCGCCAGAAAGGCCACGCTGCCTTGCTTCAACGTGAACACGCCGACATCGCGTTTGAGCGTCAGATTGCTCACGTCATAGCTCTCCAACAACTCGCTGTCGCGCAAGGCGCGATAGTTCGGGTCAGTGTTGGGGACGATGCTCCCTTTGGCCGCCACGCCGATTTCCGCGCGTGTCTCGGCGACCTCCAGCTTGATCTCGAGCGTCGCCGTTTGCTTGGCGGCGATGGTGACTTTGGTTTCGGTGTTTCTGAAACCGCTGCGCGTGACGATGACCGTGTAATTGCCGGGCGGCAGATTATCGCTTTTGAAATTGCCGCGACCGTCGGCATTGACGTTCCGCACATCGCCCGTGGCATCGTTGCGCAAGGCGACCTGTGCGTTGGGAATGACCGCGCCATTCGGGTCTTTGACCGTGCCGGTCAGTGCGCCGAATTGGGCTTGATTGAAATGCGCGAGTGCCGGGAAGATTGAAAGACTGAAAACAACCAGTACAAAGGCTGCCAGAGAAAGCTTGTGCATAGTGACCTCCTGATACGATGTGGCTTAGCTGGGTGGCATTCGTCAGCCGATCATGACGAATGAGAACATGGACACGCGCAGCTTATAACACAGCCGTCACGGGCAAGGTCAATCAAATTCCCGGCTGATTGTTTGGTCATAAAAACAAGGCACTACGGGAAAGTTTGTGGGTGCGTTCGCTGCTGCGCGGCTCTGCCGCCTGATGTGTGGAAGGTCTCTGACCTTCCGCAGGCGCTTTCCCCACTCTTTCGGGGCTACGCCCCGGCTGTTGGGGCGTAGCCCCAGAAAACGGCGGGCCATTTCCGGAAGGTCACAGACCTTCCGCACATCAGGCGGCGGAGCCGCAAAACCTTTCTTCCAAACCCACACAAATTCCAGTAGTGCCAAAAACAGCAAGGGCGAGAGAGGTCATGCCTTCTCTCGCCCTTCGGTTGCTTGGGGCCAACTTGTCGCGGCTGTTACCAGCGATTTCGCTTGCTGCGGTTGTAAACATAACCGCCCGCCGCGCCGATGGCCGCGCCGATCACCGCGCCCTTCTTGCCGCCCAGCAAAACGCCGCCGCCCGCGCCCACCGCTGCACCGATGCCGACATCGCGCAAGACATGCGTTGAAGAACCGCGGCGATCACCCTGGTAGTAATCGTCCGAGGAATTGCGGCGCTCACGCTGATAATAATTATCATCAACGTAATCCCGCTCCCGGCGGCGGCGCGCATCACGATCACGTTCGTAGTAATCGTCGTCGCGATAATTGGCGGTGTAGTAATTGTCCTTCTTGCATTTTTTGTCATTCGCCAGCGCGCTCGGCGCCGCTGTCGTCAACAGGATGCCGCAAACCAGCATCATCACGATCACACCTTTATGCATTGTCTTGTTCAACATCGCTTTGTCCTCCTAATGCAGCTTCCGTTGCTGCTGACCTAAGTATTCACTGTGATTTCAAGCGCAACTCATTTCACCATTGCGTTCGCCCGCCTTAAAGCGAGCAACGTGCCACGCGCGGTCAGCTTGGAAAAAAAGCGGGCGAATGAAGAAATCGTAGGAGTTAAGTTGTCCGATAGAGCTGGCTGAAATTTAGGCGTCGAGCTTCAACGCAGCGGCTTATACGATACCGTGCAAGCGCGCGTCGCATATGGCATAGGGCAGTGACTAAGCGGTGCGCACGGCGCGCGCGATTTCAGGCCGCATGCGGCCCGTCAACATCAGCGCCCACATCTTCCAATCCGAACGCAACGACCAGAGCGGATAGCTGAACGACGCCGGTTTGTTTTGCTCGACAAAGAAATGCCCGGCCCACGCAAAGCCATAGCCCATCACCAACCCCAGTGGAAAGAAAAACAGATTGCCCGTGTAGCAGAGCAACGCCAGGCAGACCAAACCCAGACTGCTGCCAATGAAATGCAATTGGCGATTGAGCGGGTGTGCGTGTTCGCAAACGTAGAAGAGCCAGAATCCGTCAAATTGCTTGATGCGCGATTCAATCATACTTACTTCACTTGGAATTTTGAGTTGTTCGGTTGGAACGAAAACACCCCAAACACAATTGGAAAACTCGCGTGCGGCGAAATATATGAATCGAGAGCCGGATCTGATTTGGTAAACAGGGAGATCGTGAGTCGTATCGTAGAATGGGTCTTTCACGTTGGCATTAAGATTTGGTATCTGCGTCCATTCGTAGGCCCAGATATTCATATCTTCAATTTCAAATTTGTCGCCAGTTGTAGCTCCTGCGAATTTCCACATACCAAAATCAATCTCAAACAATCCGTTACCAATTCGGCGGCCCGCCCACCGGATGCTGCTCAATATCCAACACCGACCCAGTCACCAACGCGCTCTCATCACTCGCAAAATACAGCGCCGCATAGGCAATATCGCGCGGCACCAGCAACCGTCCGAACGGGCGCGTGCTGACGGCAGCGTCCAGCCAATTCTCGCCCTTCTTCTCTTCCTCGATTTTGACGCGATGCTCGTTCGGCGTTTCCGTCCAACCGACATTCAACTGGTTGACACGAATGCGGTACTGATTGAGATAGCTCGCCAGGTTTTTGGTCAACGTCATCATCGCGCCCTTCGTCGCCGAATAGGCCATCAGCTTGGGCTCGCCGATGTAGGCGTTGACCGAACCGATGTTGATGATCGAACCCTGCTGACGATCTTTCATATACTTGACCGCCTGCTGTGTGCAGATAAACGCGCTGCGCACATTGGTGGCGAAAAGCTGATCCCACAACTCGACCGACGTGTCCTCAATCGTCCCGCGCGTGCTCAGGCCCACGTTATTGACCAGCACGTCCACCTGACCGAAATGCTCGACGGCACGGTCAATCAGGGCGCGGCAATCGGCTTCAAGCGAAACATCGGCGCGCTGAAATATCGCCTCGCCACCCGCTTCGTTAATGTTGGCCGCTACGCCCGGGCCTTTCACAGCATCACGCCCGGAGATCACGACCTTGGCGCCCGCCTCGACGAACAGGCGTGCGATGCCTTCGCCCATGCCCTGGCCGGAGCCGGTGACGATGGCGACTTTGTTTGCTAAACGTGTCATAAGGTTTGTAAGGAAGATGCTGATTGCGACCTTGTTGGTCGCAAATTCTGTTTATTTGTGAATTGACAGCTTCAAGCTCCGTCACTACTATGGCGAAGCGTTGTTCTTTGCGATGGATTGTTCAACTTAATCGTCAAAGCCAATCGAACTGCATTCTAGTTGGGGCTGCTAGCCCTGACAACCTGTGGATGCAACGGTGAGGGCGGTGAATTGATTCGTTTCAGACAACAAGCACAACCGTATTTCCCAGACCGCCTGCAAAGGCTGTCTTCCTCGTTGACTCTGTTTTCACGTGCTACGTGAGAACCCAGAAAAAGGAGTTCTGAATGTCTCTTCCTGCCTACAAGCTGGCTGGCGAAGCCAGTCATCAATCCACCTTCGACCTGCAAATTTCTGATCCGACCTCGCTGCTGAACGAAGTCGCGCGTCGCTATAGTTCATCCGAGCGCATTCTGATGGAATATATTGACAACGCTTTGGACGATGCGGAAATCCTGTATCGTAACAACGCTGAGGCTTATCCGTTCGAGGTGCGCATCGAAGTCATTATTGATCGGCATCAGCGTTATGTGATGGTGCGTGACAATTGCCGTGGGATGAAACGGGAAGTGCTGGAGCGCATCGTCGCCAAAATCGGCGAGTCCCAAAAACGCGGCGTGACCTGGGTCAATGGCCGCTTCGGGTTTGGCGTGCATGCCTTTCGCGCTGCCGCTGAATCCATCCGCTTTCGCACAAAGAACGCGCACGACGATCATTTCGAACTGAAACTCAATCGCCACCAACATCGCGACATCCGTCGCCCGTGGACGAAACCGGAGCCGTTCGCGACTGACACCGGTACAGGAACAGCCGTCATTGTCGGCCCCTTTGACGAAGATTGGTTTGAGTCCGTCACCGTCGCCACCATCAAACAGGAAATCGAAAGCCATTTCGAACGCTTGCTGGCGCGGCCCAACCTGACCATCACCGTGCAGGAATGGGGCGGGCAATCCGTCCAATGCGAGCCATTTGCCTATGAGCAAATCGCGGGGAAAGATTTTCAACGCGTTTTAGAGATTGATTTCAACGGCGCGTTACACCTGATCGAAGTTCATCTGAAAGTCGCCGAAGCCGAAGTGCCAGGCCGTGCGGCGCGTTTCTTTGCGCGTGGGCGGCGCATCAACGAAATTGCCGAGATCAAATCGTTCATCCGCAAATCGCGCTTTCACACCAGCGTCTGGGGCCATCCCAACCTGCTTGGATATATCGAGGTCGGCGACATCGTGCGCCCCATCATCACCCGTGACGATTTTGACCGTGGCAAAGGACGCACGGCGCTTTACAACGAGATTCTTACGCTCGAAGACGAACTGCGCGCCGCGCTCAACGAGATCAACGAAGAGCAGCGCGATAGTTCGCTCAACCGCTTGGAAGATGTGTTGCGCGATGTGCTCGACGACCTCGCGCGCGAAGACCGCTTGCGGCTGCGTACGGAATTGACCGCCGGCAATGAGCAAGGCAAAGCAATCAACGGTGGCGGCGCAGAAAATGGCGAAGAAGGTGGCCCGGATGGCGACTCGAACCAAACCGACAGCACAAGCAATGGCGCAGGTGAAAGCACAGACACTGGCCCCAACCCCGAAGACCCCGGCGCATTGCAAGGCCAAACTGAAGGTGGACAGCAAATCACACCTGACCCAACCGCCCAGCAAGGCGCACAACGCAAGCGTTCCGGCTTTGACATCCGATTTGGCGAGTACGCACCGACCATCAATGGCTTGTTGCGCCGTTCTTGGCTATTGGACGGGGCAATTTACATCAACACCGCACATCCTGATTTCAAAGCGCGGCTAATACATAACCGACAAGGCCGCGCGCGTTTCACCGACCGGCTGGGCGCTTATCTGGCGGCGACGGTGTCCATCCATTACAAAGATCAGTTCTATGCGCGCTATGGCCGCCAGCCAGAACGGCGCGACCAGATGTTTGATGAACAGGTTGCCTTTCAATGCCGGTTGGAATCGGCGCTGCGCCCGCACCTGGCGTCGTTGCAACAGGAATTTCTCGGCGAAACTAGCGAGGAGGTGCGTTGTGCCTAAACCAGCTAAACAAACTCCGAATAACACATCTGATTTGGGCCAATTGATCGAACGGCTCGGCCCGCTCAACAACCAGTGGCGTGACGGCAGCCAAGCCGAAAAAGCACTGACGTTGTGGGAAATGGGTGATACTTTGCTCAAGGCTGTTGCCAATCCATCCGACAAACTGCTGTGGGAATTGCAGGGCTGCAGCTATCTGACGCGCATCACGTTGCGCTATGCCTTGATTGTGCGGCGTGGTTGGCCTGACCGCCACGAGCTGGCAACGCTACTTACCGGTTTGCAGAGTTACACCGTCTTCCGCGAAGCCTTACCCTTTCTCAAAGGCGACCG
>JAYUCP010000421.1:0-24677 GCA_043740245.1 Acidobacteriota bacterium | reverse complement strand
TTGCTGTCTTCCGGTGGCGCTGCCACCGGCTATTGAATTCAGCCCCTTCAGGGCTTTTGGGGCTTAACTTAACCTCATTGGGCTTCAGCCTGTGTTCGTGATTTCCAAAGACAGGCTGAAGCCTGAACTCCATGCGCTTGCGCTTTGCCCGCCCTTTTATTCATCAGTCCCGTTTGATTTTGCTGTGGTCGGCAAACCCGCAATCGCCTATGGCTACTACCGCAGATGCTTTAGCCAATCCTGACGTGTCAATCGGCACGATGCACGAGGTCACCATCGAAAAGCTGGTCTACGGCGGCGACGGTCTCGCGCGCCTCGGCAATCAAACCGTCTTCGTGCCCTTTGCCGCGCCCGCTGACCGCGCGCGCATCCGCATCGTCGAAACGGGCCGCAACTTCGCCCGCGCCGTCATCGAAGAGTTGCTCACGCCTGCGCCCACGCGCCGCACGCCGCCCTGTCCGCACTTCGGCGAATGTGGCGGCTGCCAATTGCAACATCTGAACTACGCAGCACAACTCCAGGCCAAAGCCGAGTTCGTGCGCGAATCGCTGCGCCGTCTGGGCGGAATTGATTGGACAGGCGAAATCGCCACGCGCGCGGCTGATGAATTCGGCTATCGCGCGCGCGCTGAAATCAAAATCCAGCACGACGACGACGGCCAACCACGCATCGGCTATTTCCGCGCGGGCACACACGAAGTTTGCCAGGTCAACGCTTGCCCCATCCTGCTGCCCGCCGCCAATCGCGAATTGCAACGCCTGCACGCCGAGCCTGAACTGCTCCCGCACTCTGCGACGCGCGTTTATCTGACCGCCGGCGACGACGGCGTGATCGTCAGCCCCGCCACGGGCGCAAACGACAAAGCGCACGAGGTGGACGCCCTCGGCACCGCGCACCAACGCATCGCCGGATTCAATTACAGCTTTGGCGTGCGCTCCTTCTTTCAAAGCAACCGCTTGCTGGTCGAAGAGCTCGTGCACACCGTCGTCAACGCTCGCAGCGGCGCGCTCGCCGTAGACCTTTACGCCGGCGTAGGCCTTTTCAGCCTGCCCCTCGCGCAACGCTTCACCCAAGTCATCGCCGTCGAAGGCAACCGCCTCGCCGCCAACCACGGCGCCGAAAACGCGCGCGCCAACAACGTGGCGAACGTGCGCTACGACGGCGTCTCGGTCGAAGCCTGGTTGAAATACAAAGCCGCCGAACAAGCTTGCCCCGACCTCGTCCTGCTAGACCCGCCCCGCGCCGGCGCTGGCGCCATCGTCATCGAACGCCTGGCCGCCCTCGCCCCGCCGCAACTGGTTTACGTTTCCTGCGACCCGGCGACGCTGGCGCGCGATGTGAAACTGTTGGCGGCGTATGGTTATGCGTTGCAGGCGGTGACGGTGCTGGATATGTTTCCGCAGACGTTTCATGTGGAGACGGTGGCGGAGTTGGCGTTGGTCGAAGGATAAGTACGCCGAGCGCCGGTCGGGGCGCAAGCCAGGTGGACTGCTTTTTCCTGCTTACCATTGCTGCCTGGCGTGCGCATTGCGCTCCACTGCGTGCCACCAGCGCGGCCGTTCGCCCAGCACCGGCCAGGCAGCAGCGTCGCCAGCAACGGAATCGCGCAGCCATAAATCGCCGTGCGCACGCCGCCGATGCGTTTGATGTTGCGGTTGTAAAGCACGTAAGCCACGACCAGCGCCAGCAGCGACGAATAAGCCAGCGCGAACCAAACCTGCGCGGGCAACTGCGCCCAGCGCACCGCGCGCAACTGCGGCCAGCCCAACACAATCATTCCCGGCGTGCCCGTCAGCAGCGTGAACGCCGTCGTGCCCAGGGTCGAAAGCCTTCCGCCGAGCGCGCGCAGGCCTAGCACATAAGCCGTCCAACACAGCGCCGCGCACAGCGTCAACAGATCGCCCGTCAACGTTTTTGCCGAAACCGCCGCGCCCTGTTGCGACATCACTACCACGATCCCAGCCAGCGCCAGCGCGACGCCGCACACAACCTGGCGCGTCAACTTTTCCAATCCCAGCAAACCGCTCGTCAGTGCCACAATGGCCGGTGTCGTGCCCATCAGCATTGCGCTGTTGGCCGCCGTGGTCTTCGACAAACCGAGGATGAAAAAGGTCTGGTACGCCGTATTGCCGACCAGTCCCAGCGCCAGCAAACGTCCCCACAACACGCGCGGCGCGCGCACCGCGCCTTCGCGCAGGCGCAGCAGGATGAGCAGTACGACGGTCGCCAGTGTGAAGCGCACGGCGGTGAACGGCAGCGGGGCCAGGCCCGTCAACGCGGCTTTGACGATGCTGATATTGCCCGCCCAGATCACGACGACGATCAGCATTGTCGCATCGGATGAGGTCAGACCGGCGGGCAGCGCGCGCGGCGGTGAAGTGGAAATGGATTGCACGATGATTGGGAAGGGCCGCGTCTGTGTGTCAGTAGCCCGACCGTGAGCGAGGGCTTGACTGCACAAGCCTGCCCTCCCTCACGGTCGGGCTACTGACACGGGCTAAAAATTCAGATTCTTCAGATAGTCGAAGCTCACCTTGATGCTGTCGAGCGGCGCGCCGGGGCACTGATCCTGTTCGACAAAGAAATACTTCGCGCCCGCCTGATTCGCTTTCGCCAGCAGCGGTTTGAAATCAATCCGCCCGCGTCCGACCTCGGTGAAAGTCTCTTTGCCCTTGTCCATATCCTTAATGTGAAAGGCGATGGAACGGCCCGGATGTTTGGCGATGAAAGCCAGCGGGTCTTGCTTGGCTTTGGTGAGCCAATACAGATCGAGTTCGAGCTTGACCAGCTTCGGATCGGTCTCGGCCAGCAGCAAATCCATTGGCAGTTTGCCTTCCAGCGGCGTGAACTCGAAATCGTGGTTGTGGTAGCCGAACTCGATGCCCACTTTTTTGAACGCGGCGGCGGCCTTGTTCAACACAGCGGCGTGCGCTTTGTAATCGTCCAGCTTGCGCCGCTCTTCGGGAACCACGAAGGGGCAGATGACCAGTTTGTGGCCGACGGCCTGAGTGGTCTCGACGGCCTTGTCCAGATTCTCGCGCAAGTCTTTGAGCGGGACGTGGACGGACGGCGCTTCCAGTTTGTTTTTGGCGAGCGCGTCTTTGACCTGTTGCGGCGTGCGGTTGAAATAGCCCGCGAATTCGACTTGGTTGTAGCCGACGGCGGCGACCTGGGCGAGTGTGCCCTCGAAATCTTTCGCCATCTCGTTGCGCACGGTATAAAGCTGCACGCCGATCTTGGTCAGTTTGCGCGCGCTGACCGTGTGAGCGAAACGCTGTGTGAGGGCCACGCCGAACGTGCCGGCAGTGCCAATGGCGCCCATGGTAGTGGATTGAAGAAAGCATCTGCGATTGAGCATAGGTGTGATCTCCTGTGTTGAGCTTGTCAGAAAAATGGTTTGGTTGTGATTGCCGCTCGCTATATTGCGCAATCGCCGCCAGCGGGTAAAGCCCGGCTTGGCGGTTTTAGCTGATGCGCGCGCTTGAAGCTGAAAATTTGCGTCGAATCCGGCGCGCCAGTATCATCCGCCGCGCGTTTGTTGCGTGTTACCTGACAAAGCCTGCTAAAGTTGGTTAAACGTGAGCGAGGGAATGATGAACCGAATTATTGCCGTGATCCTGTTGATTGGCTTTTCACTGTTCGCCTATGCCAGCGACAACTGGCCCCAATTTCGCGGCCCCGACGGCACCGGCCATTCCGATGCGACGGGTTTGCCGCTGAATTGGAGCGAGGCGCAAAACATCGTCTGGAAAACGGCGATTCACGAGCGCGGTTGGTCTTCGCCCGTGCTGTACGGCAAACAGATTTGGCTGACGACAGCGGCGAAAGATGGCCGCCAACTTTATGCGTTGTGCCTCGACCGCGACACCGGGCGCATCGTCAAAGACCTGAAACTTTTTGACGTGGCCGAGCCGCAATATGCGCATCCGTTCAACACCTACGCCTCGCCGACACCCGCCATCGAAGCCGGGCGCGTGTACATCACCTTCGGTTCGCCGGGCACGGCCTGTCTGGATACGAAGACCTTCAAGGTGCTGTGGGAGCGGCGCGATTTTGAGTGCAACCACTTTCGCGGTTCGGGTTCATCGCCCGTCATTTTTCAAAACCTGTTGCTGATGCACTTCGACGGCAGCGACCAGCAATACGTCGTGGCGCTGGACAAACGCACCGGCAAGACGGTCTGGCAGACGAAGCGCTCGATTGACTTTCAAGACTTGCAACCAAACGGCAAGCCGGCGGCGGATGGCGATTTGCGCAAGGCCTTTGCCACGCCGCAGGTCGCCCAAATCAATGGCCGCTGGGAAATGATCAGCCTGGGCGCGAAGGCGGCCTATGGCTACGATCCTTTTACCGGCAAGGAACTCTGGCGCGTCGAAGAGCGCGCGCAACATTCGGCCAGCACGCGGCCCGTGCTCGGCTTCGGGATGATTTTCTATCCGACCGGTTTTTCCACCGGCCAGCTTTTCGCCGTGCGCACGGGCGGCAACGGCTTGCTGGACGATTCTTACGTCGCGTGGCGCGTCAAACGCGGCGTGTCGAACAAGCCTTCGATCCTGCTGATTGACGATTTGATTTACATGATCGGCGACACCGGCATCGCCAGTTGCATCGAGGCCAAGACCGGCGCGCAAGTCTGGCAACAGCGCATCGGCGGCGAGTATTCAGCCTCGCCCGTTTATGCCGATGGCAAGATTTGGCTGTTTAGTGAAGAGGGCAAAACGACCGTGCTCAAACCGGGCCGCGCGTTTGAAAAGCTGGCGGAGAATAAATTGGACGAGGGCTTCCTCGCGTCGCCAGCCATCGCGGGCAAGGCGTTTTATCTGCGCACGCGGACGCATCTCTATCGAATCGAGCAACGCTGAAACTCATTTCTGTTCAAACTATCAGAGCGGCTGCGCTGTTGCCGCGCGCTGCCAATCAGATGCCAGTCTGCGAATGAAAATACTGCCAATCAATTGCAGCGCAGAAAGGCTCTGATGCGCGCCTATCAACAACCAGCTTGGCAAAGGCGCGGTGGGCGTCGCACATAACACCGCCGCCGCAAGCATTTATAGTGTCTGGTCAAATTGAGACGGCAGTTTGCGGGAGTACAGCAGCTTGCGGATTCTCCGCAGGCTCACGCGGCAAAATGATGGTGAAAGTTGTCCCTGCACCTACTTCGCTGCTTACCAAAATCTGGCCGCCGTGATCTTCGATCAGCTTCCTTGTCAGAGCCAGCCCCAACCCGATGCCTGTTTCCTTGGTTGAAAAGTACGGTTCAAAGATTTGTCCCAAAGCTTCCGGCGGAATGCCGGGGCCGGTATCAGCAAACTCAATGCGGATGTTGTTCCGCTGTGGGCGCAAGGTAAGCGCGAGTTGGCCGCCGTTGGTCATTGCCTGCACGGCGTTGATGGCGATGTTTGAGAAACAGGTTTTGATTTGCTCGGCATCGGCTTTTAGATGAGTGTCGAGCGCTTCGCCGCTTTCAGTACTGGTCACTTCCTGCACGCTCACGCGCACGTTTTGTTGCTCGGCTTTGGCGCGCACGAGGACGAGAACTTCCTCAACCAAGGCGCGCGCGTCGAGTTCACGTAGCTTGAGCCGCGCCGGTCGGCCAAAGTTCAGGAAGTCGCTGACCATGCCATTGAGCCGCATAATCTCTTCTTTGACGCTATCTATCAGTTTCGTGTAGTCGTTGCGTGCGGCTTCGGCTGCCGGCGCGAACTTGTCGCGCAGATAATCCGCTGAAAGACTGATGAAGCTGAGCGGGTTGCGAATCTCGTGCGCAATGCCGGAAGCGATACGGCCAGTTAGCGCAGAGCGTTCCGCGCGCTGTAATTTCTCTTCCAGTTCGCGCTTGCTGCGCAGCCCGGCCAGCATCTCGTTGAAGGTTTGCGCCAGTCTTCCCATTTCATCGCGGCGGTTGATGGTCACGCTGAAATCGAAATCCCCTGACGAAACACGCTCCGCCGCACTCATCAACTCGCGCACGGGATGCGTGAAGCGCCAGCTTGCCAGCGCGACGGTGAGAACGAGCAGCAAGCCGAGCAACGTAATGCCAAGCCAGCGTTCCCGCCCTTCTTCGCGCACGATCTCGCTGAGGCGATGCGGCGAGATGATGATGACGACGCGGCGCAATCCCCTTTCAGTTTCTACCGGATAAGTGAGCACTTGCTCCGGTTCGCGGGCATCTGTTGTCGCGCTGCGCGGCGGCTTGGTGAAGGGCGCGGGCGTCAAGTCGCCGAGCACTTGCTGAATGGTTTGGTCAACGTCGCCACGCTCCGAACTGTCAATCACGCGCCCATCCGCAGCGGCGACGAGCAGGCGGTGAATGATATGGCTTTCATCCAGGCCGATGCTTAACCGCCCGTCTTGTGGGATAAGCTTATAAAGATACTGACCGCTGGGAAACGAAGACTGCGCCAGGTCTACCGCCAGCGACGTATCTCTGAGTTGATTCGCCACCAACTGCGTTATGCGTTGTTCAGCGTGGCGGTTGAACAAGGAAAGCACGAGGATCGTCACCGCCAGCACGAGCAACACGAAAAAAACGATCCGCGCGCGAAAGCTGGAAAAGGGGTTGAGCCATTCTTTCATCGCAAATTACTCCTCACAGATGCGTTTCGTGTTCCGCGCAGCCTTGCCGCTCGACTTGGATTGTTGCATGCGCGATCTTGAAATCGTGCGTGACGCATTCACGCACGGCTGCGAGCACTTCATCGTGTTTTGCGCCATCAGCCAGCACCGCATGTACGCTTAGCGCGTTGACGCCGGAAGTCAGCGACCAGACATGCAGATCGTGAACTCCGGCAACGCCCGTGACGTTGCCGATGGCTTCACGCAACGCCGTCAGATTGACATCAGCGGGCGTGCCTTCGAGCAGCACGCCAACCGCTTCTTTCAGCAACACCCAAGTGCGCGGAAAAATGAACAGCCCGATGCCCGCCGAAATCAGCGGATCGGCGTAATACCAGCCCGTTGCCAACATCACTGCGCCCGCGATGATGACACCGATGGAGGTCAACATGTCGGATAGGACTTCAAAGTACGCGCCCTTCATATTCAGGCTCTCTTGCGAGCCTTCGCGCAGAATCAGAAAGCCTCCGATGTTGACGGCAAGACCGATCACAGCAACGAGCAGCATTGCTTTACTTTCCACTTGAGGCGGATTGCGGAAGCGTTCGTATGCTTCATAGAGCACAAAGAGCGAGATGCCAAGCAGCACAACGGCATTGACGACGGCAGCCAGAATCTCGACGCGGTAGAAACCATACGTGCGTTCCGGCGTCGCGGGACGTTCGGCGAATTTGATAGCAAAGAGCGCCAATCCCAATCCAGCAACGTCTGTTAGCATGTGTCCGGCGTCGGCCAGCAACGCGAGGCTGTGCGTCAGCAAGCCGCCGATGACTTCGGCAATCAGGTAAAGCAGTGTCAGGCCGAAGACAAAGGCCAGTTTCTTTTTGTTCCCGGCAGCGGGTGAATGCGAATGTGCGTGTCCCATCGGTTCCTTTCAGTTAAGTGCTCGTAATCACAGTTTAATGACTATGGCAATCTGAGCAGGTCTCTCCCTTCAATGCTTCGAAACCTTCCCTGGCGATAATCGGAACCATCACCAGCGCCGATAGCGGATCAGCCCACCACCAGCCAAACAGGGCATTGAGCAACAGACCGCCAACTAGGATTGCCGAGAGATACGCGCAAATATCAGTCTGCCTTGAGTCAGCTTGTAAAGCGCGGCTGTTGAGTAACGCTGCTACCTGGCGTTTCTTTCTAGCCAGTAGCGGCATCACTATCAAGGACACTACAGCAAGAGCTATTCCCACATAACTTGCCTCTGGCGGCTCACGCCGAATGAGCGACTTGATCGCATCGAACGCGACATAACCGGCAAGCAGCAGGAAACTGATCCCGACAAACCTCAATGCCGTTCGCTCTCTTTGCTCCCCTTTTTCTCCATCGTGTAGACGCCAGAGAAGGATTGCGCCTGATAAGCTCTCGATCACTGAATCAAAGCCGAAGCCCACCAGAGCGATGCTGCCAGCAATCAAACCGGAGCCAATGGCAACGATGCTCTCAAGGCAATTCCAAATGATGGTGAAGTATTCAAGCCGGCGCCCGCGCGCCACGAGAGGGGCGCGGGCATCAACTACGGTTTCAGCAAGCTGTTGATTCATCTTTATCACCTCTTCAAACTCGGAAAGCTGTTCCTGCAACTGTCGCCGCCATAGGAAGCCGCGCGTATGCCAGTACAGCGAGGGCTTTACGGGCGTGTAGCCCGAAACCGAAAGACCCTGCTGGCTACCTCGACTTCCACGTCTCTAAAACCGACCGCCTCCAGCCGCTTTCCAAACGTAGCAGGCTCAACCATGACCATTGTGTCGAAAAGGTGGAAAAGCTGGAAAGCTACACTCCAAGTGCTGTCTGTCCCCGCAAAAATCCCGCTCGGTTTCAGCACTCTGTAAACCTCGGCCAGCAGCCGGTCTTGCAAATCGGGCGATGGAACGTGGTGGAGCATCGTAAACGACAGTGCCCCGCTAAATGACTTATCCTCGAAAGGCATTGTTGTCGCGTCCCCTTCAATCACACTGACGTTGGTGCCTGCCAAGCGATGCTTTAGTGCATTAGCCAATTTCGGATCAATTTCAATGGATGTGACCTGCCTGAACCGCTGGCGCAATATGTCGGTAGTCAATCCCGGACCGGGCCCGACTTCCAGCACATTCTCCCCCAGCTCAAGTGCTTTGAGTGCCCAGGGGACTATGCCCACATTCAAGACTTTCTTCCATAAGAAGGATCTGCAGTACCAGCGGTGAACTCGATTCATAGTTTTTCCCCTCGAAGCTTATGCGGCTTCCGCGCAATGAAGGTGTCATGGATGTGCTTACACTCACCCTTTTATCTGTTAGGGAGCGAGGATTCCAGACTCCCGGACGTAGCATGCTGGTCGTGGACGTGCGCGCTGCGCGATCCTCGCCCCAATGCTTTTGCGGTGGCGGTAATCAGCAGGCACACGACACCCGCCGCCGTGAAGGTTATCGGTGCTCCCCACCTCGCCGCCGCGTGTCCGACTGCCGGATAGGTGATGAGCCAACAGGCGTGCGTCAGCGCAAAGTGCGCGGCATAAGCTCGCCCACGTTCTTCCTCGAAGGTATGTTCAGCGAGCAGCGTTGCGGAAGGAATCGCGATTAGCGCCTGGCCTGCGCCGTTCAGCATCCACAGCCAGCCAAAGACGAACAGCGGCGGCACAAGTATGCCCGGCAGGAGCAGCAGACCGAGAATCAGGCCGCCCACCAGCAACGCGCGCGCAGTCCAGCGATGGCGGCGATCGTGCAGGACGGCTTTGTCGCCTGCGCCCTGTTCATAACGTCCTGTCGCGCGGCCCAGCACAATGGCCGCGAGCGTCGAGCCAAGCCCCAGCGCCGCCATCACGACCGCGAAGCCAGTTTCGCCGCGACCAAGCACATCACGCACATAGGCCACCGTCACGACAATCGCGGCTGCGCCCGCCGTGGCCTCGGCCAGACTGAGCATTAGCGCCTGCCTCAGCGATGGTTCGCGCAGCAGCACGCGCGTTCCGTGGGTGATCTCTTCAGAAAAAGTGCGCCACGAGAGCGGTGTGACTGCTTTCGCTGCGTGCGGGATAACAACGAACGCGACGAGCAGCGCGGAAACGAGATAAGTGAGCGCGTCAAACCAGAAGACCCAGCGCACGCCGAGCAGCGCCACCAGCAGACCGGCGATGGCTGGCGCGGCGACGGCTTCGATGTCAACCGCGACGCGCGAGAACGAAAGCGCCTGAACGTACTGTTCATTGCCGACGACTTCGGGAATGCTCGCTTCAAACGTCGGCGTGAAGAAGGCTGTCACCGCATTGATGGCGAAGATCAGCGCGTAAACCTGCCAGACCTCGGTGAGGAACGGAAAGAGCGCGAGCAACGCGCAGCGCAGCAGGTCGGCGGCAATGAGAATCTGTTTGCGGCTCACGCGATCAGCAATCACCCCGGCGGGCTGCGAAAAGAGCAGAAACGCGAGAATCCGCAGCATCAACGCATTGCCGATCACCGCCGTCGCCGACGCTCCGCCGGTAAGCTGGTAAGCAAAGAGCGCAAGGCCGACGGTCGTCACACCGCTACCGAGCAACGAGATGATCTGCGCCGCAAACAACAACCTGAAATCGCGGTTGCGCCAGAGCGGGATAATCACGGTTCTACCTCCTGCGTGAGCGTCGAATTGTCATCCTGCTCGCGCTCGAACCAGCGGTAAAGCATTGGCAGGATGAGCAGCGTCAACAAAGTCGAAGTCACCAATCCACCAATCACCACCGTCGCCAATGGGCGTTGCACTTCGCCGCCCGCTGAAGTCGCCAGCGCCATCGGAATAAAACCGAGACTCGCCACCAGCGCCGTCATCAGCACCGGACGCAAGCGTGTGGCGGCGCCTTCGTTCACGGCTTCATTCAGCTTCAGCCCGGCTTCGCGCAGATGATTGATGGCGGCCACCATCACGACGCCATTCAGCACCGCCACGCCAAAGAGCGCGATGAAGCCGACCCCTGCTGAAATGGAAAACGGCATCCCGCGCAAGGCGAGCGCAAACACTCCGCCGACGATGGCGAAGGGAATGCCGGTGAAGATGAGCAGCGCCTGCCTGGCTGATTTGAAAGTGGTGTAAAGCAGAATGAAGATCAACAGCAAGGCCAGCGGCACAACGATCAACAACCGCTCGGAGGCCCGCGCGAGGTTTTCAAATTGTCCGCCCCAGGTCAGATAGTATCCGGCGGGCAGTTTCACCTGTTTGCCAATCACCGCTTGCGCTTCCGTGACGAAGCTGCCGATGTCGCGCCCGCGCACATTGCATTCGACGACGATGCGGCGGCGCGTGTCGTCGTGCGAAATCTGCGCCGGGCCTTCGATCACCGAGATGTCAGCCAGTTGCGCTAGCGGGATGCGCGCGCCACTAGCCGCTGGCACGAGCAAGGCTTTCATCAGGCCGGTGTCGCGGCTGACGCTTTCCTGCAACCGCACGATCAGATTGAAGCGTTTCTCGCCTTCGTAAATCTGCCCGGCAGGTTTACCCGCGACGAGTGATTCGACCAAGTCATTCACGTCGGCGACGTTGATGCCGTAACGCGCAATGGCGGCGCGGTCGGGTTTGATCTGCAACTGCGGCAGCCCGGCGACCTGCTCAATCCGCACGTCTTCCGCGCCGCGCACATCTTTCACCGTGCGCGCAATCTGTTCGGCGGTCTTCTTTAACTCGTCGAGGTCTTCGCCAAACAGTTTGATCGCCACGTCTGAACGGACGCCGGCAATCAATTCCGACATGCGCATCTCAATCGGTTGCGAGAAGCCGTAATTCACGCCGGGCGCGCCTTTGTCCAGCGCCTCAGACATCTTCTCCACCAGCGCTTCCCGCGTCTTCGCCGTCTTCCATTCTTCGGGCGGCTTGATGACCACGTAAATGTCGGCGCGATCCACGCTCATCGGGTCGGTCGTGATTTCAGGCCGCCCGATCTTAGAGATGACGCGATTGACTTCTGGAAAAGTGCGAAAGACTTTTTCGGCTTCGGTCAACGCGCTGATGGATTGCGGCAGCGAGACGCTGGGCAGTTGCGCGGCTTCGATCACCAGCGAGCCTTCGTCGAGGCGCGGGATGAACTCTGCGCCGAGCCACGGCAGCAGCGCGCCGCTAACGACGATCAGCGCCAACGCCACGGCCAATGCGGTCAACCGCCGTCGCACCACAAAGGCGCGCGCGGGTTCGTAGGCGCGCCGCGCCCAGCGGATGACGGGGCTTTCGGCTTCCGCGACCTGGCCGCGCAACACCAGCGTCAGCATCGCGGGGATGTAAGTCAGCGCCAGCAGCAGCGAGCCGAGCAGCGCGAATACAACGGTCAGCGCCATCGGCTTGAACATCTTGCCTTCGACGCCCGTCAGACTCAGCAGCGGCAGGTAAACGATCATAATGATCGCCACCGCAAAGACGACTGGACGCCCGACTTCCAAACAAGCTTGCAGGATCGTTTCTTTTGGCATTTCTTCGCTTCCTTCGTGTTGCGCTTTGGCGCGCCGCCGCACGGCATTCTCGACCATCACCACAGCGCCATCCACAATCAGGCCGAAGTCGAGCGCGCCGAGGCTCATCAGATTGCCCGATACTTTGAAGACGACCATGCAGATCGCCGCGAAGAGCATCGAGAGCGGAATCACCGTCGCCACCAGCAAGGCCCCGCGCCAGTTGCCGAGCAACAAGATCAGGATGAAGATCACGATCAAGGCGCCTTCGACCAGGTTCGTCGCCACCGTCTTCATCGTGCGGTTGACCAGTGCTTCGCGGTCGTAAAACGGAATCAGTTCGACGCCTTTGGGCAGCGTTGGTCTGATCTGTTCGACGCGTTGTTTGATACGCTGCACGACGGCGCGCGAGTTTTCGCCTTTCAGCATGATCGCAATGCCCGCGACGATTTCACCTTCCCCGTCGGCGCTCACCGCGCCCTGCCGCAGCGTCGCGCCCGTAACAACTTCGGCGACATCGCGCACAAACACGGGCACGCCCTCCTTGCCGGTTTTGACGACAATGCTGGCAATGTCCTCGATTGATTCTGCCAGCCCGATCCCGCGCAACAGATATTGCTCTCCGGCGCGTTCGATGTAAGCACCGCCGACATTGGCGTTGTTGCGTTCGACTGCTTCCAGCACATTGTGCAGCGTCAAGCCGTAAGCCAGCAGCTTCGTGGGATCGGCTTGCACTTGATACTGCTTCTCGTAACCGCCGAAGCTGTTGACTTCGGTCACTCCTGGTACGCCCAGCAATTGCCGCCGCACATTCCAGTCCTGAATCGTCCGCAGCGCCGTCGCGTCGTGCAGCGGCTTGCCGTCTGGCCCGGCTTCAGACCGCAACTCATACTGATAAATTTCGCCCAGCCCCGTCGCAATCGGCCCCATCTGCGGCGCGCCGATGTTGGCCGGAATCTGTTCGCGGGCGAGCGTCAGGCGTTCCAGCACAAGCTGGCGCGCAAAATAAGTGTCTACCGATTCCTTGAAAACGACGGTGATGACCGACAAGCCGACCTTCGACACCGAACGGATTTCGTCAATGTCGGGCAGGCCGCTCATCGCCGTCTCCACCGGGAACGTAATCTGCCTTTCAATTTCCAGCGGCGACAACGCGGGCGCAGCCGTGAGAACCATGACCTGCACGTTGGTCACATCGGGCACGGCGTCAATCGGCAGGCGTTGAAAACTGAAAACGCCCGCGACACACAGCAGCACAATCAGCAGCAGGATGAGCGCCGGATGCTGCACGGAAAAGCGAATGATGCGGTTGAGCATTAGTGATCGTCCTCCATTTCGCCTTTCAGCAATTGGGCTTTGAGCGTGAAACTGCCTTTGGTGACGACGCGCTCACCGGCTTTCAGCCCGTTCAGGATGCGCGTGAAGCCGTTGCTTGCGCTGCCTGCTTCAACGGTACGCACGGTGAAATGTCCGGGTTGACCGGCTTCGGCCAGAAAGACCACGGTGCGTTCGCCCAGCCGTTGCAGCGCCAGCGAGGGGATGACGATTTCAGTCCCTTCGTTGATAGCCGCGCCGGTTTGAAATTCGACCTCGACGAACATCCCGGCTTTGAGCCTTTCGCCGGGATTGGCGACCTCAAGGCGGACGCGGGTGGTGCGCGTGTCTTCGTTGAGTTGCGGGTTAATGTAGCTGATGCGGGCCGTGCGCGAATCAGCGCCGAACGCGGCGGCATAAATTTGCGCGGCGGTTCCGACGCGCAAGCCGCTGAGTTGCGCTTCGGGCACGCTAGCAATCACCCAGACCGTCGCCAGATTGGCGATGGTGAAAAGCGGCTTGCCCGCTTCGATGCCCGCGCCGGCATTGACCGTGCGTTCAGTGACCGTGCCGGAAACAGGCGCGCGCAGCGCCAGCAGGGAAGTGTCGCGTGTATGGTCGTCGTGCTCGTCTTCCGCCACGGGCGCGCCGAGCGCTTTCATCTCGAAGCGAATGTGGCTGACATCCACGCGCGCCGTCTCGGCGGCGGCGCGGGCTTCCTGAATTTCTTTGTTGAGCATGATGTTGCTCTGAAAGTCATAGTCGGCCTTGGCCGTTTTGTAAGCCGTCTCAGCCGCGATCAGGTCTTTGCCTGCGCCTGCGCCGAGTTCGATGAGCTTGCGCGTGCGGTTGAGCGCGGCTTCGGCTTCATCCAGCCGGGCTTTGGCGGCAATGACGGCGGCGCGGTTTTCGGCCTGCTCGACGCGCTTGAGATTGCGTTCGGCGAGGGCGAGCGTCGTTTCAGCTTCGTGCAGCTTGCCGTGCATTTGCGCAATCTGCGGGCTGGAAATCTGCGCCAGCACAGCGCCCGCTTTCACGCGCTCGCCCGGCGCGGCGTAAACGCGCTCCACGCGCCCGGTGACCAGCGGCGTGGCTTGTTGTGTCTGCAACTGATTGGCTTCGACGCTGCCCGCCACGCGCAGCCTGCCGCTGAAAGCACGCGCCGTGACTTCGGCAAATTCGATCCCGGCGGCTTTCAAGGCGGCGGGCGCAAGTTCGACTTCCCGCGCCGCGCCTGCTTTGTGTTCGCCGTGTTTGTCGGGGGACTTGGCAGGCGTTGCCTGCTGTTCGGCTTTGCGATTGCAGGCCGCAAGCAGCGCGCACGCCAGCAACAGGCACGCGGTGACGCCGCGATAAAACGGCGGACTGAAGCGTCGTGTTGGATTGGTTTCGTAGCTCAGGTTGTTCATTGCTTCTCCTCGATGATGCCCAGCGCTGTTTGTAAATCGGCCAGCGCGCGGGCGCGTTCGGCAGACGCTTCGATGAATTCTTTTTGCGCATCTAGCAGGCGGCGCTGTTCGGCCAGCAGTTCAGTGACTTTGAACGCGCCGATTTCATACGCGCCGCGCAGCACGCGCAGGTTGTCCTGTGACCGGCCCAGCACACCCTGCTCAAAAATGGCGAGCGCCCGCGTGGCCGCCTGTTGACGGGCGAACGCGCTGGCGACTTCGGCGCGAATCGCGGCTTCGATAAAAACGCGGCGCTGCTGCGCCTGTGTGATGGCCACCGCCGCTTCAGCCCTGGCGCCCTGATTGCGATTGAAGACCGGCAGTCCAATCGAGACGCCCACCGTCAGCGTTCGTCCACTGTCCGGGAACGGCGTGAACGGCGCGGGCAAGCTGGTCAGCGTGCGGTCAGTTGTATACCTGGTGCTGATGGTGACGGACGGTCTGGCCTGCGCTTCAACCAGTCGCAATCCTGCTTGCGCAGCGGCTTCGACCAGCCGTGCCATGCGCAAGTCCGGGCGCGTTCGCAGCGCCATTTCAGTCGCTTCATTGAGCAAAGCGGGAACTGCCGCCGCCGTTAGCGATGAATCGGCGCGCAGTTGCAAACTCTCTTCCGGGGCCATGCCCGCCAGCGTTTTGAGCCGCAACAGCGCCACTTGCCAACGGCCTTCGACCAAGGCGCGGCGCGCCAGCAAGCGGTCAATCTCGACGCGCAACAGACTGGCTTCGAGCGGCGCGGCGTCGCCCACGCTCACGCGCGCTTCGACGACGCTGGCGGTTTGCGTATCGAGCCGGTTCAGCCCTTCCGTGATTTCAAGCTCACGTTGCGCGCTAAGGGCGTCCACAAAAGCCCGCCGCACCTCCGCTGCCAACAGGCGTTCGCGTTCGGCGACTGCCGCTTGCGCGGCTGCCAATTCAGCTTGCGCCAGTTCAATGCGCCTGCCGCGTTGTCCGCCGACTTCCAGCGGCAGCGCCAGGCCAACGCTGGTCGCGCGGTCGCCGGGATTGTTCGCCAGGCGTCCGCTCGATTGCTCGAAATCAAGCGTCGGGTTCGGTCTCAAACCGGATTGTTGCAAGCGGGCGCGGGCGCGTTCGATTTCCCGGCGAAAGGCCGCCAGTTCATTGTTGGCAGTGAGCGCGCAGCGCACCAAATCAGCCGGTGACACGCCTTGCAGCGGCTCAGTGAAAGGCGCGCTCCGTTGCTCAAGCAGCGTGGCTGTGGCAGCCGATACGGTCGGTTTCTCGCCCGGTACATGCTGGCTGAACGCCGTCGCCCGGGCTGTCAGGCAAACGAGCAGAAACAAACCGGAAGAACTCCAGCGCCGCACCCGTGAGCGTGCGGCGCATTGCGGGTAGATAGATTTTGCATGGAACATCGCAATAACTCCTGCCGATGACTCGTTACCTGGACAAGCCACCGCTATGACGGATCAATACCTGACCGCTTTGGAGCGGGTTGCAATTGTGTGTATGGGTCAGTACCGTGACCGGTAGGGAGCACAGTGCAGTGCGCGTTCTCTATCGGTCGCAGCACTGCTGCGGAGACGGTCCCAGTACACCGAACTGCAAGCCGATCTGAGCCGTAGCCTTATGCCGCGTTTCGACAAAACGCTGCGGCATCCAAGCTGTCGCAAATATGTGGAAAGTGAGCGGGGTTAAGCGAAGCGCGGCGGGCGGAACATCGCTGAAGGCGGGGCGGTGGGAAGAAAGACGCTCAGTGAAGCGGCTCTGTCAGCCGGCACGGGCAAGGCTGGGAGTTTGAAATAAGCACTTGGTAGAACGTGGGCGCAGCAGCAAAAACAATCTTCCTCAAGTGGCAATGGGACGGACGAGTTTGGTAGCGGAATGCCGCTTACCGTGGCGATTTGTTGAGCGCTGCTCTGGATGCCACTTACATTCGTTGCCGTCTGCGCCAACGGAGCCATCACCCGCGCGCCTTCGCAAAGCTCCGGCGCAAAGAGATCAATCACGGCTAGGTCAACCAGCGAAAGAGACAGCAATAGCAGTGCGATGGCGCGCCGTGCCGGGCGGTTTCTCTGACTGGTTCTGAATAAGGCTAACGACATAAAGCTTTCTCTTTGCACTGCAAATTAGCACGCGGTTTTCGGGCTGGTCAAACACACGGACAGAATCTGGCTCTTCAGCGAAGAGGGCAAAACGACCGTGCTCAAACCGGGCCGCGCGTTTGAAAAACTGGCGGAGAACAAGCTGGACGAGGGCTTCCTGGCTTCGCCGGCGATTGCGGGCAAGGCGTTTTATCTGCGCACACGGACGCATCTTTATCGAATCGAGCAGCAATGACATTCGCCCGTCTGAACAGCCTGGTGCGAGAAGGGAAGCTGGGGTTTTGGGTGGCGGTGGGCGGCCTCGCTACGTTTACACTGCTGCTCGCGCCCTTTATGCCGGGGCGCGTCAACACGACGACGGCGGCGCTGGCGTTGCTCTTACTGGTGCTGTTGATCGCCACGCGCTGGGGCAGCCGTCCGGCGGTCGTGGCCTCGGTCGCAGCGGTGCTCTACTTCAATTACTTTTTCCTGCCGCCCGTGGGCACCTTCACGATTGCCGATCCAGAAAATTGGGTGGCGTTGTTTGCCTTTTTGGTGACGGCGCTGGTGGTGGGGCAACTGTCGGCGCGCGCCAAGCAACGCGCCGAAGAGGCCGAGGCCGGGCGGCGCGAGATTGAACGGCTCTACCGCGAATCGCAGGAAGTCTTTGAGCGCGCCAGCCAAGCCGAAGCCTTGCGGCGCAGCGAGCAACTGAAATCCGCTTTGCTCGACGCCGTCACGCACGATTTGCGCACGCCGCTGACCGCGATCAAAGCTTCGGCGACGACCTTGCTTGAAGAGTTGCGCGCGGATGGTGAGGGCGCGTTCCGGCTGTCCCTCGAAGACCGGCGCGAGATGCTGGAAGTGATTGACGAAGAGACCGACCGGCTCAACGGCTTCATCGGCAGCATGGTCGAATTGGCGCGGCTGGAAGCGGGCGCATTTATCTTGCCGCGCCGCTGGGGCGATGTCGAAGAAATCGTCGCGGCAGCCTTGCAACGGGCCGAGCGCGTGACGCAAGCGCATCGCCTCGAAGTCGCCTTGCCGCCCGAATTGCCGCTGGTGCGCGCGGATGAACGCGCGCTGGCCGAGGTCGTTTACACGCTGGTGGACAATGCCTGTAAGTATGCGCCCGCCGGTTCGCGCGTGCGCATCAGCGGCAGTGTGTTGGCTGTCGCTGAACAGATTCAAGTGACCGTCGAAGACGAAGGGCCAGGCATTCCGCCAGAGTTGCGCGACAAAGTCTTCGATCGGTTTTTCCGCGCGACGCCGGAAGCGAAGAAGCTGCGCCGCAGCGGCAGCGGCCTGGGCCTGGCCATCGCGCGCGGCATCGTCGAAGCGCACGGCGGGCGCATCTGGCTGGAACCGGGCGCGCACGGACGCGGCACGCGCGTACATTTCACCGTGCCGTTTGGCGCTGATGACGAGGTCGCGGAAACCGGAGCGCAATGAACGAACGCAAACGCATCTTGGTGGTGGATGACGAACCGCAAATCACGCGTGTGTTGCGGCGTAGTTTGCAAACGCACGGCTACGACGTGCGCACGGCGGCGGACGGCGAAGCGGCGCTGGATGTCGTGCACGATTGGCCGCCCGATCTGGTCGTCACCGATTTGACGATGCCCGGCATGGATGGCATCGAATTGTGCCGCCAATTGCGCGCCCAAACGTCACTGCCGATCATCATCCTCTCCGTCAAAGGCGAAGAGCAGACCAAAGTGCGGGCGTTGGATGCGGGCGCGGATGATTACGTAACGAAGCCCTTCGGCATTGACGAACTGTTGGCCCGCATCCGCGCGGCCTTGCGGCGCGCCCCGGCCACGTTGCCCGAAGCCGCCTCCCAATTGACTGCCGGAGATTTTTGCCTGGATCAAACCGCGCACCTCATCAGTTTGCGCGGCAGTGAATTGCACCTGACGCCGAAAGAGTTTGAGTTGTTGGCCCACCTGCTTCAGCACGCGGGCAAGGTCCTCACCCATAGGGCGCTGCTGGCCGCTGTGTGGGGCGGCGATTACACCGAGCAGACCGAATACCTGCGCGTCTTTGTCGGCCAATTGCGCAAGAAGATCGAAGCCGATCCGGCCAACCCGCGCTACATTCTGACCGAACCGTGGGTGGGCTACCGCTTCAACGCGGAAGGTTGATGGATTCGCTTATTTCGACGCGCAGCGTCTTTGGAGTGCGTGCGGCACGGGCCGCCGCTTTGGTAGTCCTTTGATCGTTCGAAGACGAAGGGCATACCAAAGCGGCGGCCCGTGCCGCACGCACTCCAAAGGCTTCGCGGATACCTCAGTCTGTGTCTCGCCAGCCTTACGAACTCTTTATGGACTCTTTATGACTTCCTTATGCCGGCTGCCCTACAGTTCGTGACGTGTATTACCCGCCTGAGCAAACCCACACAGCAAAGCGAATCCCAAAGGAGTTAGGCAAACGTCATGGCGACATCGGTTAAGCGCCTCATTGTCGGGAGAGCTTTGCGCACTGAACAGGCCGCGCACGAACGGCTTTCCAAACTGACAGCGCTGGCGGTCTTTTCCTCGGACGCGCTTTCTTCGACGGCGTATGCGACCGAAGAGATTCTGCTCGTGCTGGCTGTGGCCGTCGCTTACGGTCAAGCCAACGCGTTCAAATACGTCATTCCCATTTCGCTGGGCATCGCCGCGCTGCTGGCGATTGTGGCGATCAGTTACCGGCAAACGATTCACGCCTATCCCTCGGGCGGCGGCGCTTATATCGTCGCCAAAGAGAATCTGGGCACAACGCCCGGCCTGATCGCGGCGGCGGCGTTGCTGGTGGATTACGTGTTGACGGTTTCGGTTTCGATTGCGGCGGGCGTGGCGGCGCTTACTTCGGCGGTACAGGGGACGCAGTTCGCGTGGCTCGATGATCACAAGATCACACTGTGCCTCTTTTTCATCGTGCTGATCGCGCTGGCGAATTTGCGCGGCGTGCGCGAATCGGGCGCGCTCTTTGCCGCGCCGACCTATGTTTTCATCGTCAGCTTTCTGTTTATGATCGGTTATGGGCTGGTTCATTATCTCAAGCTGGGCGGCGTGGCGCCCGCGCCCAGCGCGGACCTGGCCCTGGCCGTGGGTTTTCACGCGCAACCGCTCACGCTCTTCCTGCTGTTGGGCGCGTTCTCGAATGGTTGTTCGGCGCTGACCGGTGTCGAAGCGATCTCGAATGGCATCCCGGCGTTCAAAGCGCCCGAAGCCCGCAACGCTTCGCTCACGCTGGTCTGGATGGCCGTGTTGTTGACGGCGATGTTTTTGGGCACGAGCCTGCTGGCCTATTTGTACGGCGTACATCCGCACGCCAACGAAACCGTCATTTCGCAATTCGCGCGCTTGATGTTCAGCGGTTCGCTGAGCTGGTGTTATTACCTGGTGCAGGCGGCGACGGCGGCGATTTTGATTTTGGCGGCGAATACTTCGTTCGCGGACTTTCCGCGCTTGGGCAGCTTGCTGGCGCGCGACCGCTTCCTGCCGCGCCAATTCGCCAATCGCGGCGACCGGCTGGTCTTCTCGAATGGCATCGTGATTCTGGCGATCTTCGCCAGTCTGCTGGTGGTGGCCTTCGCCGGTGATACCTCGCGGCTGATTCCGCTCTATGCGGTCGGCGTCTTTCTTTCGTTTACGCTTTCGCAAGCGGGGATGGTGCGGCATTGGCTGACCGAACGCGACAAGGGACACGCGCAGGCGATAAACGCTGCACCGTTGGCAGGCGCGGCCCGCCAACTTTTGCCGGATGTCGCATTGGCAGTGGAACAGCGGCAGCAATCGCATTTTGTGCACGATGAAGTCACCGCCCCAGCCAGTTGGAAAAAAGCCATCGTCATCAACGGCGTCGGCGCGGTGGCGACGGCCATCGTGCTGGCGGTTTTCATCGTGACCAAATTCATTCACGGCGCGTGGATCGTGGTGGTCGTAATTCCGCTGCTCGTGCTGCTCTTCAAAGGCATTCACGAACATTATCTCAGCGTCGCGCGGCAACTCACGATTGAGGGCGTGGAGCCGTTGCACGAAGTCAATCACGCGGTCATCGTGCCGATTTCCGGCATTCATCGCGGCGTCATCAATGCGCTGCAATACGCCAAATCCATCGCGCCGCACAACGTGACGGCGGTCTATGTGGATTTCGATGAACAGGCCACCGCGCTGTTGCGCCAGAAATGGGAGCAATGGAATTTCGGCGTCAAGCTGGTCGTCCTGCCTTCGCCTTATCGTGAATTGACCGCGCCGCTGTTGCGTTACATTCATCGCGTTGACCGCAAGCGCGATGACGACATTGTCACCGTGATCATTCCCGAATTCGTGCCCGCCAAATGGTGGCAACACCTGTTGCACAACCAAAGCTCGCTGTTGTTGAAAGGTGCATTGTTGTTCAAGCAAGGAGTGATCGTGGTAAACGTGCCGTACCATCTCAAGCATTAACCCCGCCGCTTCTGACCAATTTCTCAAGCTTCGCGTGAACCATTGTTTACCAGGCGCGCGCAACGTATCGCTTCGCCACTACCTCTCAGCGGTGCGCTAGGCCTTCGTGTTCTTACTACGCCGTAGCCATTTGCGTCGTAACCAGCCAAGACAAAACACCCGTTCCGTTTTTACGAATCTTTTATGAATCGCTTACTCCATTCTTATGGCGGCGGGATTAGCCTCTCTTTGTCGCTGGCAGTTACGCGGGCGTGCTTGCCCGGGGTTGCCGGCGGCAGAAAGGTTGCAGATGACACTTGATATGGAAGGCTCAACAAAAGTACAGAATTGGCACACGTTCGGCGCAATCTTTGGGTTGTGCGGAGGTTTGTTGTGCGCGGTCACCGGCTCGTTGCTGACGGCTGCCTCCTGGCTGGCGCGCGAACCGCAAAGCAAATTGTTGTTGCATCAACTGGGTGGGGCGCTGTTGTGCCTGACCATTCCGCTCTTGCTGGTTGGCGGTTTTTGTATGGATTGGTTATCGCCAGCCGAACCCGATAGCGAATGGCGGAGCGCCCGTGCGGCGGATGAAGACGATGAGGGGTAGTCCAGTCTTCAATTCAGTTTAGTGGCAAGACGATTAGTTGAAGAACGCAGCCGAGGGGAGGAATGACCGTTTCGGCTGGTCGAAGCGGCGTCGCAAGGGGGAGTTATGACGGGGCAATTGTTGGTCATCCTGGTTACCTACCTGCTGGTTTACGGCTTAACACGCTGGTACCGCTTCCACTTTATCTCCGGGCACGGTTGGCGAAAACAACCCTGCTCCTTTCCGAATGGTTTTGATAATGCCGGTCAAGGCGATGGCTTTGAAGATGGACCGGACGATGACGGTGAGGCGAGCCAGTGGCCTACTGAACTCGACCTCCACGCCGACTCATCTAGCTCATCACAGTCTGGGTCACCGCAATCCGCTGAGTCGAACGATAGCCATGAATCTGCGCCCTCGCGCGTGGCAACGCGAAAGACCTGCGAGCATTACGCCGCTGGCCGGTAACTATGCAAAAGGAGTTTTAAGGGAGGTCAGCAATTATGTTGAGCAGAACGTTGTTCATTGCCAGGCAGAGGGCGATTGCTTTGGCACTGGGCGTCATTGGTGCTTTGACTATCCTGCAAGCTAGGGAAGTAAAGCTGTTCAACACGTCTTTGATCTTTCAAGGAGAGAATTATGTCTGATCTGATCTTTGTCGCTTTAACGATTGTCTTCTTTCTGCTCTCGCTCGCTTATGTGCGCGGGTGCGACAAGCTGCAATGAGGAGTTGAGCTATGAATCTCGAATCGCTCTTGGGCCTCGCGGTTTCCGCGTTCTTGCTCATTTATTTGGTATACGCGCTCTTGCGCCCCGAAAAATTCTGACCCCGAAAAATTCGGAGAGGCTACGGTCGTTATGACTATCAACGGATGGTTACAAATTCTCTTCTTCTTCGCGCTGATTCTGGCGCTCACGAAGCCGCTGGGCCTCTTTATGGCGCGCGTCTTCAGCCGCGAAAGGACGTTTCTCGATCCGGTGCTGCGGCCCATCGAACGGCTGATCTACCGGCTTACCGGGGTGAATGAAAACCGGGAGATGCGTTGGACTGAATATGCCATCGCGATGCTGCTTTTCAGCGCGGTCTCGATGCTCGTACTCTATTTGATGCAGCGCGTGCAGTATTACTTGCCGTTCAATCCGCAAAGGCTGACCGGGATCGTCCCGCATTCGTCGTTCAATACGGCGGCCTCGTTCACGACCAATACCAATTGGCAGAGCTACACGCCGGAAACGACGATGAGCTATCTGACCCAGATGGCCGGGTTGGCGTACCACAACTTCGTCTCGGCGGCAGTCGGGATTGCGCTCGCCATCGCCTTTATTCGCGGCATCGCCCAACGCGAAAAAGATACGCTCGGCAACTTTTGGGTAGATCTGACGCGCTGCCTGCTCTGGGTGTTGTTGCCGTTCTCGCTGGTTGGCGCGTTGGTGCTGGTGGCCAACGGCGTGCCCCAGAACCTGCGGCCTTACGACACGGCGAAGCTCATTGATCCGCAGAGCACCCAGGTTGATAAGAAAGACGCGCACGGTAATGTCGTCAACGGGCCGGACGGCAAGCCGCTACAAGAGACGCAGCAAGTCACCGAGCAGACCATCGCGCAAGGGCCGGTGGCTTCGCAGGAGATCATCAAAGAGTTTGGCACGAACGGCGGTGGCTTTTTCAACGCCAACAGCGCGCACCCGTTCGAGAATCCGACGCCCTTCACGAATCTGTTGGAGATGGTCGCCATCTTCGCCATCTCAGCCGGACTGACTTGCACACTCGGTCGCATGACCGGTTCGCAACGGCACGGCTGGGCGGTCTTTGCCGCGATGGCCTTTCTCTTTTTCGTAGGCGTCACCGTCGCTTACTGGGCTGAAGCCAAAGGCAATCCACTGTTGGCCGGGGTTGACCAACGGGCCAGTGCGGTGCAGTCCGGCGGCAATATGGAAGGCAAGGAAGTGCGCTACGGCATCGCCAATTCAACGCTCTGGGCCACCGTCACGACCGATACGTCGTGCGGCGCGGTCAATTCCTTCCACGATTCCTATACGCCGCTCGGTGGTCTGGTGCCGCTCGCGAACATACAGCTCAGCGAGGTGGTCTTTGGCGGCGTCGGCTCCGGTCTATACGGCATGCTGGTGATGGTCGTGCTCTCGGTCTTCATCGCCGGGCTGATGGTCGGGCGCACGCCGGAGTACCTGGGCAAGAAGGTCGAGTCCTACGACGTGAAGATGGCGATGCTGAACGTGCTGATCTTCCCGCTCACGATTCTGGTCTTCACGGCCATCGCTTCTATCTCGCCGAGTTTCGGCACTTCGGCGCTTGGCAATCCGGGGCCGCATGGCCTGTCGGAAATCCTCTACGCTTACAGCGAAGCGGCGGGTAACAACGGCTCGGCCTTCGGCGGTTTGAGCGCCAACACCCCTTGGTACAACACGACCATCGGCATTGCTGTGCTCTGCGGGCGCTTCCTGATGATCGTGCCGATGTTGGCGCTGGCCGGGAGCCTGGGCCGCAAGAAGGCGACGCCACCGAGTTTGGGCACGTTCCCGGTCACGACGCCACTCTTCTCGGCGCTGCTGGTCAGCGTCATCATCATCGTCGGTGCGTTGACCTTCTTCCCGGCATTGAGTCTTGGCCCGATTGTGGAGCATTTGTTGATGAATGCCGGGCAGACGTTTTGAATTTTAGGACTTATGCAAGATGTGGTGCGGGTTCTTTACCCGCACCACATCTTGCAGTTTTTTGCGTAAGTCCTGAATTTGAGATTTGAAATTGGTTCAACATAGGCATTATGGCTCACGGTTCTTGAGAATAAATTGCTGTTTTTGAGAATCAGGTTGCCAGTTCAGTGTAGATGCTTGTTGGCATCCCCAATAATTTGAGAATGCGTTTT
>JAYUCP010000420.1:0-4038 GCA_043740245.1 Acidobacteriota bacterium | reverse complement strand
TGCGGTTGATGTGACGGGTGAGGTCGCCGCTGACCGGCTTCCACGAGTTGCCGCGGTCATCGCTGCGCAAGAGATACTGCGCCGCGAAGTAGATGCGGTTGCTGTTGTGCGGGCTGACGATGAGCGGCGAATCCCAGTTGTAACGCTGCGACTCTTCGGCCTTGCCGGGGATGGGCGTGATGCTGACGCGCTCGCCGTTGAGTTTGTTGAAACGCACGAGGCCGCCGTTCTGACTCTCGGCATAAATCGTATTCGGGTCTTCAGGATCAACGCGGGACGTGAAGCCGTCGCCGCCGTTGGTCTGGAACCATTCGCCATTGGTCATGCCCGACGGGCTGCGCGTCTTGGCCGGGCCGCCCAGCGAGTAGTTGTCTTGCGTGCCGCCGTAGACGTTGTAAAACGGCATCTGGTTATCCAGCGCCACATCGTAAAACTGCGCGATGGGCAGGTTGCCTTTGAAATGCCAGTTGACGGCGCGGTCGTGCGTTTCATACACGCCGCCATCGCAGCCGACCAGCATGTAGTTGGTGTTCTGCGGATCAACCCAGATGGCGTGGTTGTCTACGTGTTTCAGGCGTTCGCCCAACCCGCGCAGCGTGCGGCCGCCATCGTCCGACACTTGAAACTGGACGTTCGGGACGTAGATGCGATCCACGTTCTTCGGGTCGGCGATGATCTGGCCGTAATACATCCCTTGCGCAATAGCTGAACTCATGCGTTCCCACGTTGCGCCTTTGTCGCCCGAACGGAAGATGCCGCTGCCCTGTGCGGCGGCTTCGACCGTGGCGTAAACGACGTTGGGATCAACCGGCGAAACGGCAATGCCGATGCGGCCCAAATCGCCCGCGGGCAAACCGCCACGCAAGCGCGTCCACGTCGCGCCGCCATCGGTGGATTTGTGCAGCGCGCTTTCAGGCCCGCCGTTGATCAGCGTGTAAAAGTGGCGGCGGCGCTGCCAACTGGCGGCATAAACAATGTCCGGGTTCGACGGATCGAGCACGACATCAGTCACGCCGGTGTGTTCGCTGAAACTCAGCACGGCCTTCCACGTCTTGCCGCCGTCGGTGGTTTTATAGAGGCCACGATCTCCGCCCGCTGACCACAACGGCCCTTGCGCCGCGACGTAAACGACTTTGCCATCGCGCGGATCAATTGCGATCTTGCCGATGTGCTCTGATTTTTCGAGCCCGACCTTGCGGAAGCTGCGCCCGCCGTCTTCGGATTTATAAAGGCCGTCGCCATAGCCGACGCTGCGCTGGCTGTTGTGTTCGCCCGTGCCCACCCAGAGCACGCTCGTCTCTTTCTGATCGAGCGCGATTGCGCCGATGGAAAACGAGCCGTAGTTGTCAAACACCGGCGTCCACGTCGTACCCGCGTTGACGGTCTTCCAGACGCCGCCCGAGGCGACCACGATGTAAAACCTGGCGCGGTCGTTGGGGTCTACGGCAAAGCCATTGACGCGCCCGCCCACGGCCGCCGGGCCGATGGAACGAAAGCGCAGGCCGCCAAACGTGGGCGACGACATGGGGTCGGAGGGGCGTTCGGGAACGCCGCCTTCGCCCGTTTGCGGGGGGCCGCCTTGCGCGCCGCCGCCGCGACGGCCTTGGGCGTTGACGGAATAAATTGCGAGCGCGAAGAGCGCAATGACGAGCGAAAGCAACCGCAATGTTTTCAGCATAGTGTTTTCCTTCATTGCAATGAGAGAGGTGCGTTGATGACCAATGCCTGTTGCCCAGCCAGGTTCCAGGCAAGTTCAAAGGATTCGCGTGAGAATGTCGCGGGCGTTACGCCCAGCAACGGATCAAGGACTTGAATGCTGTCAAGCTCAACCGCGACGACGACCGCGTGCAAAGCAAAAGCGTGGCCGAACACGCCGCGCTCGATGCCGACGATGGGATACAAACCGGCGCGCAAGCAATCCCGTAAATCAAGCCATCCCCAGACAGAGTCGTGAAAGTCGGCGTCAGCCTGATGTTGCCGCAGCCGCTGCCAAGCCTGTTCCAGCGTTAAACCAGAGATTGGATTGCCGAGCATTTTCCGAATGCGTTGCTCAGGCGGGAATTGCCGAAAGTCGGATAGAACCATCCTGACGCACGCTGCTACGCATGAGGCAGGATGTTCTTGGGTGAACCCGGTCAGCATTTAGTTTTCTTCTTCGTCTTCGCCGGTGATGCCATGCGCGGCAGCGAGCGCAGTGGCGCGTTGCAACAGTTCTTCCGCCGCCGGATGACCAATCAATTCCCCCGTGGCGGCGTGTAAATAAATATCGCCGATGACACCCAACGGGCCAGTGCTGCCGTAGGCCAGATGAACCGGCAAATGCCAACAATAGCTGGCGGGGATGAAACGGGCTTGCGCCGTACTCACCGCCATGCCGATTTCCTTTTGCAACCAACGATTAACCAAAGCAATCGCCCGCAACGCATCCGGGACGGCCAGCTCAGGCGAAGGAGCTTGGATAATTTGTTCTTTCGTGGCACTGACTGCGGTGCTCATCTTGTCACTCCTTTTCGGTAAAACCATTCGCGCACGCCAGCACGGTTGCGCGCCGCTGTAATTCTTCCGGCGCCGGCAGGCCGATGAATTGACCATCGGCGGCATTCAGGTAAATGTCGCCGATCACGCCCAGCAAGCCGGTGCGCGGATAGGCCAATTCCACCGGCAAATGCCAACTACAAGTCGCCGCGTTGAAAACCGCACGCGAGACGTGAATCAGCAGGCCGACATCGCGGTGCAGCCAGCGATTGGCCAGCGCAATGGCCTTTTCAGCATCGGCCACAGCCAATATTTGCAGGGTAGCAACTGGGCCTGCTTCCGGTTGTGCGGTTGTCGTAATCATCGTGTCATCTTCCACTCGCGCTGCTGCAAAACGGTGCGGTCATCTTAACACCAGCAGATTGCGCTGCCCAAAACTCTGCCGCCAGTAGACTGCTGAACAGCTTCTCCCAAAGCTATGAAGCCTTCTTCGCCACCGGCAACGGCGAGGTCGAAGCGGGCGCCGGTTTGCCGTCAATCGTGCGCGGCTCCATCAGTTCGATGCGCGTGCCGTCGGGGTCATACAGATTCAACTGCCGCCGCTGATTGACGCCGGTGCGGATTTCCAGCAAGCGTGTGTAGCCTTTACGCGCGGGCCGCGCCTCCAACGTTTTCAAAGCCTGCTCGACGTCGGGCACTTCCAAACAAATGTGATGCTGCGACAAACGATTGTCGGGCACAGGCAAGGTCGAATACAGCATGAATTCGATGTAGTCAGGGCTATCCGGCAAACGCATGTTGATCCACGCGACCGTGTCGGTATTACGTGCATTGCCGCGCCAGAATTCATTGAAGCCAAGCGTGTCGTGGTAAAAGCCCATTGCCGCAGGCACGTCGCCCACGATGATGCCCAGATGCATAATGCGCGCCGAGATGCGGTCTTTGCCGATGAACTTGCCCTGTTCGCGCAACGTCCAGCCCGCCGGTTCGTATTGCGTGAATTCGACGGTGTGGCCTTCGGGGTCTTTGACGTTGAAACTGGTGTTGCCGATACGCACTTGGTTGACCTTGTCGGGCGCTTTGACGCCGCGCGCCAACAGGTATTGGCGCAACTGTTCGGCGTTTTCAGTGTAAAACGAAATGTGCCGCAGCCGGTCTTCGTTGGGCTTCAGGCCCGGAAAGAGTTCGAGGTATTGCCGGTCGTTGATTTTGATGAAGGTCAGCGACAACGAACCATCGGCGTTTTTCAGGTCGTAGGGTTCGGTGAAGCCGAGGAAATCTTTGTAAAAGGCACGCGACTTTTCGATGTCGCTGACGCCGAGCGCCATGTGCGCGACGCCCAGCAGGCGCGGGCGTTTGGGCGGCGCGGCTTGCCAGACAACCAACGGGAACAACAACAGGATTGAAAGTAGTAGTTGCGCCATCTTTTCCCTCAATTCGTTCCATGAAAAGCATGGAGTTCAGGCTTTAGCCCAAATCCACGGTTAAGGAGTCAATGGAATCAGGAGCTTACGTGACTGCACGATATGGTGCTCTGGCGACCCCATCAATCTTGGGCTTTTC
>JAYUCP010000419.1:0-24841 GCA_043740245.1 Acidobacteriota bacterium | reverse complement strand
ACCGCCGCTTGACGTTCACACTGAACAGGCCGTTTTTGGCGGTTAAGGGTGAACTTTACTTTCCTTCGGTTCCAAGGGGCCGGAGGCTTCGGAGGAGTTTCAAATGAAAAAGAGCTACACGCTCACCGAGTCCGCCAGCCCTGAATCTGTGGCTGGCGCAAACCCCACACCTGAACCCACCGCGCCTGCTGCCAGCCGGCGCAAATTTCTGGGCACGGTCGGCAGCGCCACGGCGGCGACCATTGCCGCCGGGCTCTCCGCGCAACCAGCGCTGGCGCAATTTCCTGGCACCTCGCGCACGGTGCCGGCCTGCGATGAGCCGAACTTTCCTTTCGGCGTCGAGCCAGGATCGCTGGCCTCGAATCGCTACATGAAGGCCTATAAGTGCCGGACGGCGGCGGCGAAGCTGGCGCGCGAACGGCCGATTGTTTTCCACTTCAACAACGGCGATGAGACGCTCTATGCCAACAAAATTGGCAGCTTCACCAAGGGCTTGCCGCATAACCAACTGGGCGAAGTAGACTCGGCGGCTTATGCCACGCTCGTGCGCGCCCGCGAGACCGAGAATCCCGAACTCTTCGAGCAGGTCACGCTCGGCTCGGCCCGCAAGCTGACCAGCCCGCAAGCCGGTTTGGCCATGGATTTGGAAGGACCGGATTCGCACCACGTGACGATGCCGCCCGCGCCGGCCCTGTCCAGCGCCGAAGAAGCCGGCGAAGCGGTCGAGTTGTACTGGATGGCGCTCGCGCGTGACATCAATTTCAACGACTATGGCGCCGACCCGCTCAGCGCCCGCGCGGCGGCCGAGCTTTCCACGCTCGCCGATTTCCGCGGGCCGAAAGCGAACGGGCGCGTCACGCCTGGCACGCTCTTTCGGAACAGCACGCCGGGCGATCTGGCCGGCCCCTGGCTCTCACAGTTTTTGACGCTGGACTTCAACTTCGGCGCCAATTTCGTCTCGCAGAAGATGAAGACGCTGCCCGCCGGGCTTGACTACATGACGAAGTACCCGGATTGGCTGGATGTGCAGAACGGCGCCAATACGGCCGGCAATATCCAATACGACCCGACGCCGCGCTACATTCGCAACCTGCGCGACATGGCGCAGTGGGTGCACGTTGACGCGCTCTACCAGGCCTATCTGCACGCCTGCCTGCTCATCATGGGACAGGGCACGCGCCTCGATCCGGGCTTGCCGCTCGCCAGTTCAAAGACCCAGGACCCCTTCGCCCAATGCGGCGGGCCGCACATCCTGAGTCTGGTGACGGAAGTGGCGACCCGCGCGCTCAAGGCGGTCTGGTATCAGAAATGGTTCGTGCATTTCCGCCTCCGTCCTGAAGAGTTCGGCGGGCGCGTCCATAACCACTTGTCCGGCGCGGCCAGATACCCGCTGCATCCTGACATCCTGGCCGCGCGCGCGGTTACTGAGGCGTTCAACAAATACGGCACCTATCTGTTGCCGCAAGCCTTCCCCGAAGGCTCGCCGATCCATCCCTCTTACGGCTCGGGCCACGCGACGGTCGCCGGGGCCTGCGTGACGATCCTCAAGGCGTTTTTCGACGAGTCGGAGATCGTCAGGAATCCGCAGGTGGTGAATGCGGACGGCACTGCGCTCGTTCCTTACACGGGTGCGGCGCTGACCGTCGGCGGCGAACTCAACAAGGTCGCCTCGAACGTCGCCAATGGCCGCAATGGCGCCAGCATTCATTGGCGCACGGATGCGCTCGAAGGGATGAGGCTCGGCGAAAGCATCGCCATCGGCATCCTCGAAGAGCAGAAGCTCACCTACAACGACGATGTCCAGATGACGCTGACCAAGTTCGACGGGACGAAGATCACGATCTAAGTCGTGCGAGTACCGAAAACCACGCTCGCCTCAAACCGCCCGTTGGTGCTGTGCCGACGGGCGGTTTACTGTTACGGCGGCAAATGCTGCCCGCTGTTTTCAGCCAGATCCCTCGTCTTTGATTCTCTGGCGCTTGCGCAGTATTGCCACAGGCGTTAAAACTCAGCCAGCATTCTGAGCGGCGCGCCAACCATGTGCTGACCCGCGCGCCAGCATTCTTCGACCAGCAATGAGAAATATATGAATTACTGCCGTCTTGTCCTGTTGCTCGCTTGCGCAATGTTGAGCGTTGCGCTGACCGCCTTGGCGCAAAGCCAAACGCAAATTTCCGGGCGTATCGTTGATGCCGCTGGCGCAACACTCAAAGGCGCACAAGTGGAGGTCATGCAAAACCGCGCGACAGTGGCAACCGCGACGACGGATGACGAAGGCCGTTTCTCATTCAAGCTGCCTGCCGGCGAATATGAGCTGCGCGTGCGCGCGCCGGGGTTTGCGGAATTCAGTCAACGGCTGAGCGTCAAGGCTGGCGCGGCCAATCCATCCCTCGCCATCAAACTGGAACCTGCGGGCCTGGCTGAAACGATCACCGTCACCCCGGCGCGCGCCGCCGTGCGCCTGGAAGACGCGCCCGCCAGCATCAGCCTGCTCGACGCCCACGACGTGCAAAACGCCGCCGCACAAACGACCGATGATTTGCTGCGCCAGATTCCCGGTTTCAGTTTGTTTCGCCGCGCCAGCAGTTTGGTGGCGAACCCGACGACGGGCGGCGTCAGCTTGCGGGGCGCGGGCGCGAGCGGGGCCAGCCGGACGTTGGTGTTGCAAGACGGCGTGCCGCTCAACGATGCGTTTGGCGGCTGGGTCTATTGGGATCGCGTGCCGCGCACCGCAATAGAACGCATCGAGGTCGTGCGGGGTGGCGCTTCGGATTTGTACGGCTCGGATGCGTTGAGCGGTGTGATCAATCTGTTGACGCGGCCTCCGTCAACGCGGCACGTCAATTTGGAAGCAAGCTATGGCAACCGCGACACCGGCGAGGTCTCGTTCTTTGCCAGTGAGAAATGGAAGAGTTTCGGCGCGGCCATCTCCGGCGAAGCCTTTCGCACGGACGGCTACTTTCTGCTTGCGCCGACGATTCGCGGGACGGCGGATGCGCAAGCCGCTTCCAAACATCGCGTCTTGAATCTACGCCTGCAAAAGGATTTCAACGCGCACAGCTATGTGTTTGCGCGCGGGACGCTGTTTGACGAAGACCGCAAGAACGGCACTGTCTTGCAATTTAACGACACGGCCAACGAATCGTTGGCGGCAGGCGGGCGCGTGCAAACCGGCGACGGCAGCAACTGGGAACTGACGCTGTTTGGCAATCAGCAACGCTATCACCAGAGCTTCACGGCGGTGGCGGCCAATCGCAATTCCGAAACGTTGTCGCGGCTGCAATTCGTGCCCGCGCGCGATGGCGGGTTGTCATTCAATTGGTCGCGGCTGAATGCGGGCAAGCATCTGCTGGTTGCTGGTGTTGACGTGCGCGGCGTGCGCGGCACCAGCGATGAGATTGTGTATGCCAACAATCGCGCGACTTCGTTTGTCAGCGCGGGCGGCAGGCAGCGGCGCGCGGGCGGTTTTTTGCAAGGCATCTTTCAGTTGAATGCAAAACTGAGCCTGACGGCGAGCGGGCGCTATGACAACTGGCGCAACTCTTCGGCGGCCTCGGTGACGCGCACGCTGGCGACGGGCGCAGTCGCGCCGCGCTTCTTTGCGCCGCGTTCCGAAGAGGCGTTCAGCCCGCGCCTGGCGCTGTCTTATGCAGTTGCCGAACACGTCAACTTGCACGTCGCGGGTTATCGCGCCTTTCGCGCGCCGACGTTGAATGAGTTGTATCGCTCGTTCCGCGTGGGCGACACGCTGACGCAATCGAATGAAAAATTGACGGCGGAGCATTTGACCGGCGGCGAAGCGGGCGTGGCGGCGGCGGCCTGGCAACGGGCGCGTTTGCGCGTGACGGGCTTTTGGACAGAGACCGTCAATCCGATTGCGAACTTCACGCTGTCGGTGACGCCCACGCTGATTACGCGCGAACGGCGCAACCTGGGGCGCACACGTTCGCGCGGGCTGGAAGCCGAAGCCGAATTCAAGCCGGCCCAGCATTGGCAAATCACGGCGGGGTACTTGCTGGTGGACGCCACGATCCGGCGCGCGCCACAAGATGCGCGGCTCGAAGGGCTGTGGGTGCCGCAAGTCGCGCGGCATCAGTTCACCTTGCAGACTGCGTATTCACATCCGCGTTTTGTCACTGCGGCGCTGCAATTTCGCGCGGTGGGCAAGCAATTCGATGACGATCAGAATATATTGCCGTTGGGCAGCTTCGCTGTCGTTGATGCGACAGTGGCGCGCCCGCTGGGCCGTTGGTTCGAGGTGTTTGTGGCGGTGCAGAATTTGCTGGATGAGCGGTTTGTGGTGGGGCGCACGCCGCTAGAGACGCTGGGCATGCCACGGCTGGTGCGCGGTGGCGTGCGGTTGAAACTGGAGCGTTGAGGGGTAAGGAGATGGCTGTATCCAACACACAGTACGATGACGCTTTCAAGGAGTTGGCCGAGCGCGACCCGGAGGCGCTATTGTTGTTGCTGGGCGCGGTGCGGCCACACGAGGCGCTGTCAATCGAAGTGCTCTCGCGCGAATTGCGCGCGGGCAAACAGATTTCCGATCAAATTTATTTGGTGCGGACGGCGCTGGGGGCGCACATCGTGCACGTCGAGGCGCAGACGCGCTGGGACCCGGAGATGCCGCGCCGGATGCTGATGTACGCGCTGCTGATCTGGCTGACTTATGAAGGCCAATATGAAATGGATTGTTACGTGCTGCTGTTGACGCCGGAACGCTTGCCGGCGCAGGTGCCGGAGACCTTGAGCGTGACGGCGGGGTCGTTGCGGATGACCGTCAGCTTTCGCGTTGCCAGGGTCTGGGAAATGCCGGCTGCAGCGGCGCTGGCGCTCGACCGGCCGCAGGTGTTGCCGTTCGTGCCGTTGATGCAGGGCGATGAGGCGGACTTGCGCGGCGCGGCGTTGCGCGTGTTGCAACTGCCGGATGTGGGACTGCGCGACAGTTTGTTTTTCAGCCTGTTGGTGCTGGGCAGTCTTCGCTATACTCACGACGAATTAGTCTTCGCGTTAAGGAGAGGCACTATGTTTGGAATCACGTTTGAACAGTTTCAACAGACACCGACTTATCAATTGCTGTTTAAGGTAGCGAAAGAAGAAGGGTTGGAAAGAGGCCGCGAAGAAGGCCGTGAAGAAGGCCGGGCACAAGCGGCGGCGGACATTCTGGCCAAACTGGCTGCGCGCCGCTTTCCAGCAATGGATTGGCGCGCGCAGATCGCTGGCATTGAAGATTGGCAGGCGCTGGAACAACTCTGTCTGGATTTTGCGCAGGTCCCCAACGCCGAAACCTTGCAACAAAAGCTGAGCGTCTTGCGCCAGGGGTGAGCGCGCGCCGCGCACCCCTGGCCCGCGCTACTCCGCCAGTCCCGCCAGCTTTTCAAAAATCCGCACCAGCGATTGCGTGCCGTCTTCGCCGCGTCCTTCAGCCTCGACAGCGGCCAGCAGTTGATGCGCCAACGAAGCCGAGGGCAGCGGCGTGTGGTTGCGATTGGCCGCGTCCAGCACCAGGCGCAAATCTTTCTGTTGCAGCTTGACCATAAACGCCGGTTTGAAATCGCGGTCAATCATCTTTTTGCCCAATACATCCAGCGCCCACGAATTGGCCGCGCCGCCGGTCAATGCCTGATGCACCAGATTCAAATCCAGCCCCGCTTTGCGCGCAAAGGTCAGCATTTCGCAGACCGCCAGCAAATTGCCCGCGACCATGATTTGATTGCAGAGTTTGGCCGCTTGGCCGTTGCCCGCCGCGCCGAAATGCGTGATGCGTTTGCCCATGGCATTGAGCGCGGGCGAGGCGTTGGCGACGGCGGTCGCGTCACCGCCGAGCATGATCGTCAACGTGCCTTCGATGGCGCCTTTTTCGCCGCCTGAGACGGGGCCGTCCAACCAGAACAGGCCTTGCTTGGCGGCTTTGGCGGCGAGGTCGCGCGTGACGCTGGGCGAGATGGTGCTCATGTCCACGATGATCGTGCCGGGGTTGGCGGTGGCAAAGAGGCCCGTTTCGCCGTAGGCCACCTCGACCACGTCGGGCGTGTCGGTGACCATGACGACGATGAGGTCGCAGATGGCCGCGACTTGCGCAGGCGTTTCGGCGGCTTGCACGTTGCCGAGCGCGGCGTTGTCTTTGGCAAAGGCGGCGGCCTTGCCCGGCGTGCGCGTGGCGACGACGAGCGGGAAGCCAGCTTTTAACAGGTTGCGCGCCATGGGCTGGCCCATGATGCCGAGACCGATGAATCCGACTTGCATGAATGATTCTCCTGAAGGTGAATGGTAGTGCGGTAAACGCGCCGCCAAGATGCCATAGGCCGGAAAAGTAAGTCTAGGGAAGTGCGGGGAAGTCCGGGAAATCTGGGTCGCAAGACTTGCCAGGACTTTTTCAGACTTGCCTCGACTTCCTGAACGGACAAATGCTATAGATGCGCCGCGCTCCTCTCCGCCGTGGCTGTTGAATTTCCTTTGTGAGGTATTGCTCTGATGGTTGTGCGTTGCTGGCGAATCGGCTGGCTCGCTGTGTTGCTGCTGTGCTGGCAGGGCGTGGCGCCGTGGCGCGGCGTAAGCGCGCATCCGGCCTGGGGCATTCGCGTGAGCGCGGAGGGCGAGATTTTTTTCGCCGATGTCGAGCGCAACCGTGTATGGAAGATCAGCCGGCGCGGCACGTTGATCCCGTTGCTCAAAGGCAAACACTCGCACGACCTGTGGCTCGATCAGGCTGGGAATCTGTTTGGCGAACACGTTTATTGGGACGCCGCGAACGAGCGGTGGGTGAACAGCCGCTGGCGGTTCAATGACGATGAGAAATTGGTGGAGTTGGGCGCGCCTCAGCGCGGCGCCGGTTTGACGCGCGATGCAGTGGGCAATCAGTTCGGCGTCGAGAGCGACGCGCAAACGGTGCGGCTCTTGAAACGCGCGCCCAACGGGCAGGTCACGACCATTGCGGGCAACGCGCGCGGCTATGCCGACGGGCCAGGCGAGCAAGCGCGCTTCACGTTGATTGAGGCAATGGAGTTGGGACAAGACGGCGCGCTTTACGTGCGTGACAAGGTCTGCATTCGGCGCGTGGCGTTGGATGGAAGCGTCGTCACGTTGGGCGGCAATCCGCTGGCGGGTGTGGCGCGCGGCGAACATCCGCGCATTCTGGGGTTGGCGGCCGATGCGCGCGGCAATGTCTTTGTGGCCGATACGGAACAGGGCGTGGTGCGCCGGATCGGCCCTGACAACCGCGTCACGACGGTGCTGGCGACGGGCTGGTTCTGGACGCCGACCGGCGTGACGGTGGTCAACGATGAATTGTACGTGCTGGAAAACTTGCCCGAATCGCCGCTGATGTTGCTGGCGGTCAGCGGCATCGGCCCTTACATTCGCGTGCAAAAGATCGCCGCTGATGGCAGCGTGCGGACGTTGGCGACGGTCTGGGGGCCGACCACGCGGCTCTTGCTGGGTGCGGCGATATTGCTGGGCGCGTTGTTCGCTTTGTGGCGCTTGCGGCGGCGCGAAGGACACCGCGAATTGGCCGTGTAATTGCGCGGCTGGCCCAAGCTGCTGGACATAGCGGGTTTGCAAAATTAGCGTGGACAAGGCAAATAGATACCTCCATTCGCAGTACCGCAGTTCGCAGTAAGCCAGCTTGCTTGTGTTGACACCATAAATAACAAGCTGCTCTCCCCCTCCACATTTGCACGAATCCCCGCATTTAATTTCTTTTCCGAGAAGGAGAACTATCTCAATGAGCTATCGCAAGAGTTTTGGTTTGGCCGTTGCTGTGTGCGCGCTGTGTCTGTGTGGCGCCGTCGCCGCGCAAGCGCCTGTCAAAGTGCAAAAGGCCGAACTTTCGATCAACTTCGGTGTCGCCAAAGGCCGGCTTGTGACCGCTGGCGAGCAACTAATTTTCGTGGACGATGAAACGCCTGAGGCTTCGTTCGCCATTGATAAAGGCAACATCAAAGCCTGGAACGAGCAGGAAGGCGTCATCACCGTTGACACCAACAAGAACGTCAAAGACCGCGGCGGCGAACGCAACCGCTTCGCCTTCCGCCTGGTCGAAGGCACGGGCGCGGGGCTGGCCGCCTGGTACAAAGAGGCTGTCATGGCTAAGGCGGCGGACGGCATGGCCAAAGACACCACGGCCAGCGCCGATAAACCCGGGCAAAAGGTGTATCAGGCACGCAAGGACAACCTGGTCGGCAAGGTGGATGGCAAGCTGATCATCATGGAAAAGATGATCCATTTTGAATCCGCCGAAGGGCTGAAGTATTCGCGCCAGTGGGAACTGAAAGACATCAAGACGGTCAAACAGACGGGCCCTTACGTGCTGGAGATCGAACCTTTCTCCGGCGACAAATACAAACTCGAGTTGATTGGTGAAGGCATGACACCTGCCGAATTCAAGGCCCTTTCGGATCGCGTGGGTTCGGCGCGCGTGAAGCAGTAAGGGTTAGCAAGACGGCTGAATCAATGACGCGAGTGTGGCGCTGCGGTGTCGCGCTCGCGTTTTTTATTTTGCCTGCACAAGATTGCCTTTTGGCGATTGGTAGGCGTAACCTCAGCCCGCAATACAACGTCACAACAGACGCACAACTAAACCTTCTTACATTTCAAAACGAAGAACCGCTGGGCGCGAGTAGCGCAAACTGTCCAGTTTGCGTGGCTCCATCAGCGGAACCAGGGATGAATGGGTGAGCTGACGACGCCGCGCAAACTGGACAGTTTGCGCTACTCGCGCCCAGTCGCCTTGCTCGTCGCCGATCAACCAATCCATGCCGGAGACCCTTATGAAAAGATTGCTCCTGACTACTTTCGCCTTCGCATTGAGCGCGGTGCTCGCGCCGATAGCCGCCCAACAACAAACCGCTCAAGCGCCTGAAAGCGCCGCGCTCGCCAATCTGAAATGGCGCGGCATCGGCCCGGCGAATATGGGCGGCCGCGTCACCGACATCACCGGCGTGCCCGGCGATCCGTTCACCTATTACGTCGCGGGCGCGAACGGCGGCATTCACAAAACTACCAACGGCGGCACGACCTTCAAGCCGATCTTTGAGAGTCAGGAGGTCTATTCGATCGGCGCAATCACTATCGCGCCGTCGGACAACAACGTGCTCTGGGTCGGCAGCGGCGAAGGCGACCCGCGCAACAGCGCCAGCTTCGGCAACGGCGTCTATCGTTCGACCGACGCGGGCGAGAATTGGAAATATCTGGGCTTGGCCGACACCGAAAAGATCAAACGCATCCGCGTGCATCCGACCGATCCCGACACGGCCTGGGTCTGCGCGCTGGGCCACGAATGGGGGCCGAACGCAGAGCGCGGCGTCTTCAAAACCACCGACGCCGGCAAATCGTGGCGCAAGGTTTTATATCTGGACGACACGACGAGTTGCTCTGACCTCGACATTGATTCGCAAAACCCGCGCATCCTTTACGCCGGGATGTGGACGAACCGGCGCAAGGCCTGGACGTTTGCCAGCGGCGGCGGCAAGACCGCGCTCTATCAATCCAAAGACGGCGGCGAGACCTGGAAGAAGCTGAGCAACGGCCTGCCCAAAACCGACATGGATCGCATCGGCGTGGCTGTCGCGCCCAGCAATCCGAACATCGTTTACATCGTCACCGAGACGAAAACCGAAGGCGTGCTCTTCCGCTCTGAAGATCGCGGCGAGTCGTGGCGCGCGGTCAATTTCGATCCGAACATCAACTTCCGGCCTTTCTACTATTCGGACATTCGCGTTGATCCGAATAACCCGGACGCCATCGTCAGTCTGAGCGGCAGCTTGAGTTTGTCGCGCGATGGCGGACGCACCTTTGCGCGCATCGCCAACAACGTGCACGGCGATCACCAGGCGTTTTGGTGGGATCCCAAAAATTCCAATCGCATGCTCAGCGGCAGCGACGGCGGCTGGCAGGTCTCGAACGACGGCGCGCGCACCTTCGAGATCATCAACAACGTCGTGCTCGCGCAGTACTACCACATCACCTATGACATGCGGCAGCCGTATTACAGCGTCTACGGCGGCCTGCAGGACAACGGCAACTGGGCCGGCCCCATTGGCACCGGCTTCCGCGAAGGCATCCGCAAAAGCGATTGGACCACAGTCAGTGGCGGCGATGGCTTCTTTGTCCAGCCCGAACTGGACGAGCCGAACATCGTCTACTCCGATTCGCAGGGCGGCGCGATTTCGGTGATTGATACCAACACCGGCGTCTCGCGCACGGTCTATCCTTACCCGCGCAACGTAGGCTCGACGGGCGGCGCGATTGCCGATTACAAATACCGTTTCAACTGGAACGCGCCCATCGTCGCGTCGCCGCATAATCCGAAGGCGATTTATTTCGGCGGCAACGTCGTGTTCAAAACGACCAATCGCGGCCAGTCGTGGGAAGTCATCAGCCCCGACCTCTCGACCAACGACAAGAGCAAACAACAATCCAGCGGCGGCCCCGTCGGCGTTGACAACACGGCGGCGGAGTTCCATTGCACCGTGCTGACCATCGCCGAATCGCCCGTCAAACCGGGCGTGATCTGGGCCGGCACCGACGACGGCAACGTGCAAGTCACGCAGGATGGCGGCAAGACTTGGAAGAATGTGATCGGCAACATCCAATCAAAATGGGGCCTGCCCGCCAACACCTGGATTCCAGCGATTGAGGCTTCGCATTACGACGCGGGCACGGCTTACGTCGCGGTGGATCGCCATCGTGATGACGACCTGTCGCCGTATGCGTTTATGACCACCGACTTCGGCGCGACCTGGAAGCCGATCAAAGGCAATCTGCCCGCCAAAGGTTGGGTGCACGTCGTGCGCGAAGACCCGAAGGTCAAAAACCTGTTGTATGCCGGAACCGAATTGGGCGTGTTCGCCTCGTGGGATGGCGGCGCGCGCTGGGTTTCGCTGCGCAACAACCTGCCGCCGGTGGCGGTCAACGACATTGCCATTCATCCGCGCGACAACGACCTGATCGTCGGCACGCACGGACGCGGCGCGTGGGTGCTGGACAACATCGCGCCCTTGCAGCAACTCGCCACAGCAATGGCGAGCGAGGCCTTTGCCTTCGACATTCGCCCCGCGACGCGCATGCAGTTGTGGGGCAAAGACGCTTCGCAAGGCTCGAAAGAATTCGCCGCGCAAAATCCGCCGCAGGGCGCGCTGATTGACTATTACCTGAAGGCCGACCAGCAAAGCCCGATCACGATCACCGTTGCCGACAGCAAAGGCCAGACGATTCGCACCATTCGCAGCACAGCGAACAAAGCGGGCGTCAATCGCGCGCTTTGGGATTTGCGGCACGAAGGCCCACCGCCGGGCGCTGGCGGATTTGGCGGCGGCTTTAGTGGCGGAGCAGCAGCAGCAGCAGCAGCAGCAGCAGGCGGCCCCGGTGGACGCGGTGGTGGAGCCGGATTTGGCGGCGGCTTTGGTGGCGGGCAACGTGGCGGCGGTCAAGCGGGCGCGCCGGGCGGTGCAGCGGCTGAAGCAGAAGGCGGCGAGGGCGGCGGCGGACGTTTCGGCTTCGGCGGCGGCCCGCCCGCGTTGCCCGGCGATTACACCGTGACGATCAATGCGGCGGGCAAGAAGCTGACCAAGACCGTCAAAGTCCAACTCGATCCGCGCGTCAAAGTCAGCGACGCCGACCTGGCCGAACAACTCGCGCTCGGCAAAGAGGCCGGCGACCTGTCGAACAAAGTCAATCGCGTCGTTCAGCGCGTCGAAGACCTGACCAATCAATTAAACGCGCTGGCCGAAAAGATGCGTGGCGGCGGGCCTGGAATGATGGCGGGCGGTGAAAACGGCGGCAACGGCGCAACCGTCAACGCCGCCGACCTGAAGGCCGCGCAAGATGATTTGAAGAAGTTGCACGCGAAGCTGGTGCGCGCCTGCAACATGGGCTATCGCTGCCAGGGCATGTTGCGCGAAGAGGCGCAGTCGCTGGCGGGCGGGATCAACAACGCCATCGCCGCGCCCACCGAAGGGCAAAAGACCGTCTTGCGCGAACTGCAAGCCGAGACTGCGACGGCCATCGCCGAACTCACCCGCATCAGCGAGACTTCGATCAAGAAGCTCAACGAGCAACTGGCCGCGCAACCGCACATCACGACGGGCGCGCCGATCAAATAGCTATTTGGAGTGCGGCGGCTTGACGCCGCTTTTCGTTAGCAGGCGGAAGCATTCGGGTTCCCCAGAGCCGCCCGGCAGCAAACGAAAAGCGGCGTCGAGCCGCCGCACTCCAAAGGCTTCGCCAATTCAATGTGCGCAAGGAACCGCTATGAAAAACTTCATCGCTTTCGTTGGCTGTAATTTGTTGCTGCTCTCGCTCGTCTGGTTTCGCGCGGCGCTGAGCCAGACGCCCAACCGCAACCAGCAATTCGACCAACAACTCAAAACCTTCCTGGCCGATCCATTCAAAGGCATCACCACGGACGGCAAAATTCAGCCCGGTCTGTTCAAAGCCCATTCGACCGGCGTCTCGACGCAACCCGTGCGCAAAGCGGCGGAAGCGTTCATCAATGGTTTGAATGATGAACAACGCAAACGCACGCTCTTTCCCGTCAACGACGACGAATGGCGCAAGTGGGACAACCGCCACTTTCCGCCGCGCCAAGGCGTGAGCTTCAAAGAGATGAGCGAGGCGCAGCGCCAACTCGCGTTTGGTTTGTTCAAAGCCAGCCTGAGCGCGAAGGGTCTGAAGAAAACGCAGGACACAATGAAGCTGAACGGCACGCTGGCCGAGTTGATGAAGGATTACGATCAATACGGCGAGTGGCTCTATTTCATCACGATCATGGGCACGCCGTCCGACAAACAACCGTGGGGCTGGCAGCTCGATGGGCATCATTGCATCATCAACTACTTCGTGCTCGGCGATCAGGTCGTGATGACGCCGAATTTCATGGGTTCGGAACCGGTGCGGGCCGAAGGCGGCAAATTCAAAGGCACGGTCATACTGCAAGACGAACAGGACAAAGGCTTCAAGCTTTTTGCCGCGCTGAGCAAAGAACAGCAGGCCAAAGCCGTGCTCAACAGCGAAAAGAAAACCAACAACAATTTGACTGAAGCATACAAAGACAACGTCGTGCTGGATTACGCCGGCGTCCCAGCCGCGCAATTGAACGCCGCGCAGAAGAACCAACTGCTCGACTTGATCGCCGAATACGTCGGCAACATGGACGACGGCCACGCCAAGGTGAAAATGAGCGAAGTGCGGCAGCATCTGGACAAAACCTACTTTGCCTGGATCGGCGGCAACGATCCGCAGGGCGTGTTTTACTACCGCATTCAAAGCCCGGTCATCCTGATCGAATTCGATCATCAACGCCCGGTGGCGCTGGCCCGCACGCCGGAGCCGGTGCGCTATCACATCCACACCGTCGTGCGCACGCCGAACGGCAACGATTACGGCAAGGATTTGCTGCGCCAGCATTACGAACGCTTCCCGCACAGTGGCGGGCAATAACGAACCTCTCCCACGAAGGCACACGAAGAAGCACGAAGGAAATGGCCGGGTCTTCGTGCTTCTTCGTGTGGCTTCGTGGGAGAATTTCTTTTTCTTGAACCCTATAGTTGGCGGATCAGCCGCTTCAGCGTAAAATCCGCCTGCCTTTCTCAAGCCGATTTTCTGAGGCTTCATCATCAACGCAGTGCCCGACCCAACGGTTCAACATGCCCACTTGGCAGGAACTTGAACAACTCGCCAAAAACTTCATTCGCCCGCTCAAAGGACGGCGGCGGGAACAGAGTGCGTTTGCGATTGCGGCGTTGTGTTTTTCGGCTGGTCGTGCAGTCGGTGACAAATGGCTGCCCGAATGGAACGGCTGGCGTTCGCTGGCGACGGTGCAAATTGCTTTGTACACGCTCGGCGGCGTTGCCTTTGCCTACGCCGTCTTCCGTGTTTGGCGTTTGACGCACGCCACTGATTTGCCGCCGGTCAAAGATCGCCCTTCAGTCATCAAGGGACCGAGCGCGTTTACGCCCGGCGATGGCGAACTCTTTCGCCGCTTGGGGCGCGAGAGCGAATTGCAGGAGTTGATGGGCTACGTGCTCGACAACCAGACGCGGCTCGTAGTCCTGATGGGCGAGTCGGGCGCGGGGAAGACTTCGCTCGTGCGCGCGGGGCTGCCGCACATCCTGAAAGACAAGGGCGTACGCGTGCATTATTGGGAAGCCGTGCCGACCGATTCGGCTGAGCGCCTGTTGCGCGCGATTCAAGAAGACTGGAGCGCAAACGGCGCGACCACACCCGCCGCACTCGACGAACTCATCAACCCTTCAACTGTATTGGGCGCGGAACAGCACGTCATCGTGTTGGATCAGTTTGAACAGTTGCGCGGACGCAATGCGGTCTTGCAATTCCTGCGTCGCGTAGCCCGCGAGAGCCTGCCGCCGCATCGCCTGACGTGGATCGTCGCCTTTCGCCGCGAATACCGCGCCGACTGGGCTGATTTCATGATTCCCGAACACAAGCGCGGCTTCTATCCCAAAGAGCTGTCGTTGCGCCTGTTCAGCGCCGAAGCGGCGCGTGATGTCATCATCCAACTGATTCAGGAAGCCGACCTGCAAGTCGAACAGCCCGTCGTCAACAATCTCATCGAAGCCGCCGCCAACGCCGACAACCAGGTCTCCCCCGTAGACATCGGCATCGGCTTGCTCGTGCTGTCTGAACTGCACGAACGGCTGGGCGGGCGTACGCTCACCGTCAAAGATTACCAGTTCGCAGGCGGCGCCGAAGGGCTGCTGACGCAATACATCAACCGCTGCCTCGAACGCTTCGCCGAAACCGAACGCGAGCCGCTGCTCAAAGCGCTGCTCGCCTTGCGCAACCCCGCCACCAACCAACGCCTCGCCGAAGGGCTGCCGCTTGAGCAACTGGCGACCGAAGCCGAAGCCGACCCGCGCCGCCTGCAACCGCAACTCGACCGCCTCGCGCAACGCGACATCCGTCTGCTCGAAACCGTCGCGCATGAATCGGTGACGCATTACCGCCTGCCGCACGAACGCCTGATTCCCGCCTTGCACCGGCTGACGGGCAAGCTGCTGGGCGAAATCGAACAGGCGCGGCTGCGCTTTGAGAACGCCTTTCTGGCGTGGGAGAAAAACGACAAGCGCGCGCATTATTTGCTCAAAGGCAAAGACCTGAAATTGATCGAGCGCAACGCCAGCCAAATGTTGTGGGGAAGTGCGGAGCAGGAAAAGCAAACGTATTTGCGGCAGAGTTTGCGGCGGCGGAGTTTTGTACGAATGGGGGCGATGGCAGCGGCGATTGCGCTGATGGCTGTGGGTTGGGGCGGTGCGCAGTGGTATCAGCGATACGAGGGCAGGCGTTATCTGAGCGAAAGCGGCTACCCGCCAGGGTTGTATGACTACCAGCATCAGTTGAAGAAGTTGGAGATGACTGAGCCGCTTGATTTAGAGCGGTTCAATTGGTTTTCTTCTGATTCCACCATCGAAGAACTGTTCCTCAAGGGGGCAGAATCTTCAAATTCCATCGCTGGGCTATCATCTCTGGCACACTGCCCCTCACTTAAGAAATTAACGCTTGATCTTAGCCGCAGCCAAGTAGGTGATCTAACACCGCTGGCGAAGTTGACTAATTTGACGCACCTGACGCTTGATCTTCGATTAAGCCAAGTGAACAGATTGGAGCCGCTAACAAGGCTCAATAATTTGGCCCAGTTGACTCTTGACCTTAGCTTTAGCCGCAAGCAGAACGTTGAATTACTGGCACAACTGACGAATACGCAGTTAGCGCTCACACTTCATGGAGGACAAGTTACTGATGAATGGCCAAAGGCAAAGTTTCCCAACCTGACAGAACTCACAATAGATTTAATTGGCAGCCAATTTATTAACGCAGGGGCGCTAGCGAAAGTGAGTAGTTTGAAGCAGTTGACGATCTACTTCGGCGGAAAACATGTAGTCAATGTAGAACCGCTTGCAGAATTAAATGGCCTGACGCATTTGTCACTGGTCCTTCGCGATAGCCAAGTGAGCAACTTGGCTGCGCTTGCGAAGTTGAGCAAACTGAAACTGCTAACGCTTAATCTTAGCAATAGTGAAGGGAGCGACCTGGGGCAATTGGTGAAGCTGCGCAACCTAACACAACTTGCGCTCTATCTTGGCGGTAACCATGTCGACAATGTGGAAATGCTGCTGGGAATGAACAATATTGGCCAGCTTATCCTCGACTTCCAGGGAAGTAGTTTGAGGAATTTGGATGAGTTGGCAAGGCTGGGTGACTTGAAACAACTCACACTTGAATTACGCACAATCAATGTTGACGGTATACTAGAGTCATTGGTGAAGCTGAAAAATCTCTCTCAACTTACACTTGATTCACGCTACGGACCAAAGCCCAATTTTGAATCGCTCGTTGAGTTGAGCAAATGGATGCAATTTAGCCTGTATCTCCATGTAAGCCAGGCGAGCGATTTGGAGTGGCTAACGAAGCTAAGCAGTCTGAAGGAATTGATACTCAATCCAGGTGGTGAAAGCCAAGTAACCAATTGGGAAGCACTGACGAGGATACCTAAGTTGCAGAAGCTTTCCCTCGAAAATGTGACCAAAGCGCAACGAATGTCCTTACAAAAACTTCCTGCCAGCGTAGTTGAACTGCGTTTTTAAGTCAGCGTGCTTTGGTTGGGTCAGCCGTAGCGTCGGGGGATGCGTGAGACCGCCTCCCGTCATCATCCCAGCGCTGGCCGGCGCTGGTAGCGCAACCCTGCCGAGGTTGCGCCGCCTTGTCATGTGGCCCTTCCAGTTCATCGCACGGGCCTTGCGCAGTCAGCCCTCCGCCAGGCGCGTGCGGTGGTGAATGCGTTCGCTTGCCCGCCGCGCAAGCTCGGCAGATTACGCTACGGTTGCCGAGCTTGCTTCCGTCACCGATGCGGCGGTAACGCGAGCCAGCGGAATGATTCTGCGCTATGATGGCGCATCGGAGGAAAAGTTATGTTGACCATTATTGAAGCGGAAATTGATGTGAATGGCACGGTCACCTTGTTGGAGCCGTTGACGCTCACCCAAAAAAGCCGGGCCATTATCACCTTGCTCGAAAACGGCCAGGGACCCAAGCCGCTGCCCACTGAAGAAGAAACGCGCGTGGCCGAAGCGCGTTTCGCACGTTGGATTGGCGCGGTGAACAGTGGCAATCCCCGTTCAGCCGATAACGAGCAAATTGATGCCGACCTGGCGCGCGAATACGCCAGTGAGAGTGCGCCATTTCAAAGAACGCCGCTGGATACGCGCGAAAGGCGTGCGGCGTTGGACGAGTTGATGCGCTTTGCCGGAGCCGTCAGCAGCGGCAATCCGCGCGCGGCTGACAACGAAGCCATTGACGCCGACTTGGCGCGCGAATACGGCAATGAAATTTGAGCGGGAGGCGCGATGCTGCTTGATACCTCAGGACTCTATTGTTTCTTTGACGACAGTGATTCTCAGCATCACGACGCTGTCGCGCTGGTTCAAGCCGCCGACGTATTGCTGACCCACGATTACGTGCTGGCCGAATTCATCCCTCTTTGCCGAGTGCGCGGATTAGACCGAACCAAAACGCTGGCGTTCGTCATAGCCTGGTTGACCAATCCGTTGGTCGAAATCGTTTGGACAACCGAAACGCATTACACACAGGCGCTCGCCTTGCTTGAGGCGCGGTTGGATAAAGGCTACTCGCTGTGCGATGCGGTCAGCTTCGTCTTGATGCGCGAGTACGGAATCAGTGAAGCGTTGACGACCGATAAGCATTTTGTTCAAGAAGGCTTTATCCGGCTGCTTGATTCGTAACAGACAGGCGGCAAAGATTCTGCGCTATGATGGCGCACCGGAGGGAAACATCATGTCAGTTAATGTGCAGGAACTTTATCAGCAGACCGTGTTGCCGCTGCCCGAACCGGCGCGGTTGCAATTGATGGCGCTCATCGCCAATGACTTGGCGCGTCCACACCCAACCAATGGCGCGCCACCAACGCACAAGCGAAAAGGCGACATCACCAAGTTTTTTGGGATGTGGAAAGGCGGCGCGGCAGATGATTCGGATAACGAAAAGATTGATGCTGATCTGGCGTGCGCTTACACCAACACGAATGAGGGCGAAGGCTAATGTTGCTGGATTCGTCAGTTCTATTTTGCCTGCTTCATCTGGGTGAGCCGCAATAGGAAATTGTGGCGTAGGAGAAGCAGCGCTGGTATTGAAAAGGGAGATGGCGAGTGAAGTTGCCGAATTACGACAAAGCCATTGTGCCGCGCGAGAAGATTGTGGCTTACCTGCTCTCGCACGCCCATCGTGATGGCAGGAGCAAGGCGGCTTTCTTTACGCAGTTCGGATTTTCAGCGGACGTATGGCAAACTCTGGCTGAGGCTTTGTTTCGGCATGCAACGGAACACGAGGTCGCCAAAATAGAAACCTCGCCGTTCGGTAAGCGCTATGTCATTGAAGGCGAATTGCACGCGCCAGACGGACGCGCGCCGCTAGTGCGGGCAGTTTGGTTTGTGGGTGATGGCGCGAATGTTCCGCGTCTGGTGACGGCATATCCGGCATAACGGTTCGCATAAGACGAAAGGGGAAACAGATGATTCAGGAATTGGATCAAGTCGTTCTGGCTAGTGATTTGCCCGAACTCGGGTTGCAAGCGGGCGACATTGGCACGGTGGTTTTGGTGCATCAGGGCGGCGCTGGCTATGAGGTCGAGTTTATGACGCTGGCGGGCGAGACGCTGGCGGTCGTTTCTCTTTACGCCAACCAAGTGCGGCCCATTGCACAACGTGAGATCGCGCGTGTGCGCAGCCTTGACGCTTGGCCGCAGGCTGCTTGAGCAATAACAACGGTGAAGCCGATGCCACCAAGGATGCTGGCAGGCTTTACCGGCTGCTCGGCCAATAGCTGCCAATCCATTCTGCTTCTCGATAAGTGCGGCGCGTGTTCAATCTGAATGCGCGCCGCGCATCATTTTAGGCCCGTCAATTTTAATGATTTGCTGCTTTGCGTGTTACCTACTTTCTGCTACTTTGCCGTCACCCACTTCCGAACATGTGCCCCTTCACTCGAAGTCCAGAAAGGATGTAGCAACTCATGTTCGACTCGCGCTTGTCTTCCTTTTTTCAAGCAAGCCCCACTGGTTCATCTTCACTTTCTTCATTCACCAAACTTATTTTCGCTTTTGCGCTTTGCACTACGTTGATGTGGGGCGCGCTGCGCGGTTACACGCGCGTGCTCGGTTTTCAGGAAGCGCCCGTGCAACTAAATGGCTTTGTGCAGCAGGCGCGGCTGATCGCGACTGATGGCGAAGGCAGCGATCAATTGGGCCGTTCCGTGGCGGTCAGCGGCGAAACCGTGTTGGTTGGCACGCCTGGCGACAATGTCGGCCCGAACGTCAATCAGGGTTCGGCGTATGTCTTCCGGCGCACGGGCACGACCTGGGCGCAAGAGGCGCAGTTGCTCGCGCCGGATGGTTTGGGCGGCGACAGCTTCGGCCAGGCCGTAGCGATTGACGGCGATGTGGCGGCAGTGGGCGCGGCTTTTGATGACAAACCGTCGGGCAGCAATGTCGGCTCGGTTTATGTGTTCAGGCGCACGGGCACGGTGTGGGCCTTCGAGCAAAAGCTCGTGCCCAACGATCCGCAGGCGAATGACCGCTTCGGCGGCGCGGTCTCGCTGGTTGGTGACTTGATCGTGGTGGGCGCTTCGTTCAAGGACATTGGCGCGAATCCCGATCAGGGCGCGGCGTATGTCTTCAAACGTGCGAGCGGTGTGTGGTCGCAACAGGCGCGGCTGACGGCGACGAATGGCGCGGCGCTTGATGAATTTGGCACGGCTGTGGCGTTAAACGGCAACACTGCCTTGATTGGCGCGGCGGGGAGTGACGGCGGCAAGGGCGCGGCATATGTGTTCACGACCAACGGCACGACGTGGACGTTTCAGCAACAGTTGAGCGACAACACGCTGGCGGCGAATGATCGCTTTGGCAGCGCGGTGGCGTTGAATGGCGAGACGGCGTTGATTGGCGCGCCGAATGCGCTGGCCGCGCATCAAGGCACGGCATTTATTTTTACGCGCGCGGGCACGCTGTGGTCGGAGCAGGCGCAATTGAACGCGAATGACGGTGCGGCGGATGACGGCTTCGGTTCGGCAGTGGCGCTGGTCGGCGATACGGCCCTGGTGGGCGCGCCATTCGACAATTTGGGTTTCAACGAAGAGATCAACGATCAGGGCTCGGCCTATGAATTCGTTCGCGCAGGCACGAATTGGTTTCAGCAAACCAAGCTCAAAGCCAATGACGGCGCGGCGGATGATCAAGCCGGAATCTCAGTCGCGCTTAGCGCACAAATGGCGGTGGTCGGCGCGTGGTTGAAAGACATCAACACAACCGTGGATCAAGGCGCAGCCTACATCTTTGTGGCGACTTGTCCGAACCTCTTGATCAGTCCAGCGAGCCTGCCTGCGGGCGCGCCGAATGTGGCGTATAGCCAAACGCTGACGGCGAGCGGCGGCGCTGCGCCATATAGTTTTGTGCTGGATAGCGGCGCGTTGCCGGCGGGGGTGAGCTTGTCAACAGCGGGCGTGTTGGCGGGCACGACGGCGGCACAGGGCAATTTTACGTTCGGTGTCAAAGCGAGCGATGCCAACGGCTGTTTCAACACGCGGTCTTTTACGCTGGCGCTGGGCGCGTGTCCGGCGATCACTTTCAATCCGCAGATACTGGGGCCAGCGCCGATTGGCGAACTTTACATCCGTGCGATCCTCGCGCAAGGCGGCGCTGCGCCTTACAGCTTCACGTTGAGCGCGGGCAGCTTGCCGCCGGGCCTGGCATTGTCGTCGGGCGGCGTGCTCAACGGCACACCGACGACATTGGGCAGTTTCAACTTCACGATTCAGGCGACCGATCTGAATGGTTGCAGCGGCACGCGCAGTTATACGCTGACGATCACCTGCCCGCTGCTTACGCTCAATCCCGAAACCTTACCGCAAGCTTCGGTCGGCGTGGCCTACAGCCAAACATTCACGAGCAGCGGCGGGACTGCGCCGTATACGTTCAGCCAAACCGGCGGCACGTTGCCGACAGGGTTGACGCTGACGGCGATGGGTGTGCTCAGCGGCACGCCGACGACGCCGGGGACATATAACTTCGCGGTCAAGGCCACCGATGCGACGGGTTGCATGGTGACGCACAGTTATTCGGTGGCGGCGTGCGCGGCGATCACGGTCAATCCCGCAACGCTGCCGCCCGCGCGACCGGGGCAAACGTATCCCACTGTCACGTTCACCGCGACCGGTGGCATTGAGCCTTACACCTTCGCGCTGACTGGCGCGTTGCCGGCGGGCTTGACCTTTAACGCCGGTGTGCTCAGCGGCACGCCTACGCAAACGGGCACATTCCCGTTGACGGTGACGGCGACCGATGGCAATGGTTGCATGGGCAGCCGCGCGTATGCGCTGTTGCTCAACGCGCGCGCGATCAAGGCCGATTTCGATGGCGATGGCAAAACCGATTTGTCTGTGTGGCGCGGGCCCACGGGGAATTGGCTGGCCATTCGCAGCGGGAACGGGACGCTGTTCAGCACCATTTGGGGCACGAGCGCAGCGCCATACAATGATGTGGCGGTGCCGGGCGATTACGATGGCGATGGCCGTGTGGATGTCGCCATCTTCCGCCGGCTGGACGGGAACTGGCACATCGTCAAAAGTTCGAATGGGCAGGTCGTCTCGCAAGTCTGGGGCTTGGGCACAGACATCCCTGTGCCCGGCGATTACGACGGCGATGGCAAGACTGACCTGGCGGTGTGGCGGCCATCCGACAGCAACTGGTACATCGTGCGCAGTTCCGACGGGCAAGTTGTCGCGCAAACCTGGGGCAGCCCGAACGCGCCATTCAACGATGTGGCCGTGCCCGCCGATTACGACGGCGATGGCAAAACCGACATCGCGGTGTTCCGGCGGCAAACCGGCGTTTGGTACGTGCGCAGGAGTTCCGACGGCCAGGTGCAGGCGCAAGCCTGGGGCCTTGGCACAGACACGCCCGTGCCCGCTGATTACGATGGCGATGGCCGCGCCGATTTCGCCGTCTGGCGCGGCAGCGAAGGGAACTGGTACGTGCTGAAGAGTAGCAACGGGCAGATACAAGGGACGCTCTGGGGCAGCGCAGCCGCAGGCGATGTGCCGGTGCCCGGTGATTACGATGGCGATGGCAAGACGGACATTGCAGTGTGGCGGCCCGGTGATGGCACCTGGTACGTCATCCGCAGCACGAACGGCAGCTACCTCGTACAAGCGCACGGACAGGCAGGTGATACGCCAGTGCCTGCGGTAGGTGTGCGTTGAGTTGAAGTCTGAGCGTTGGTCAGTTGCAAAAGACGCGAATCAAGCAGCAGTCCTGGCCGGGCTGGTTTGATTTGCGTCTTTTGTTTTTGAACCGACCATCCATTGCGGGCTTAGCCAGGCCCCAATAGACTGCGCCCCGCAAAGGCCAGCGCGTGTCGCAATCGCAACGCGCTGACCTTTTGTCACAAGCACCAAACCGTTTTTCAAGCCGCTGACAAAGCAAACATCTCCGCCGTTTTTTCTTGCTTCACCCACAACCGAAATAGCTCAACCGTGAATTGCCAATGCCCATCGCGTTGTTCGACGAGTTCCTTGTGGCTCAGACTCAATAGGGCGCGTTGCCGTTCCGCAGGTGCTAACGCATCCGCTTGCTGCGTAGCCAAGCCACGCAACACGGCCTGTTCCGCTTCGTTGCAATCGCGCCAGTTGTTTTCAAAGTACGCCTCGACTGCCACCAGCACGCGCCCAACCACCACGTCCAAATCCGCCAGCGTAGCCTCTTTGCGTTTCTCGCGGTTGATGAGATTCACCAGTTCGGAGCCGAGCGCCTGCACCAGGTACGGCTGGCCGTGCGTCAGGTCGAGCACGCGGTCAACGACGCCGGGCGCATACCCGAGCGCGAATTCGGGCGTCGGGTGTTCGATCAACTCGCGGGCTTCGGCGCGCGTGAGAAAGCTCAGGTAAAGCGTCTGGACGTTGATGAGGTAATCCGACCAGTTGACGGTCTGCAATTCCTCGAAGCGATGGCTGCCCGAAAAGAGCACGATCAGGCGTTCGCGGTGCTGGACGATGGCGCGGATTTGATTGAGCACGGCGCGCGTCAGCTTGCCGTCGCGCAGGCCCTCTTCCAGCCGCTCGTATTCGTCAAAGGTCAGCAGAATCTGTTTGCCGAGGCGGCGCGAATGCGCTTCGAGTTCATCCAGAAATTCGTCCAGGCGGGTGAAGGCGTGCGGCGTGAATTCATCCTTTTGCGGTTGCGCCAGCCCGTCCTCTTGCTGAAGAGGCAGCTTGCGTTTAACCAACTCGTCATGCAGCGCGCGCGTCAGGTGGTAACAGAACATCGCATCGCTGTCGCCCCAGCGCGCGTTCTGGCAATCAATGAAGACGGGCACGAACTGGCTGCTCATCAAGCGCGGCAGGTTGAGCAGCGTGGAGGTTTTGCCGGTGCGGCGGCGACCGTAAAGCAGCAGCGCCGGGCGTTGGGTGAAGATGGCCTCTTCGAGTTTGACGACCAGATCGCGGCGGCCTCTGAACAAATTCTCTTCGTGTTCTTTGAGCGGATTGCCCGCGATGAACGGATTCCCGAAGGGCAACCGGGCGCGCAACTCGGCTTCGGCGGTGTTGACCGTCGCCTGCCATTGCGCGGCGACTTGCTGGAATTCGGGGCCGGTGGGCGCGGGCAGCAGCGCCATCGCCTGTTGGAAGGCTTGCAGTTCACGTTGCAGTTCGAGCAAGGCTTTGTGTTGTCCAATAGGCGTGTGGCGCAACAGATAATCCTGCGCAAGCGCAACAATCTTCTCAATCCGCAAGAGAGCCACATTGGTATGGCGTTCTACGCTTCGTTTAGGCGTGGCACTACTGACAAATCTGGGTACCAACTCTAATGTCTCTGCCACCTGTGCCATTTGCGCCACTGTCCTGATTTGCCGGAGATCATGCGCTGCGAGTTTAACCAGCGCTTTTTTTGCAGCTTTGCTTTGGAAGGGGCGTGAGGCGGTGATCCACTGCACTTCTTTCAGCCCTACATCGCGGTCGTCTTTGGCAATGCGAAAAAGCCAGTAACTCAGCCACGGCAACGGGGCGCCTATCGTTTCGTCCCAATGCACTGGGGAATGACGAAAGCGCGCCAGCCAATTGCCGCTACGGCGCGCGCGCCAGAATTGCGCCAGATGAAAAGGCCAGTAATAAAGACGCCAATCGAAGAGCGTGTAAAAGATGGTGCAGAAGACCGAAAAGTAAATGAAGTGTGCCGCTGCGCCCTTGTTGGATAAATTCAACCCAAAAATCGACCCTATCATCAGCCCAATACCCGGCATGAAGAGTAAGCAGAAAGTCAGCAGATGACCATGTTTTCCACCCAACAAGTCAATGCCTAGCAAGCCGCTTAACTCCACAATCAGTACAATGGTCGGCCCGAGAACCAGCGTGTCTACGGCCATTTCGGTAAATGCTGGTTGCCAATTGAATGGAACTCTCATCCAGTCACACACTAAGCCAAAGATAGCCAGCAAAATCAGGCTGAAAACGAAAAGCCACGAATAGACTTTCAGAAAGACTGCCAGTGCCTGTCGGCGCGACAGCTTCTGTGTCTCCCACGCAAACGTGTGCCGCTTAAAGCAGAAGAGACGCAGCCAATGCAATGAGTCTTTCAGGTGGTGTCGGATCATTTCTTATCCAAGTCGTCTTTCTCGGTAACGCTTCAGCCGCATAGCGGCGGTTGACCTTAGCCCGGTCTTTCAACGCCGGGAATGCGTTGGCTGTGGAGTCGCGTAGCGACGGTTGAAACTTGTGCTGTGGAGTGGGGGGGGGGGGGGGGGGGGTAGTGGGGGGGGGG
>JAYUCP010000418.1:0-4054 GCA_043740245.1 Acidobacteriota bacterium | reverse complement strand
AACGCATTCTCAAATTATTGGGGATGCCAACAAGCATCTACACTGAACTGGCAACCTGATTCTCAAAAACAGCAATTTATTCTCAAGAACCGTGAGTGTCAATGCGCAAAAAAAACTGACGAACTCCAAGCGAAACAATCACCAATAGGAGCGCAGCAAGCATGATTAAACCTTTCGACGACACCGGCATCACCCGCGACGCCCAGGGCATCCTGCGTTACGACGACTTGCCGGCTTCGCTGGTCGAACTCTTGCGCCGCAGCGTTGACCACACGCCCGGCGCCGAAGCCATCGTCGAATTCGGCGGCCCGCGTATGACGTACCGACAGGTTTGGGACGCCGCCGCGCGTATCGCCGGCGGTTTGCGCGCGCAAGGCAGCGCGCCCGGCGACTGTGTCGCCATTCAACTCGGCAATGGATTGCAATGGTGTTTGGCGTTTCTCGGCATTCAGATGGCCGGAGCGATTGCGGTACCCGTCAACACGCGCTTTACCGAAGCCGAAGCCGCCTATGTCCTCACCGATTCCGGCGCGCGCTTTTCGTTCCTGCCCGGCGCTGCGCTGCCCGACGGCGCGCCGTTTGTAATCGAAGGCTTGCAACGCGGCGACGTGGCCGCGATTTTTTATACCAGCGGCACGACCGGCTTTCCCAAAGGCGCGCTGACCACGCACGAGAACTTTCTTTCGATTGTCGAGTCGCGCTTTCGCATCGTGCCGTTGCCGCGCGATGGCAGCATACGCACGCTCATCAGCATTCCGCTCTTTCACGTCACGGCTTGCAACGCGCAATTCCTGCCCACGCTCGGCAGCGGCGGCACGGTCGTCATCTTGTCCGCCTTTGAAGTCCAAGCCTTCCTGCGCGCCATCGGCGACGAAGGCATCAATCAAATCACGACGGTGCCCGCAATTTACTGGCTGGCGCTCAATCAACCCAACTTTGCCGAATTCGACATGCGCGCCATCCGCTGGCTGTCGTATGGCGGCGCGCCGATGGCCCCCGAATTGGTGGGCCGCATCATCGAAGCCTTTCCCAACGCCCGCGTCGGCAACGGCTTCGGCTTGACCGAAACGTCTTCGGTGGCGACTTTTCTGCCGCACGATTTTGCGCGCCAGCGGCCCGATTCGGTGGGCTTCCCGATTCCGATTTCAGAGGTTGAGCTGTTCGAGCCGGATGCTGAAACCGGCGTGGGCGAGTTGCTGATTCGCGGCGCGAACGTCGTCAAAGGCTATTGGAACAAACCCGAGGCAACGGCTGAGACCTTTGTGAATGGCTGGCTGCACACGGGTGACATGGCGCGCATCAGCGCCGAGGGCTTCATTCAAATCGTAGACCGCAAGAAAGACATGATCTGCCGTGGTGGCGAGAATGTGTATTGCGTCGAAGTCGAGAACGCGCTGGCAGCGCATCCCGCCGTCTTTGAAGTCGCCGTCATCGGCGTGCCCGACGTAGTGATGGGCGAAAAAGTCGGCGCGGTCATTTCGCTGCGCCCGGGGATGCAAGCCGAACCGTCCGAGATCATCCGCTTCGCCCGCACGTTGCTGGCCGATTTCAAAGTCCCGCAATACCTAAAGATTTACCGCGATTCGCTGCCTCGCAATCCTAACGGCAAAATCGTGAAGCCGCGTTTGCGCAAAGAAATCGTTTGGGACAAGCCTATTCGCTAGACCGCAAACATTGCCTAAAAAGCCACAGGCCGGAAGCGTCTTTCGTTTTAACGAGAAACTCTTCCGGCCTGTGTTTAGCTAACGACTATGGTTGGTCGAGCTTAGTAGCGGCTGCGGCCACCACCACCGCCGCCAAAGCCGCCACGTCCACCGCCGCCACCCCCACGGTCTTCGCGTGGCTTGGCTTCGTTGACGGTGAGCGCGCGGCCACCGACCTCTTTCCCATTCAGACTCTGAATCGCCGTCTGAGCGGCTTCTTTCGAATCCAACTCGACAAAGGCGAAGCCGCGCGAGCGACCCGTCTCACGATCGGTGATCAGACTGGCAGAATTGACCTGGCCATACTGGCTGAACTCATCCTGCAAATCCTGCTCCGTCGTATTGAAGGCCAGGTTCCCGACATATAATTTCACTGACATTTGATTTTCCTCTCAAGGTAATCGAAGCGGCCGAATGCGCTGCGGAAACGGTTCCTCTGTGCCACATTCGACACTCGCATCAACGAGTGGCTTCTTAACGTTACTAACCGCCAACTCTTTAAGCCTAATAGCACCGGTCACAATTGACGGCGCATCACCGTTAAAGCTCAAAAGAGAAAGCTCGCGTTGAAGGATTGACCAAACTTTGAGATTGAAGGAAAAGCTCGTTGCGGTCTGTTAAGGAAGGCACGTGACTGATTTACTAAACCAAAGAGGTTATTTTTCAACTGCGGCCACCATACCACAGAAGCGCCCCGCAATGTCGAACCATCTGCGGAGAGGCTGAGAAACCGTGTTCAGCGGAATGAATGGCTTTCCCCGATCTCTTTCCTGCGCTCTTTGGGTTTGTTTGTTATACTCGGCCAATGACAAACCAAACAAACAATGGTGCACCCTCGCAGTTGATCTTGATTCTGGCTGGCACGAGCACGCAATACACCGAAGCGCGCAGGCGTTTGGAGCTATCGCCAAAGGAAACAAGCTGGCTGACCCGGCCTTCGGGCTTAAAGGAATTGCAACGCCCCAAGGTTTATCGCTTCGGAAGCTGGCGCGAGTTGGCGCAGATCGAAGCGGTGGAACTGGCGCTGACAGAAACCAAAGCCGAAATTGTTGACCTCTAGCCTGCGGCATTCCCTGCTGGCCGATTTCAAAGTCCCGCACTATGACAAGCGATTGGTGGCGCAATCCGCTCTGATTGCATTGCTTCACGCACCACAGCCGTGGAACCCGCGGTTACAGTCAATGTCGTAAATCAGCACGCCGCACAATCACGGCAGCTTACGCCGGCGTGGCTCTTTACTTGACGGGAACGGATGCCGGAGCGGCTTTTTCCTTCACAAAAAAGACCAGAAATTTGGCTGGTTGCGTCGCGCTCGCATTCTTTGAGACGGAGTGAACGTCCGCCGGTGATTCGTAAAAGGTCTGCCCGGGCCCCAACGTCACTTCTTTCCCGCCTTCGACTTGCATGACAATCGAGCCTTCCAGTACATACACAAAAGTGTGCGCGTTGTGTCTATGTTTGCCGGATGCGGTTCCCGGCGCATATTCAACTGTCAGCATCATGGCTTCCTTGCCCGGCAATCCCGCCAACTCCTGCGTCAACAGCGGAGTGACTTTGGCGTTCTGCGCGGCCTGCTTCGCCACTGCCTGAGCGACGAACAAGCACAGCATTCCCAAGAAAATCGTTTGCGCGACGCTGCGATATTTCATTTGAATTCCTCCTCGAACGGTTTGCGATAGTGATGTGATTACAGCGCCGCTTTATACAAAGCGAGGAGCTTGCCCCAAGCGCGCTCCGCATCCGCCGTGTTCTCTGCCGCCGGTTTGTTGTCGGGCACGCACCAGCCGTGTTTCGCGTTGGGATAAAGCTCAACCTCAGCGCGCACCCGCGCCGCCGCCAAGGCCGCTTTGAGTTTGTCTTTCACGTCCGGCTCGCGCTGGTCGTCATCCGCGGCGATGGCGAGATACAGCCGCGCCTTGATTTGCGGGATCAGCAGATGCGGGCTGTCGGGTTTGGCCGTGACCAGAAAGCCGCCGTGGAATGAAGCGCCCGCGCCGACGCGGCTTGGGAAGGCCGCCGCCGTCTTGAGCACATACGCCCCGCCCAGACAATAACCATGAACGCCGAGCTTTTTCTTTTTATTCACCTGCCGTTGCGCGTCGAGGAAGGCAACAAAAGCTTTGGCATCGCGCTCTGCCGCGCCCGGCGCGAGGAAGGGCGCGACGACACGATGCGCTTTCTCGCGGTCTGCCGGGTTGTTCGCATAATCGAATGTAGCGTCGAAGACCGGCGCTTTGGCCGAGCGGTACAGGTGATTCGGCACGAGCACCGCGTAGCCTTCGGCGGCAATGCGCTTGCCCATTTCGCGGAACGTGGGACGCAGCCCCAACGAATCGGGCCAGATTAGCACG
>JAYUCP010000417.1:0-4060 GCA_043740245.1 Acidobacteriota bacterium | reverse complement strand
ACAACGGCGATTCGCGCGATCAGGGCAGCGAGGAACGGCTGGACATTCTTTCGCAACACGACGGCATCTGGGGTTGCACCTTCAACGGCGAATGCACGAAGGCTTGCCCGAAGCACGTTGACCCGGCGGGCGCGATTCAGCAATACAAGATCAAGGCCACGACCGAGTGGTACAAATCATTGCTGATGCCGTGGAAGAAAGACGGAGGTGAAAAATGAGAGCAGCACCGACCTACAATCTCTATCGTCCGAAGTGGTATCGCAAGCGCGTCTCGACCTGGTGGTGGGCGCAGCAGTGGCGCTCGTTCAAATTCATCCTGCGCGAATTGAGCAGCCTGGCCGTTGGGTACGTCGGGTTGTTGCTGTTGCTGACGGTGTGGACGCTGGGGCAGGGCGCGGGGACTTACGCGGAATTGCAGGCGTGGTTGCGCTGGCCGCCGGTCGTGTTGTTGACGGTGATCGCAATGCTGTTCGTGCTCTATCACTCGATCACCTGGTTTAACCTGACGCCGAAGGCGATGCCGCCGATCCGCGTGGGCGGCAAGCGATTGGCTGACTGGATGATTGCCGCGCCGAATTATGTGATCTGGGTCGTGCTGTCGGCGGTCATCGTCTGGTTCGTGATGGGGAGGAATTAGCTGTGGGCAAAAGATCGAATGAGCCGTTTTTGTGGTCGCTCTTCAGCGCGGGCGGGATGCTGTCGGCGCTGGCGTTTCCGATTCTGCTGTTGCTGTTTGGGCTGGCCTTTCCGCTGGGCTGGCTCGACGCGCCGAGTTACGGGAGCTTGCTCGCGCTGGCGCGGCACCCATTGACGCGATTGGTGCTGTTCGGACTGTGTTCGTTCCCGCTCTTTCACGGCGCGCATCGCTTCCGCTTCACGCTTTACGATGGCTTGCAGATCAAGCATCTGAACGAACTGATCGCGGTCGTGTGTTACGGCAGCGCCATCGCCGGCACGTTGCTGGCGGCGTACCTGCTGTGGAATCTTCAGTGAGCCGGAGGGAGAGTTTATGTTCGAGTTGAAACGGATTCATCCGGACGCCGTGCCTGCGGCGCTTGAGCGCGCCCATTTTTACCGACTGCTCAACGAACCAGGCGCGGCGGAGAGCATCTGTCTGGATGTGCTGGAAATCGAGCCGGCTAACCAGCAGGCGCTGGTGACGCTGCTGGTCGCGCTGACCGACCGGATGGCGAAAGGTTACTCGGCGGGCGCGCGCCAAGCGAAAGAGATTTTGCCGCGCTTGACGGACGATTATCAGCGCAACTACTACGCCGGGCTGATTTGCGAGCGGCAAGCCAAAGTGCGTTTGCAACAAGGCGGGCCGGGCGCGAATCACGATGCTTACGAATGGCTGCGCGAGGCGCTGCGGCATTACGAAAAGGCCGAGCCGCTCAAACCCGCTGGCAATGATGACGCGATTCTGCGCTGGAATGCCTGCGCGCGAAACATCATGCGCAACAATCTTTCCGCCCGCGCCGCCGATGGCGCTGAGCCGTATTTGGAATAAGCAAGGCGAGGCATGCAACTCTGGTTAGCCAAAGACAGCGAAGTGCCCTTGCGCGAACAACTGATCGCGCAGATCAAGCTCGCCATTCTCAGCCATGATTTGAAACCCGGACAAAAATTACCGAGCACGCGCGAACTGGCGCGCCGCTTCAAGATTCACGCCAACACGGTCAGCGCGGCCTACAGCGAATTGACCGAGCTGGGCTGGGTCGAGATGCGCGCGGGCAGCGGCATTTACGTGCGCGAGTTCAAGGCCGAGCGCGCGCTGGAAGCGCAACTCGACCTGGATCACATCATCATCGAGTTTCTGGAACTCTGCCGCCGCAAAAACTTTTCGCTGGCGCAGATTCAAGCGCGCGTGCGCCATTGGCTGCGCTTGCAGCCGCCCGATCATTTTTTGGTGATTGATCCCGACCCGCACTTCCGCGAAATCCTCGTCGCTGAAATCAAAGAGGGCACCGGCTTCCGCGTCGTCAGCGCCGGGCCGCAGGAATGCGAAGACCGCAGCATCCTGGTTGGCGCGGTGCCGGTGGCGCTTTACGGCCAGGCCGAAATGGCGACCGCCGCCTTGCCGGCCAAACTGACCTGCCTGCTGATCCACACGCGCTCGGTGCCCGAAGCGTTGAAAGGCCAGAAGCCGCCGGCGGCGGACGAATTGATCACCGTCGTTTCGCACTGGCCGGCCTTTTTGCAATTCGCGCGCACGGTGCTGGCTGCCGTCAAACTCGATCCCGACGCCATCAACTTCCGCGACGCGCGTGAGCCGGATTGGCAGAAGGGCCTGCGCGCCAGTTCCTTCGTCATCACCGATGCGGCGACGGCGGCGCTGATTCCGCCCGGCGTGCGTTGCCGCATCTTTCGCGTGATTGCCGACGCCTCGCTGGCCGAACTCCGCCAGTATGTCGAAAAGTTTCTCATCCGGCAGTAGCGCGCCTCCGCCAGTTCCTGGCCGCTGAAACGTTTTGCCTGGTTTTTCCATTATTAGTTGAAAGCGGGCCGCCAGCGAGTTTGCGACCATGTCAACTGGTAGCCCTTTCCTGAAATCCAGTCCTACTCCGTGTTGGCTACAGACTCGGTTGCTTTGGCCGGCGCGGGGGAGGCCCCATTCCCATTCAAAGGAGATAACACGTATGCCAGCAAAGAAAGTCAAAGCGACTAAGGCTGCCGCCACGGCGGCGCCCAAAATCCCCAAAATCATCTATGCGCAGGCGTCACCGCATTCCATCGGCGGAGTTTCGCTCTTCGACGCGCAAGAGCAGGTGCAAGCCGCAACCGCGCTCAACTTCTTCTCGGAGCAAGGGCTGGTGCAGCGGGCCGCCGCCAAGCTGCGCGAGGCCGGCTTCGACGTGCTGCAGATTTCACCGACCACGATCAACATCGCCGGCAGCGTCGCGACCTATCAGCGCGCCTTCAACACGAAGATCGTGGCCGAAGAGCGGGCGACGGTGAAAGGCCCGGGTGAGGACGATCACGCCACCTTCCTCGATTGCCCGGACACTCATCTGTCCGGCCTGATTGCCACCAAAGGAACGCAGTTCGAGGACGTGCTGGAAGGCGTGGCGCTGGAAGAGGCGCGCTATTTCCATGCGCCCTCGATGTTCGCGCCGGCCAAAGCCTACTGGCATCTGGACGTGCCCGCCGGCGTGTCGTTGGGCTGCAACGCCGACCGCGCGCATCGCACCGGCATCACGGGCAAAGGCGTCAAGGTGGCCATGGCGGATTCGGGCTGGTTCAAGCACCCGTTCTTCGTCGAGCGCGGCTACAAAGTCTCGCCCGTGGTGTTGGGGCCGGCGGCGACCCTTCCGTTGAACGATGAAGTCGGGCACGGCACCGGCGAATCGGCCAACATCTTCGCTGTCGCGCCAGATGCGGAACTGCTGCCGGTGAAGATCAACTTCGTCAACGCGATCGGTGGGTTCAACGCCGCCGTCGCGCTCAGACCGGACATCATCACTTGTAGCTGGGGTAGTAGTGTGCCGACTGGGCCACTCTCGGCGGCGAATCTGGCCCTGGCCGCCGCTGTTGCGGCGGCAGTGGCTTCCGGGATCACTGTCATCTTTTCGGCAGGCAATGGCAGCGCCGGATTCCCAGGCCAGCATCCCGACGTGATCTCTGCCGGCGGCGCGTTTATGAAGCCGGACGGCACGTTCCAGGCGTCGAACTATGCGAGCGGCTTCATGAGTGGCGTCTATCCGGGACGGCGCGTGCCGGATGTGTGCGGGCTGGTCGGCCTGCTGCCGAAAGCGATCTACATCATGCTGCCGCTCGAGCCGGGCGACACAATTGATACTGGCAACGCGGGCCTGACGCATCCGAGCGGCGATGAGACGACGAGCACAGACGGCTGGGCGGCCTTCAGTGGCACCTCTGCCGCCGCGCCGCAGTTGGCTGGGACCGCCGCTTTGATCAAGCAGGCTTGTCCGAGGCTGACGCCGGCGGAGATCAAGGACATTCTGCGGAAGACCGCGCGCGACGTGACGACCGGAAGCTGCAATTCCGTGAGCGGCATTCACGGAGGTCTGCCAGCGACGGTCGGCCCCGACACGGCGACGGG